>JAKLPV010000218.1 GCA_022013685.1 Anaerolineae bacterium
AAAGAGGTATCAAAATGGGCTTTTTTCGCCCCACTTGATGTACAGAATCAAAAGCTCTACAGGAAAGAAAAAAAGCTGGTATGAAAAGAGTAAGTTATTTTTTCGGCATTCCTTAAGTTCCTTTTCAAGTTTTATGCAGGCAGCTTCTTTTACAGCCAGCAAGCCTTGCACAACAGAACGCCACCCCAAAAAGCGTTTACCTGACGCTGGAGACTGCCGCGTGCGGGACACTTCGCAGTCAAGCATTTTTCCCTGGCTACGAGTTTTTTCTGCTCCCAGGCAGAGTCCACGCCCGGCCCAGCTCCCAGTCCGCAGGAACATGCGGGGCATGCCGCAAACCGTTGGGCAGGTAAAGAATCAGTGATGAAAATACAGGAAACTGTGTCCAGGCGTCGTATCATTTTATTATTGCTGGTGCTTTTTACTTTACTGGCGCTCTGGGTGGTTTTAACTCAACCATTGGTCGCCTATCGGTTATCTTCTAAAGTATTTACAAGTTACGAAATATATTTACTGAAATACCCAAACAGCCATCTCGTGAAAAAAGAAATCAAACCGACATCTAAAATGACGATGGCAACTGACTATACTTACTACACATCTGATGATATTGACACTGTCCTGGAATATATGGAGCAACGGCAACCAGGTTTTATTCAGTTGCAAGGGTCGTATGTTATTGTCGAATCTACTTTCAGAAAAACTACTTGCGCAAACGAAACGATATTCAGAAATATCTTTCAGATTCTTGAAAGAGGCTTCCCTTGTATTGAGATGTCCATCTATCCATCAGGCCCAAGCGGAACTTCAATCCGAATAAGTGAAAACTGGTCGAGTATGGGTTTTCCAGCATGGTTGATAAGATGGTAAATATTGCGGCGATGTGCTTTCGGAGTTCAAGGAAATGCCGCCGAACAAAGCCTCCCGCGCGATCACCGGGATAATAGGCTCAGGGCAGGCCGCAAACCGGTGCGCAACCAGGAGCAAAAAAAATCCTTGACATACCCTGGCATATTGGAGACATGGAAATGCGAGAATTGGGACTGGTACTTTTAGTAGGATTAATCGGCGGCATTGCAGTAGGTATCCAATCGCCCATTGCAGGAGCAATGGGCCAAAAAATCGGCGGAACGGCAAGCAGTGTAATTGTTCATTTGAGCGGGCTTATTCTTTCTCTAATTTTATTAGTGTTTCGGGGTGGCGAAAAAATCCGTGACTGGAATACTTTGCCCTGGTATATGTTAGGTGCGGGAATTTTTGGGTTGATTCTTTATCAAAGCATAAACATAACTTTACCTCGGCTCGGCGCCACGACCATGTTGGCTCTTATCATTATTGGGCAACTTCTGACGGGGGTTTTATTAGACTCTTTTGGATGGTTGGGAGTAACAGCCCGACCCATTGAAGCAACTCGGATTATAGGAATTGTGGTTTTATTGATTGGCGGCTACCTGGTTATAAAATAGCACAAAAGCCCATGTACCTTTCAAAAACAATAAACAGGATATGAACTTGCAGGTCAATTTCGACGCTCAAATGGAAGGCCTTTCAAACGCAAGCGTGGTTTGCGTTCATCCAGCGCCCGGCAAATCGCCCCGCGCGCTCACCGGGATGCCCTTCGCTTCGGCACGGTGAGCCAGGGACGAACCATCAGGGCAGGCCGCAAACCGTTGGGCAATCCCCGTTCACTCAACTTTAACAGTGTAGAAAAAGAGAGAAGATGAAAAACTTCCATGCCGTTCTGTATGAGGCCGTGCTTGTCGCCTTCGGGAAAATCCTTGCCAAGTATGATGTCTTCACCCAGGGTGTCATCATGCGCGATATTGGCCAGGAGGTCGTGGCCTATTTGAATGAACACGGCTTTGGTTTTCAAGAAACCGATTCGGTCGAAGATCTGAACACCCTGACCGACCTGTTCGTCAAGAATGGGTTCGCCGAAGCACTGGAGATCACGCCAGCCGAAAATGGGGATACCTACATCTGGACCAATCTGTACGGGCTGTCCGCCTACAAGAAACTGTACGATCTGGCCTTAAACCCCTTCCTGGCCTGTCCTTTGAATCTGTGCATGTTCTACATCGCCGCCAAACACAAAAAGAAGCTCAAGATGCACCGCAAGGAATTTAAGAGCGAATCCATCACCGAAGCTCAATATGAACTGGTCGACGATACTGATTCAGAGGGGAACCTGGACGAACTGGTTCTCCAATCTGCCCGGCTTTTTGAGATCGCGGATGAAAAACAAAAGCTCTTTCACCACCAGTCGATTACCGATACGCTGACAGGTTTATACAACCTCAGGCATGTTCTCGATATGGGGGAACGCATTTTCGAACAGGCCAAAAAGCACCACAACCCCATCGCCATTCTGATCTTTGATATTGATTATTTCAAAGTCGTCAACGATAGCTTTGGTCACAGCACCGGGGACGCCGTCTTGCGCAAATTGGCCGATATCTGCCGCCAGTCTGTCCGCGAGACTGACCTGCTCGCCCGCTACGGCGGCGAGGAGTTTATCGTCATTTTACCGAACACGCACCCCGCACGCGCCCTCGAAATTGCCGAGCGGCTGCGCAAGGGAGTCGAAACAACGGCCTTCGACGATGGCAAAAACAAGATCCATGTTACGATCAGCATTGGCATTGCCTGTCAGCATAATCAGGAACTTTCGTTTGATTCCGCGCTGAAAAACGCCGATGAGGCTTTATACCGGGCAAAAAATGAAGGCCGCAACCGGATCGCTGCGTAGTCCACGCCCGCCCCATACACCGAACTGGGAGACAATCTATTGCTACACTGGCTTGGTTATCAACTTCTTGAAATCTACGACCCGTTCCGCTTGCTCAAATCGCACCTGTTCCTGATTGGTTTCGGAACAGCTTTGGCAGCCAGCCTGACCTGGTACTGGTTGCCAAGATTTTGGAAAAGGCTGCCTTCAGACCTGGGTCGTCTGTATGCAGTCGGGGCCAACCAGAGCATGGGCAAACCGGTAGGGGCCGGCTGTCAACGACAATTAGAAGACTCTGTTGGGCATTCTATTGCTTCGTTATTGGTAGACAGAGACAGATTAAAAACTTGGGGTGATCGGGCATAATTGGATAAAAACGATTTTCAGGAGCAACCCATGACAACTTTTCATCCGCATAGTTTTGAAATCCCCGAGGAAAGCATCCAAGTCGCACAAGCTTCATTTCCAAAGGGGAGCAAATATATGACCTTGCGCGAAAAATTGGGGCCATTGTTCAAGGATGATGATTTTGAGACGTTATTCTCGTCGCAAGGGCAGGCCGGTCAATCCCCGGCAATACTGGCACTGGTAACAGTGCTTCAACACATGGAAGGTTTAACAGATCGAGAAGCAGCCGATGCAGTGCGCGGGCGTATTGATTGGAAGTATTGGCTAGGTTTGCCATTAACAGATTCAGGGTTTCATTATTCGATATTGAGTCCATTTCGTGATCGTTTACTGAAGGGAGGTTTGGAGACGCAATTATTGGAGAAAATCATCCTGAAGCTAAAAGAATGTGATTTGCTGGCCGATAAACGACAGCAAAGAACGGATTCAACTCACGTTTTGGCCGCTGTACGCACACTCAATCGTTTGGAATGTGTAGGGGAAACCATGCGACGGGTATTAGATGATTTGGCACGATTGGCTCCAGACTGGTTATTGGAACAAATTACACCAGACTGGTTTAAGCGGTATAGCGTGCGTGTTGAAAATTACCGCCTGCCCAAAGAGAAGAGCAAACAACAAGCTCTACAGCAGCAGATCGGAGAAGATGGGTGGCACTTGTTGAAAATCATCCACCATAAGGAAGCGTCTATCTGGCTGCGTGAAATGCCATCGGCAGAGGTGTTGCGCCGTGTATGGGTTCAACAATACTATATCCAAGATGAGCAGATTCAATGGCGAGAGAACAAAGATCTGCCGCCGCATAAGCTGTTGATTGTCTCACCAGATGATATTGAAGCCCGCAATCGCACAAAACGCGATACGAATTGGACTGGGTACGCCGTACATCTAACCGAAACATGCAGCCAAAGCGGGCCCAACCTCATCACTCACGTTGAAACAACTCCAGCTACAGTACAAGATGGGAGCATTCTGGACAAACTTCATCAAGCTCTTGCGGACAAAGATTTGCTACCAGAAGAGCATTTGGCTGATAGAGCCTGCATCTCCGTGGATAATCTGCTTAATGCGCGACAAGTGCATGGCATTGACTTAATTGGGCCTGTGGGTGGTGGCGGCAGTTGGCAAGCCAAAGAAGGAGCGGGGTTTGATGTAAACTGCTTTGCCATCGACTGGGAAACACAAACTGTCACATGCCCGCAGGGTAAACAAAGCCAAAATTGGCGTGTTCGGAAGGAAAAATTTGGTCATGATTATGTTCAGGTGCGATTTTCCCCCGATGACTGCAAAATTTGCTCATCTCAATTCGATTGTACGCGGTCGATACTTGGCATTCGAAGGGTAAGCTTCAAACCTCAAGCCGAATACGAGGCACTTCAAGTGGCTCATGAAAGACAGAAAACCGATACATTCAAACAAACCTACAAAAAGCGAGCAGGCATTGAAGGTACTATTTCACAAGGAACACGCGCTTTCAACTTGCGGCGATCACGCTATCTTGGTTTAGCAAAAACACACCTGCAACATTTGGCAACTGCCGCTGCCATGAACTTAGCCAGGACTATCCATTGGCTAATGGAAGGCGAGAGCCAGCGTTCTTGTTCTCCCTTTGCTGCTTTGGCTCCAATCTAACAAAAATAGAATGCCCAACAGAGTCTTCTAATTGTCGTTGACAGCTCATAACCTGATTAAGAAAAATATGATCACAATTGGTTTCCTTGCAGATTATCTCGCTACCATACCCACATTGGCAAAATGGTTCCGCGACCAATGGCCGGATTATTTGTTTTTTGTAAAATAAACCAAGGCCACCCTGGGTAAAAATTAAAAACGAAAACGGGCCCACCGTAGCGTACCTCCGGTAACATGGAAAGCCGGAGGTACACAGGAGATGAAAACGGTGGAAAACTACGAACGAATTCGGAAGGCCTATTATGTAGATGGGCTGAGTATCAGAGCCATCAGCAGGGAGTATGGTCATGGACGAGATCTGGTTCGCAAAGCGCTTGAGCACCCAGAGCCGCCAGGATACCAACTGAAACAAGAAAGATCAGCGCGGGTACTTGCACCTTACAAACCGAGAATAGATGAATTAATTGCAGAGAGTGAAAAGCAGCCACGCAAGCAGCGCTACACCGCGCACAAGATATACGAGATGATTTGTGCAGAAGGTTATCAGGGTAGCGAAGGCGGCATTCATCGCTATGTCAGCGAACAGCGAACAGCGCGCAAAAAGCGTCAGGCCTACTTGCCGCTGGCCTTTGATCCAGGGCAGGACGCGCAAGTGGATTGGGGGGAGGTGGTCGCTGTAGTTGGTGGAGAGCGTCAGAAAGTGCAAATCTTCGTCATGCGCCTGAATCACTCGAAAGCGCGTTTTGTGATGGCGTTTCCCTTCCAAAAGCAGGAAGCATTCTTTGAAGGGCATATCCAGGCTTTTCACTTTTTTGGTGGTGTTGCGCGCCGGATTGCTTATGACAACCTGAAAACAGCAGTCTTTCGGGTGTTATCAGGGCACACTCGCCAGGAGCAAACCAATTTTGTCACCTTTCGGAGTTACTACCTGTTCGAGAGCCATTATTGCACCCCGGCACAGGGTCACGAAAAAGGTGGGGTGGAAAGCGATGTTGGCTATGCCCAGCGAAATTTCTTTGCCACCATTCCGGATGTTGCGGACTTCGAAAGCCTGAATCAGCAACTGCGTCAGGCTTGCCAGCAAGATATGCAGCGGCGTGTGCGCGGAGAAAGCCGCCAGGTGACCGAAGTCTGGCAAACTGAACAGGAGGCCTTATTGCCGCTTCCCGCAGTAGATTATCGGGCTTGTATTAGCAAGGTTGTGAAGGTCAACCCATACAGCCAGGTGGTCTTTGAAACCAATCGCTATTCGGTTCCCAGCGAATATAGCGGCAAACAATTGGTATTACGCGCCTACCCATTTTGGGTGGAAGTCCTGAGTATGGATCGGGCTATCGCTAAACATCCACGCTGTTTTGCACGTGAACAAGACGTTCTTGATCCCTTACATTATCTTGGTCTTCTTGAGCAACGCCCGGGAGCCTTGGATTACGCCATTCCGATTCGACAATGGCGGCAAAATTGGCCGAAAGCCTATGAGCAATTGCTGAGCGCTCTCCGTGTCAACAAGCCTGGCGGCAGTGGGATCCGCGAGTTCATTGCCGTTTTGAAATTGCATCGCCAGCATTCGGCTGAAATTGTGAAACAGGCTGTCTGCCAGGCGGTGGAAATGGGCGCTCCGCATTTAGATGGTGTCCTGTTGTGCCTTCGACAATTGCTCTCACCCCCAGAACTACTGCAAAGTCTCAATCTTGCGCACCCCCAATTAGGCACAGTAGGCCAGCAGCCGGTCTGCATTGATCAGTACAACCAGCTGCTGCGAGCGAGGTAAGCATGGACACCAATCTTCTGCTCGAAACTTATCTGCGTCAATTACGCCTGCCTGCTTTTCTCAAGCATTATGCCCAGTTTGCCACTGATGCTGCACGCAGTAACGAAGACCATGTACGCTTCTTACTGGCGCTTGCCGAACAGGAAGTCCATCAACGCCAGCAGAACATGCTGCAACAACGGCTCAAGATGGCCCGGTTTCCTGTGTCCAAGGAACTGGCCGATTTTGACTTTTCCTGCCTGCCATCCCTGAACAAAGCCCAGGTTCTCGATCTGGCCCGCGGCGAATACATCCAGAAAAAACAAGGCCTGATCCTGCTCGGCAATCCTGGGCTTGGAAAAACGCATCTTGCGATCGGGTTGGCCGCAGCAGCCTGCCGCCAGGGACGCCGGGTGCGCTTTTGGACCGCCGCCGGATTGGTGAATGAGCTCATCCTGGCGCAAGATGAACATCGTTTGCATCGGTTCATCGCTTCTGCACTCAAACTGGATATGATCGTTCTTGATGAACTCGGCTTTATTCCCTTCTCCGCCAATGGCGCCCAGGCACTCTTCACCTTTTGCTCCGAACTTTATGAGCGCGTGGCAATGATTATTACCACCAACTTGAAGTTTGCTGATTGGGTACAAGTATTTGGAGATGAACGCCTCACCGCCGCCCTGCTCGATCGCCTTACGCATCATGCCCAAATTATCGAACTGCTGGGCGAGTCTTATCGCTTCCGGCAGCGCATGCAGGCTGAAAAGTCCGAATAAACCGGGACAGACTGGTATCCCTGATAACGTTGATGAAGGTTTATCGCTTTCAGGCTGCCAGCAGGGCAAAAAAAAGGCAGAAAGACACCTGCTCTTCCTGCCCTGCTGTATAGCCGCCTGGCAACGCTCGGGTTGCTCCTCAGCATTGCCCTATCCTCTGCCAGGCAAGTCAATTCTAGCATCAGTGCTTTTTTTGTGCCGAAAATGGCCTTGTTTTCAAAATTAAAATGGGCTCGTTTTCAATGTTAATTTTAATCTTGTAACTTACCAAATGGGCTTGTTTTCGAGTAAAAAGTGGGCTCGTTTTCGCTTGCAAAAAACATTTTATGCTGACACATCACAAGAAGAGATAGAACAGGTTTTTTTTGAAGATGCTTCCCGTGATCGTCTCCACATTCGCCTGATTGCCTTCGAATCCAATGAACTGGCTGGCACGATTATTTTACGCGAGCGCGGAAGTGTGACGTTACCAGAGTTCCAACCTGAATTAGGAGGATTATATGTCGTTGAGTCTCATCGAGGCCAAGGCATCGGCACAGAATTGGTTCGGGCAGGCATGAAATTGGCGCTAGATCAAGGTTATGAAACAATCTATGCAACAACCGTTGCAGCAGCAGGCATCCTGGAACAGCTAGGTTCGGAATTTATCAAAACAATCATTCATGAAGATGAGCAACTGGCATTGTATCGGTGTAAACTATAAATGCTGCCCAACGCGGCATGCACGCGGGCCATTGGGCTACATTTCAGGCACACAACCGTATAGGTCTATATCCAAGAATGATGATTGTCCAGATTCAGCCCATCGAGCCGCAACAGATTACAGAGGCCAAGCGAGTCATCTTGTCCTTGGCGCGGAACATCTTCCAATGGCAAGCTTCGCTTGACGAGATCATCAAGCGATCCGATGAACAGGGAGACATCCTCGACTTGGATAACCCTCAAACGCATTACTTCGATCGCCAGGGCTTGTTCCTCGTAGCCCTGGACCAAGGACGAGTGATCGGCACGGGCGCGATCCGCCGGCTGGAGGGGGATACGGCAGAACTGAAACGATTATGGTTATTGGAAGCCTATCAGGGGCACGGCATTGGATATCAATTAATGCAGACGTTATTGCGCTTCGCGCAAACTACAGGCTACAGATGCATCCGCTTGCAGACCGACCGGAAACAGGATCGCGCCATACGCTTTTACAAACGGGTTGGGTTTCAGCCCATCAAATGCGACAGCGATGACCCGGACGACATTTGTATGGAGATGGTTCTCTCTCCATTTACAAAGTGTTCTTGACCCTACCCAAGCGCCGGCCGGATATCCCAACCCTGCATATCTTAATTTTCAATTCCCAACCTGTCACCACAAGGATAAGCCATGCCCAAAACCCCACTTAACAGCCTGCCCGGCTTGCTGGCCGGGCTGACCGCCGCAGCCATCTGGGGCGGCATGTACGTGGTCAGCAAAGTCGTGCTGGATGTAATTCCGCCCTTCGCCCTGCTGACCAGCCGTCTCGCGCTGGGCTTCCTGGCCCTGTGGCTGGTGGTCGCCTGGCGCGGGCGGTCATCGAACCTGCCAGGGCATGGGTTCACGCTCAACCGCAGCCAGTTCATCTCCGCCTTTTGGGTTGGCGTGGTCGGCTATGGGATTTCGCTCGGATTCCAGTTTGTGGGCACGAAACTCTCGACCGCCGCCAATGGCGCGTTGGTGACTTCGGCGACACCCGCGCTCGTGCTGCCCTTTGCCTGGCTGCTGCTCAAAGAGCCGGTCACACGCCGCAGGCTGCTCGCCATCCTGGTCGCCAGCCTGGGAGTCCTGGCCGTGATCGACCCGCGCACCGCCGATTTATCGTCCGACCTGTTCCTGGGCAATCTCTCCCTGCTGGGCGCCGCCCTGACCTGGGCGCTCTACTCGGTGCTGGTGCGCAAAGTCAGCGGACAGGGGATGGATTTGCTGCAAGCCACCGCCGTTTTCCTGCTGGGCGGCCTGCCGATCACCATTCCGCTCGGCATCTGGGAGCTCTCCACGCAGGGCATGGGCCAGATCACCCTCGCCA
Source organism: Anaerolineae bacterium (assembly GCA_022013685.1). Classification (GTDB taxonomy): domain Bacteria; phylum Chloroflexota; class Anaerolineae; order Anaerolineales; family Villigracilaceae; genus UBA8950. Next base: position 9,348 of record JAKLPV010000218.1, read on the forward strand.
TCCTCGGCGGAATCCTTTTCCTTGGCATCATCTCAACCGCCATCGCCATGTTTTTATGGAATTACGCCTTCGCCCGCCTGCCGGCTGCAGTCGCCTCGCTCACCTTTTTCGCCCAGCCGCTGCTCGGGGCGTTGCTGGGCTGGTTCTTCCTGGGAGAACAAATCACCGCCCTGTTCATTCTGGGCGGTGTCTTGATTGGAACCGGAATTCTGATTTCAGCCAGCGAAGGCTGACCCCTGGATACTGGTTACTGCCCTTCGACTACGCCGCATAAAGAACATGCGGCTCCGCTCAGGGCTTATACAAGAAGTCTAATTCTGATTTATTCCCCGATTGTATGCAACAAAGCCATATTCGGGTTGCGCAGCGCTCCCACCGGGAAACCGCAGATGATGACCACCTGGTCACCGGGGCGGAAGTTACTCGTTTCGAGCAAGTGGTCATCGACATGCTCGATCATCGCTCGCAGAGTCTCGACAAATTCGATCCTGTGCGGCAAAATGCCCCACAGGAAAGACATCTGGCGGTAGGTATTCTCATCTGAAGTGAAGGCAATCACCGGCACCTGAGCGCGCACTTTCGACATCAACCAGGCCGTGCTGCCGTGCATGGTGAAGACAGTAATCCCGGCCACATCGCGGTCACGGGCGATTGCATAGGCGGCGCGCGCCATGGCAGCGGCATCCGTCTCGCCCAGGCCATCCGTTTCGCGCTGGCCAGGCTGACCCCACTCGAGGAAGTGGCTTTCCGCCTCGCGCGCAATGCGGTCCATCATCGCTACGGCTTCGACCGGGTATTTGCCCGCGGCTGTTTCGCCGGAGAGCATGATCGCATCGGTGCCGTCAAAAATGGCATTGGCCACATCCGAGGCTTCGGCGCGGGTTGGCAGCGGGTTAAAGATCATCGATTCGAGCATCTGGGTGGCGGTAATGACCAGTTTGGCCTTGGCGTTGGCGGCATGGATGATGCGCTTCTGCATGATCGGCACCCGCTCCGGTGGCACTTCCACACCCAGGTCGCCGCGAGCGACCATGACCCCATCGACCGCATCCAGGATGTTGTCGAGATCATCGAGCGCTTCCGGGCGTTCGAGCTTGGCGATCACCAGCGGGCGAGGCTGGTTGGCAGGTAACAGGCGTTTAATGGCGTGGCGGACGTGGATGACATCCTGCACCGATCGCACAAACGAAATGGCGACCGCTTCCACACCCTGCACCAGGCCAAAGGCCAGGTCGGCCTCATCTTTTTCGGTAAATCCGGGAATACGCAAGCGCACACCTGGCAGGTTGATGCCCTTGTTGGAGGTCAGCGTGCCACCGACCACGACCCGCGCCAAGAGAATGCGCCCCTTAACGGAAACAACAACCAGCACAAGCCGGCCGTCATCGAGCAGGAGCCGGTCTCCGGCGTGGACTGATTCGAAAAGTTCCGGAAACGTGACGGAGATCTTCTGCTCCTCGCCATCCGGCAACGGATCATCCTGGCAATAAACCCGCACCAGCTCATCAAAAGTCAGCTGCATGGGAGCCGCCAAAACGCCTACGCGCAGTTTCGGCCCCTGCAAATCGAGCAGGATGCCCACAGAAATATCGAGGGCGGCTGAGACCCGCCTGATGCTGGCGATGCGCGCGGCATGATCTTCGTGAGTACCGTGCGAAAAGTTAAGCCGGGCAACATTCATGCCCGCTTTGAATAATTTTTCAAGGGTGGCTTCGTCCTGGCTGGCAGGGCCGATGGTGGCTACAATTTTGGCGCGTCGTTCCATAAGTTCTTTATCCTTACATAAAAGTATCGGGGCACAGAAAAACCTGTGCCCCGATTTTAACCGCTTTTCGATTTATTAAAGGTAATTCATCTCTTTGGCTTTACAGGTCAGCTCTTCGCGGAATTCAGGGTGGGCAATATTGATCAGTGCTTGCGCGCGCTGACGTATGGTTTTACCATACAATTCGGCCACGCCATACTCGGTTACGATAAAGCGAACATGGTTACGGGTGGTTACCACACCCGCGCCTGGCTTTAAGACAGGCACAATCTTGCTGAGACTCGTGCCGTCTCTCAGCAACGCCATGCTCGGCAGGGCGATAATGGGCACGCCGCCCTTGGAGCGGGATGCGCCATAGACAAAATCCAACTGGCCGCCCACGCCCGAATAGAGTTTGTAGCCGATGCTATCGGCGCACACCTGGCCGGTCAGGTCGATCTCGATGGCAGAGTTGATCGCTACCATGCGGTCGTTCTGGGCGATCACAAACGGGTCGTTGATGTATTCGGTGCGATGCAGTTCGATGAGCGGATTGTCGTCGACCCAGTCATACAGGCGTTTGGTGCCGATGATGAAACCGGCGATGATTTTGCCGTTATGGATGGTTTTACGGGCATTGGTGATAACGCCCGCTTCGACCAGGTCGATCACGCCATCTGAAAATAGTTCGGTGTGAATGCCCAAATCCTTTTTGTTATACAGATATTTAAGCACCGCATCAGGAATGCCGCCAATGCCCATCTGCATGGTTGCGCCATCGGGGATCAGGTCGGCAATGTGACCGGCAATACTCTCAACCACGGCCTGGTCGCCGTCTTCGCTCATCGCCAGCTCCAAAATGGGATAATTTACCGGTACGATATAGTTCAGGCGGCTGACGTGCAGGAAGGCATCGCCCAGGGTACGCGGCATCTGGTCGTTGACCTCGGCGATAATAATTTTTGCCGATTCAGCGGGGGTCTTGGTCAGGCCAACTTCCACACCCAGGGAACAGAAACCGTGCTCATCAGGCGGGGAAACATGCACAAACGCCACATCCAATGGCAGGACATTGTTCTTGAATAGCAGGGTGAATTCAGAAAGCAAAACGGGCGTAAAATCTGCCCGGCCTTCCTGGACGGCCTTGCGGACGTTATGCCCGATAAAGAGCGTATTGACACGCAGGTGACCTTCCAACTCCGGGCTGACGTATTCCGCCGAGCCAATCGTCAGGGCGTGACAGAGTTCGACATTCTGCAATTCGGGCGCGCGCTTGACGAGCGCACCCAATAAAAATTTTGGAATGGAAACATTGCCGGTCAGAAAAACACGATTTCCACTTTCAACACACTTAACGGCTTCATCGGCTGTACAGACACGTGACTGATAGATGCTCTGCCAAGACATTGGCTATTCTCCTTCTTCCGGGGCTACCCAACGCTGCAAGTGCCTCATCTCGCCTTTGAATGTGTTAACCCCCATCTCCAGGCTCGCATCTTTGGCAATGGCAGCTTCGGCACCGCATTCGGCCACTTTCATGATGTAGGGCATGGCCGCATTGACGAAAGCGTGGGTGGATGTGCGCGCCACAACAGCCGGGACGTTCGGGACACAGTAGTGCAGGATGCCTTCTTCAACATAAGTGGGATGGTCGTGGGTGGTCGGGCGCGAGGTTTCGAAACAACCGCCCTGGTCGATACTCATATCGATCAAAAGCGAGCGCGGTTTCATGGTCTTGAGCATTTCACGAGTAAGGACGATTGGGGCGCGTTCGCCGGGGACAAGCACCACGCCCAAAACGACATCGGCGTAGTTGCAGGCGCGTTCGATGTTGCGGCGGGTGGAGATCATCGTTACGATCTGCGGATAGCGGTCGTGAACGCGCTGCAGGGATTCCATGCTCTTATCGAGCACCGTAACATGCGCTCCCAGGCCGAGGAAGGCAATCGCCGCGTTGGTGCCGGCCGCGCCCGCGCCGATGATGATCACTTCGGCAGGGGGCACGCCCGCGACGCCGCCAAGCAGGATGCCTTTGCCGCCGAGGTTATTTTGCAGGAAACGGGCTGCGATCTGCGGGGCCATGCGTCCGCCAATCTGGCTGAGCGAATGCAGAACCGGCAGCGAACCATCCGACAACTGGATTTGCTCATAGGCGATGGCCGTGGTCTTTTTTTCCACCAACCCTTCGACGCGTCCCTGGCGGGCCGAAGCCAGGTGCAGGAAACCCATCAGGGTGGTTTCGGGGTTTAGCCATTCGATTTCTTCCTGTACTGGGCGGGTGACTTTGAGCAGCAACTCGGCCCGGCCATAAACTTCGTGGCCTGAATAAACAATGCTGGCCCCGGCGCGCTCGTATTCCAAATCGCTAAAGCCCGCCCCCAGCCCGGCTTCATGTTCCACGTACGCTGTATGGCCTTGCTGAACAAGAATTTCAACGCCTGCCGGAGAAACGCCTACGCGATATTCAAAGGGGCGGCGCTCTTTTGGGATTCCGATATTCATAGAGCCTCCATGTGGGTAGAGAAACCCTAAAGGCTGTAAAACCTTTAGGGTTTGAAATTAATCCATTTGCAATACTTCGCGGATTTTCGGCAAAGCCCAGTCAATGGTCTCTTTGTCAATCACCAGCGGCGGCGCAAAGCGGATAACGTGGTCGTGGGTCTCTTTAGCCAGGATGCCGCGCGCCTTGAGCGCTTCGCAGAAACGACGCGCACCGCCCGCAGCCGGGTGCAGTTCGACGCCGATCAGCAGGCCGCGTCCGCGCACTTCTTTAACGTGCTTGCTGGGGACTTCGCTCAACTGCTCGATGAAGTAATTGCCCAGTTCGTTGGCGCGTTCATCCAGTTTTTCATCGCGTAAGACGCCGATGGCAGCCCTGCCGATCGCGGCAGCCAGCGGGTTGCCGCCAAAAGTCGAGCCGTGCTCGCCGGGTTGGAACAGGCCCATCAAGTCCGCATCCGCCAGCACAGCCGAGATCGGATAGAAACCGCCCGAAAGCGCCTTGCCGATGATAACCATATCAGGCCGAACGCCTTCTTCATGCTGGAAGGCAAATTTTCGACCCGTGCGGCACAGACCGGTCTGGATTTCGTCCACGATCAACAGAACGTTGTGCTTTTTGCAGATTTCAGCAACCTTCTTCAGGTAACCCTTGGGTGGAATAACCACCCCGGCTTCGCCCTGGATTGGCTCGATCGAAATGGCGGCCGTGTTGGGGGTGATGGCTTTTTCAAAAGCTTCAGCGTCGCCATAGGGAACCGTCACAAATCCGGGGGTGAAGGGGCCAAAATCATCCCGATAAAGCGGTTCGGTCGAGAACGAGATGATGGTGGTGGTGCGCCCGTGGAAGTTGCCTTCAACGGTGATGATCTCAGCCTGGTGACGCGGCACACCCTTGACGCGATAGGCCCACTTGCGGGCTAGTTTGATGGCGGTTTCAACCGCTTCGGCGCCGGAGTTCATCGGCAGCGACATTTCGTAGCCGCTAAATTCGGAGAGTTCCTTGTAAAACAAGGGCAGTTGGTCATTGCGGAAAGCGCGCGAGGTCAGGGTGACCTTTTTGGCCTGTTCAAGCATGGCATTTAGAATGCGCGGGTGAACGTGGCCCTGATTGACCGCCGAATAAGCGGAAAGACAATCTAAAAATTTGTTGCCATCTACATCGTATACCCAGGCGCCCTCAGCCTGCTCGATGACCACGTCAAGCGGATGATAGTTATGCGCGCCGTACTGTTCTTCAATTTCAATAAACTGTTGGGTTTTCATTTGTTGCCTTTCTGTGTATGGTGAGAGCGAAATTGCCCCGAGCGCCACGCAGTCGAGAGGCTGAAAAGAACCCCCACCCCGGCCTCCCCCAGTTTCCGCCGGTTGTCGAGACGCGGAAACTGGGGGAGGGTGCCCGGAGGGCGGGAGGGGGTTTATGCCACTTCCAATAAACGAGCCAGTACCGCCTTCTGTGCATGCAGGCGATTATGAGCCTGCGGAAAAATCGCCGAATGTGGGCCATCGGCCACATCGTCGGTCAGTTCGTGGTTGCGATGGGCCGGGAGGCAGTGCATGACGATCACATCCTTGTCGGCTTCGCTGACCAGTTTGGCGTTGACCTGGTAAGGCGGGAAGACGGCTTCACGTTTGGCGGTTTCTTCTTCCTGGCCCATACTGGTCCAGGTGTCGGTGTAGATGACTTGCGCGCCCTTGACCGCTTCGTGCGGATCGGTCAGCAGATTGATCTTCGCGCCGCTGACGGCAGCCAGTTTCTTGCCAGTTTCGATGGCTACAACCGGCATGTCGTAGCCGTCCGGGTTGGCAATCGTGAAATTCGCGCCAAGCATGACCGCGATGTGCATCAGCGAAACAGCAACGTTGTTGCCATCGCCAACATACGAGACAGTCAGGCCCTTCATTGAGCCAAACTTCTCAATAATCGTCTGAGCATCGGCCATCGCTTGGCAGGGATGGCTGAAATCGCTCAAGCCGTTGATGACCGGCACCGACGACCACTTGGCCAACTCGACAACATGGGCATGCTCGAAGACGCGCGCCATCATCACCTGGACATAGCCAGACATGACACGGGCAATATCCGCAATCGATTCGCGTTTACCAAGGCCGATTTCATTGGGGGAAAGGTAGATCGCGTCGCCACCCATATGGCGCATGGCCATATCGAACGAAACACGCGTGCGCAGGCTGGGCTTCTGGAAGATCATGCCCAACACTTTGCCCTTGAACAAGGGCGGGTTGCCATGCTCGAAATATTCCTTTTTCAAGCGGATGGCCAAATCTAAAATGTCTTGGATTTCTGCCGGGGAAGTATCGGCAACGTCGAGGAAGTGTTTCATGCTTTCAGTCTCCTTGGGGAAATTGGAAGGTGTTGCCCCGAGCGCCGCGCAGTCGAGAGGCTGTTAAATTGTATTGTGACAGAGGCCACGGAAAAACACCTGTCACAATACAAATTTTATCACAGCGGCCTCATCAGGTCATGTCCCCTCTGTCACGTTTTGAATTGACGTTTGTACCGATTTTAGAGCCTGAACTTCCTCCAATATCTTTGCAACCCGTCCGCGCTCATGCCGAGCGGGTTGGCCAGCAGGTAGGCTTCGCGCACGTCGGCGGGCAGGCCAATCGCGCGGCCCTGTTCTTCCATCCAATCGACAAATTTTAGGCGCAATTCTTCGATCGGCGGGTCCGCGGGCATGACCCGCTCCAGCCAGGCGTTAACATCGTTCAAGACCCGGTGAATGGCCGGGAAATGCCATTCGGGGTCGTCGAAAATGCCAAAATGGGTCGGGACAACATGGCGCGCGTTCAGGGCTTGCAGTTTGTCGATTGAAGCGTGCCAGCGTTCAATGTGCAGTTCGGGCGGCACAAAGGGCAGGCGCAGGTAGGGGTAAGTCGAAATGCGGATACCGCCCACATCGCCGGTAAAGCAGTAGCCATCCACAAAATATGAAACATGATGTTCGGCGTGACCCGGCGTATCGAGCGCCAGCACCTTCAGGCTGCCGCCCAGGGAGGTTTCGTCGCCGTCCTGCAGAATCGTCAGTTTTTCGGGCGCAACCGGCAAAAAGTCACCCCACAGACTGTGCATTTTATCGCCATAAATGCGCGTGGCCGAGGCGATCAGCTTTTCAGGGTTGAGCAAATGCGGCGCGCCGTTGGAATGCACAAAAACCTGCGCCCCGCGCGTAGATAAAAGCCCGGCCGCCCCGGCATGGTCGAGATGGATATGGGTCAGGAAAACATGAGTGACGTCTTGCAAACCATAGCCCAGCACGGCCAGCGCCCGCTCCAGGGCCGGGACGGTCGAACCGGGACCCGATTCAACCAGCGCAACCCCGTCCGCATGCGGAATTGCATAGGCCGCAATCGCGCTCGCCTGGCCCTGAAAGTCTAAATCGAGAGGCTGGATAGTTGTTTTCGCCATAACGGTTGCTCCTGTGAACGATTTTGAGCGGCAAAAGTCGAAAGTTTTTCGGCCAGGTCGTCGCCATTGGAAACCTGGCAAACCGGCACACCCCGCGTCAGCAGGCTTTCAGCCAGCCCATCGTTCGAAGTATGCCAGCCAAAAGTCTGCGGATTGAGCAGGATGACAACGGGACTCAGCCCGCGCCGGGCAATGTTTTCAACCGCGAGCAGGATGTCCTGCCGTGATGAAGGTGTTATCAGCAGCGCGCTGGACCCGTACGGGATGCGCGGCGTGATCGAATCGACCAGGCTGACAAGCGGCAGGCGGCCTTCAGGCCTGACAAAAGCCAGCGTCTCGAGCAGTTTGCCTTCCTGTCGTTCACTGCGTTCGGCGGGGATGACGGTGTAGGCCGGACCTTCGGTCACAAACCCGACTGCGCGGCGCTGACCGATGAAATAATGAGCCAATGAAGCTGTCAGGGCCACAGCATATTCGATGGTTGCCGGCGGCAGGGATAGCTGCGGCCGGCGTTGCAGGGTCCAATCGTGCCAGGCCGCCAGGGACGGGGCCGGCAGTTCATGATGGATGGCCGCTTCGGCGTCAAGGAAAAGCCATATTTCGGCCTGCGGATCCTGCTCGAACTCCTTGACCATCAGGCGGTTGCGCCGGGCGCTGGTCGGCCAGTGAATACGCTTGAGCGGGTCGCCATGCACATATTCGCGTACCCCGGCAGCATGGGGCGTGATTTCGAGCGACTTCTGGCGGATGGCTTTGCCGCCGGGCAGGTAGCCCGCGGGGGAAGGAAAATCTGCGATAGGCAGGATCAGCGGCAGGACGAGCAAGGAATCAGCGTGGGAAATCGTCCGTTTAACGGAGAACAGGCCAAACGGGTCGCCAGACGCCAGCGTGGTCGGCCCAAGCTGGTAGACGCCCCTTTGAGTGAGCCAGGTGCGGGCCAGATAAGAACGCGTCTGATTTCTCCCCAAATTGGTAAGCAAGCGCGATCCCGCGGCCTGCGGCAGGTTGGAGCGGTTTTCGATTTCGACCCACAGGCGCGGCAGGCGGCTTTGGTTGAACAGGTCGAAATTTTCTTCAAACATATCGCCGACCGAAGCGCGCAGGGAACGCGCCTGGCGGGTTAATCGTAGTTTTCGCAGGGAAAGAAATGTCCACAACCAGGCAGCGCCCAGCAATAACCCGCTCAGATAGGCCAGGCGAACGTATAGATCGGCCCCGTTGATGATGGTGCCGACCAGGCCGACTGCAAACAGGAGCAGCAGAAAAAGGCGCGCCGGGTTTCGCATTTCAGGCGTTGAAGGTTCCGCCAGGGACGGCAACCGCCAGCAGGATTTCCTGCACCAGCTTTTCGGCGGTCACATCACGCAGGCGGGCAGCCGGGTTGACAATCATGCGGTGAGGCAGCACGGCCCCCGCCAGAGCTTTGACATCGTCGGGCAAGACATAATCGCGGCCAAGCAGCGCTGCGCGAGCCTGGGCCGAGCGAAAGAGAGCCAGCGAACCGCGCGGGCTGGCGCCCAGGTAAATATCGGCGTGCTGACGGGTGCGATGAACAATGTCGATAATGTAACGTTTGACCGCCGGGGAGACAAAAATCTCGCGCACGGCATCGGCAGCCTGCAAGACTTCATCGGCGCTGATAACCGCTTCGACGCTTTCGATCGGGTGACGCAACTGCTGGTTTTCGAGGATGCGAATCTCGTCGGCTGCGCCGGGATAGCCCAGGCGCAGGCGCAGCAGGAAACGATCCAATTGGGCTTCGGGCAGCGGGAAGGTGCCCTCGTATTCGATCGGATTTTGGGTGGCAAGCACCATGAAGGGACGCGGAAGGATGTGGGTTTGTCCGTCCACCGTGACCTGGCGTTCCTCCATGGCTTCGAGCAGGGCAGCCTGGGTCTTGGGAGTGGCGCGGTTAATCTCATCGGCCAGGATGATCTGCCCAAAGAGCGGGCCTGGGCGGAATTCGAATTTACGGTTCTCCTGGTTGAAGATGGAGGTGCCTGTCACATCCGATGGCAGCATATCCGGGGTAAATTGCAGGCGGTTGAAGGCGCAGCCGAGCGATTTTGCCAGGGTGCGCGCCAGCACCGTCTTGCCAACGCCGGGCACATCTTCGATGAGCACATGTCCCTGGCAGAGCAGGCCGATCGTGATCAGATCGAGGGCGTTGCGCTTGCCAATGATGACGGTTTCAAGGTTTGCAAATAGTTTTTCGCCAAATGCTTTCAGGTCGGTCATGGTAGCTGTCCTTTGGGGGTGGATGAGTAGCTTGATTGTACGTGAGAATTGGGCGCGGGGCAAGCAATATTAGAACCAGTCAAAAAGACTGCTAAAAAACCCAAAGGTGACAAAAGTCACTTGATTTTTCATCCGAGATGTCTATACTTTAACCTATTACTTCTCGAACACAGGCAGGGAATGATGAAACCCTTCTCCGGCAAACACACTTGGTTATTGTTTTTAACAGCCCTGACCCTCCTGGCAGGCCTGGGCGCGGCCATGTACGACTATCTGGGGCCTGATCGCACCGTCACTGAAAGCAATGTCGAAACCTATGATTACGGAGTGTGGGCAAAACCAAATTATATTGACCCTGCAACAGGTGAGTGTGCCTGCAAAAAAGCCGGCCAACCAGACGTATGCGCAGATGGCTGCATTGTTTGCTCTTGGGAAAGAGCCCCCGGCAACGCCTGCGGAGACGCCACCTACTGGTACAAACTCGGCACGCAGTCCGAAGTCGTCACCACCACCCGCACCTACCCCGAAGCCAGCATCAGCGGCGCTTTACAATCTTGCGCACTGCATAACGGCTGGTGCGCGACATCGCCTTTTCTCTCACTAACGGCCAACGAACCGGTTGCAGGCCATCAAATCCTGCTGCTGGAAGGCACGCGCAATGGCGAGATATTCGCCTGCGCGAGTACGGGCTGCGATATTCCCCTGCTGGAAGGCGAAAACACCTTCACCTATTGGGCGCTTTCCGATTGGGGAGATAGCTCACGCATGGGTAACCTCAGCGCCAGGGTGGACACCCAACCGCCACAGATAGACGGCGCAATGAGCGGGACACCGGGCGAAGCGGGCTGGTATGTCTCACCGGTGACCTTTTCCGCCTCGGCTTCCGACCCCCAGCCTGCTTCAGGCATCCAGGCATTTTCCTACGCCCTGATCGACGGCGCATGGACAGCCTATACCGCGCCTGTGATCGTGGGCGATGGCGCTCATTCGATCATCTTTCGCGCCCAGGATGTTGCCGGGCACATACTCGAAATCAGCCAGGCGGTGCAGGTCGATACGCTCCCGCCGCAAGTTTCTGGTGCGCTCAGCGGCGAGCAGATAAATGGATGGTATCTCTCGCAAGTGACGTTCTCCGCCTCGGCGGTTGACACAGGTTCGGGTGTCGCGCGAATTGAATACAGCCTTGGCGGGGACGCATGGCAACCGTATAATGCGCCTGTGATGATTGGCGATGGCATCCACAGCCTGCGCACACGCGCCCTCGACGTGGCGGGCAACACCGTCGAAGGGGAAACTTTATCCTTCCAGGTGGATGGCGCCTCTCCGCGCATTCAACTGACTGAGTCCTGGCATATTTGGGAAAGCGGCAGCTTGCAAGTGAACGATGGCGGCAGCGGGCTGGCAGGCGTGGAAATTGAAATCCGCGACCCGCAGGGCAGGTGGCAAAAAGTGTCACGTGCTCATGAAACCAACGGGCAAGCTTTCGCCACCAATATCACCTGGAACAGAAAATTTGCAGACGGCACAATCGCTCCCATTGGCGCATACCAGGTGGTCATCAAGGCTTCTGACTACGCCGGGAATATGAGCAGCGAGACGGCCAGTATCTTCATCCCCGCGCCCAATGCACCGACCTATCCACCCGCGCCAACCCGGACACCGGTCACAACCGCCACTGGCGTTCGGGTGGTTGCACTTATGCCCTCAGCAACAATCACAGCCACACGGACGCCAGTTGTTTCCACCTTTGGCCTTGCGCCGCCAGTTGTTTCCGCTGCGCAGGCTTCTGTCCCCTCGACCAGTGGCGGGCAAGACCTGTGGGGCGCGGCGGCGCTGGCAGCGATCAGTGGAGCAACCGCATACGCGCTCGAACAACAACGCCAGCGCAAGGAAGAGGAAGCCCGCCAGGCCGCCGAAGCCGCGCAAAAAGCCGCCAGCCTGAACGCCGCCGCGGCCCAGGCCAAGGTGCAGAACTACCTGCAAGGCAAGGCCATGCTCGAGGCGCAACTGGCGCAATCCGCTTCCCATCATGGCCAGGACGCCAAACTCGAACGCGAAGAAGGCAAAGAAGAAATCGCCTGGGAAGCCTGGAAAGACCGCTCCCAACTCCTGGCCGCGCAACGGGCCGAGGTAGAACGGCAGAGACAGGCACAAGAAGATGCTAATCGCACCTACGCTGCCCTGCGCGAGAAGGGACAGTCCATCACTGTTACTGCGCCAAAGGAAAAACCGTGGTGGACTTTGCCATCCTTTTCTTTTCCTGAGCGCGAGGCCAAGTTGTTAGCAGAAAAAATACCTTCGATTGGTATTACCAATGGACGAAAGCAAGAACCGGTGTTTAAATTTTTGGCTCCGCCCAGTCTCGTTTCTTTTGGAGCAATTACCAGGTATCGATTTACAAGCAATGCAAATCCAGGTGCAGAATTACGAATAGATGGAATTGGAGCCGGCAACATTTATGAAGCTAATCAACCAGCATTGATGGCGAGGGCCAATTTTGACACTGGTGAGCTTGTTGCAAAAGTGAGGGTTCCATCGGAACTTAATTTTACAAAAGGTGGATTTTCATGTTCTGCTGGTTATTCTGCCAATATGTATATCCAGTGGAAAGGGATTTATTCAACAATTGGCGCGGATATTAATTATGCTGACATAAATGCCAAAGGAGCAGGTGTAAAGGGCAATATAAGCAAGGGGGCATATGTAGAGGTTCAACCAGCGCCGATACTAGCCGCAGCTGCTCTTGCTACAATAGTGGTATTTACACCGTTTGATGAACTCGTTGCTTTAGGGGCAGCAGGATTGAAAGCATTACAAGAGGCAGGCCGCATACTGCAACCTGCATTTGAACGTTGAGGTTAAGTCTAATGTCTACTGAATTGAAAAATAAACTTTACTTGCAACTTGTTCATGGTAATTATGAAATAGGAAATGATATAGTAGAACAAGCGAAGTTTGACACAGAGCTAAATTGCATTTTGTTTTTAGCTTCTGTTGGAAAAAAAAGGCTAATTTATAAATGTCAACCTTTGCTATCGGAAAACCAGGCTTGGCGAACTGACAATAATAGTGCTGTTTGCTATGAGGCCAAGGCAGTGGCTGCTTATATTCAGGGCGATTTAGAAAACGCACATAATCACTCTTCGCAAGCCTTGGAACTTAATTCAAATGCTTTTTTTCCCCGCGCCATTTTATCTGAAATGGCAATAAATGAGCGAGATTATAAAAACGGTATTAGATATTATCGAGAAATTCTGGATATATACCCCTCACATAATAATACTTTGCTGAATTTAGCAAATGTTCTTCTTCTTGCAAAAGGAGATTATGACGAAATTCTTAGCTATGTAAAAAAGTCGAAAAAATCATTGCGGCGTGACCTGTATTTGTTTCTTATTCCTTTTGGCAAACCGTTTGCTCGCTTTATTTGGCTCTTCATTGCGTTACCGTTATTCTTAATTCCTGTGGTTGGCAATTACATATTTCTTCTACTGACTATAGTTCTTGTTGCCATTGGCCTGGTTACACTCAAAAAAATTGGGCTCGATGTTCTTATCATTACTCGGTTGTTTGCACTGCAAATTATTTCTACCCTAATTTGGATGTTATCATTGCTTTTATCCAGATAATTTTTTGCTCGCCTGCTTTGGTAAATAATAAAATGATGAAAAATATCAAATTTATCCTATCGTTTTTCTTCTTTGTTGCCTTTCTCTCTGCTTGTGATTTGGCAGTAGATTCAAACGTCGTGTTAAGGAAATCGCCAGATTATGTGCGTGTTGAGAGAGGTAATATTTCCGACTTGGCCTTTTCGCCCGACAGTAATTTTCTGGCAACTTCTTCGAGCCATGAAATATTCTTTTACAACGCGAAGACACTTGAAGAAATGCATGTTTCAGTATCAGATTCAGATGTTATTGAGATTGCTTTTTCTCCAGACAGTTCTCTGTTGGCCTCCGGTCACTGGAATCATACTGTGCAGTTATGGGATGTTCGTACCGGACAAAATGTAAAAACCTTGAGAGGTCATACTCAATGGGTCAACAGTGTAGCCTTTTCTCCTGATGGACTGTTGCTTGCCTCCGCTTCGCTCGATCGAACGGTACATGTTTGGGATGTTGAGAGTGGACAGGCTTTGCGGGTTCTCGATGACTTTGATGAATGGGTTCGCAGTGTCGCGTTTTCGCCTAACGGCTTATTCCTTGCCGTTGGCGCGGAAGATAAAATGGTAAGGATATGGGAAATTGAAACCTGGCGCAAAGTAGGGGAATTATCTCATGATTATGGCGTTGGCACAGTGGCATTTTCACCGGATGGTTCCTTACTGGCATCTGATTCAAACGAAACGGTGCAGCTTTGGGAAGTTGATACATGGCGTAAGATACGCGTGCTCAATCTGAATTCCTGCCAGGCAAATCGGACAGTATTTTCTCCCGATGGAACATTCCTTGCCGTAGGTTGTCTTGAAGACACCATACAAATATGGGATGTTGCCACCGGACAATTGGAAACTGAGGTGGACGGAAATTCTGACTTGGTTAATAAGTTAGCTTTTTCGGCGGATGGGCGTTTGCTTGCCTCGGGCACATTTTCTCGTGATAAAACCATATGGTTTTGGGAAATTATTCGGCAGGAATAATTACAAAGTTTCTCTCAATGGTTTGTTTCATGTTTTATACCATCCTCGAAACCCACTGGCCGAAACTGGCCCTGCTCTTAACCCTGACTCTGTTTGCTGGGCTGCTCTTTGCGCCCGCTCTCGCACAGGGATTTGCCACGCCTTTTATTGTCCTGACTCTGGGTATGGGTATCCTGCTGCTAGCCCTGCGCAACTGGCGATCTCACCGCGCCGGGAAGTTGTCCGGGCTCGAACTGGTGCGTAATGTCTTTGTTGAGACGGCTTGCCTATTGCTGGTTTTCGTTCTGGCGCGTTTTGTGGGCAGGCATGTGGCGGGCTTTGTTGGCGAAGGGTATGGTTGGCGGCTGGCGCTGCTGTCTGCGCTTTTGGTCGGCGTGGCGGCGGGATTAGCTGTCCAAAAGACCTTGGGCAAGTTGGTCAAGTAGCAAAAACAGCGAAAATCAGCTTTATTGGGAAAATGGGAAAGCTTTCTCCACCAATATCACCTGGAACAGAAAATTTACAGACGGCACAATCGCTCCCATTGGCGCATACCAGGTCGTCATCAAGGCTTCTGACTACGCCGGGAATATGAGCAGCGAGACGGCCAGTATCTTCATCCTCGCGCCCAACGCACGAACCCGGACACCGGTCACAACCGCCACTGCCACTGGCGTTCAGGTGGTTGCACTTATGCCCTCAGCAACAATTACAGCCACACGGACGCTGGTTGTTTCCACCTTTGGCCCTGCGCCTCCAATTTTTTCCGCTGCGCAGGCGTCCGTCCCCGTCACCAGTGGCGGGCAAGGCCTGTGGGGCGGCAGTTAGCGGAGCAACAACGCCAGCGCAAGAAAGATGAAGCCAAGCCGCGCAAAAGGCAACCAGTCTGAACGCCGCAGCCGCCCAAGCCAAAATCGAGAACTATCCGTAAGGCAAGGCCATGCTCGAAATCACCATCAGGAACTCTGGATTGAGCGAGGCAGAGAAGAAGGCCAGCGAAGAAAGTGCCAAGATTAATGGCATAGTTCTTCGACAAGTTCAGGAACCGCTGGGCTGATGGCTCTGTTATCCACGCTGGTTGTGGGGTTGGGGCGGGACTGGCTGTCCAGAAGACTTTGGAGAAATTGGTCAAAAAAGATAAGTCCCCCTATACGTTGAGCTTCAAGTAAAACAAAAAACAGCATGAACATCCTGCCTTCAGCATTGATGGGTTGCTTGATTTGAATCCATCAATGCTAAAAAATACTTGACATACTGTTTTATACACAGTATAATGTTGAAAAGGTTATGAAATGACAAACAATACTCTGCTTGAAAACAATATTCTTGAACTGCGACGCGGCGTGATCGTGCTGGCAGTACTCAGTCAACTGGGTGAGGAGCAGTATGGCTATTCCCTGCTGAAACTGCTCTCAGACCAGGGTTTGGAACTCGACCAGGGCACCCTCTACCCACTCTTACGCCGGTTAGAGTCGCAAGGGTTGCTTGAATCGGTCTGGAAACTCGAAGAAGCGCGCCCTCGCCGTTATTACGTGATCAGCGCTGCGGGCAAAGAAATTTTGCCGCAACTTAAAAACGAATGGGCTGGCATCATCGCCATGATGGACAGGATACTGGCCCGATAAAGGAGAAAACTATGAATCTTATTGACCGTTACATCCAGCACGTCGGCAAACACCTGCCCGAAAAATCACGCGAAGACCTGAAGCGCGAAATCCGCTCGCTGGTCGAAGACAGCCTCGAAGATCGCAGCCGTGAACTCGGCCGCAAGGTGGACACCGCCATGACCGTGGATGTGCTCAAGGAATTTGGCCGCCCTGAAAAAATGGCCGCCTCCTACACGCCGGAGCGCTACCTGATCAGCCCGCGCCTATATCCCATCTTCTGGTTGGTAGTCAGGATCGTAATGACCGTCCTGTTTGCCATTATGCTGGTCAAACTCTTCATCGGCATCACGCAGGTCGACGCCAATTTTGTCCAACTGATCATTCAAACGGTGACAGGGTTTGCATCTGGAGCCATCTCTGCGCTAGGGAACATCGTCATCGTATTTGCTGTCATCCAGTACTTCGCCCCCGATCTGAGCAAAGAACTTGACAAGGACGATGACTGGGATCCGCTCAAGATGGAAAAAATTGAAGATGAAGACCAGGTCAGCCGGGTCGAGCAGGCTTTTGGAATCACCTTCAGCGTCATCGGGTTGGCCGTGTTCAATTTCTTTCCAGAATTGCTCGGATTCGGCGCTACCAGCAATGGCGAATGGATTTTCCTGCCTGCGCTTTCAGAAGCCTTCTTCACCTACCTGCCATGGATCAATCTGCTCTGGGGCGCAGAAATCATTCTGAGCCTGTTCCTGCTCATTCAGGGACAATGGCAGACCGCCACCCGCTGGGTCTCGATCGCCATCAAAATCATGACGGTTGGATTAGCCGGCTTCATGCTGGCCGGGCCGTCGCTGGTGGGTCTGAATCTGCAAGACATGGTTGCCTCCGGGATTGGCTTCACGCTCGAAACAGCTACCAGACTGGTTTCACTGTTCAAACAGGTTGTTACTGTTACACTGGCGCTGATCATCGTGTTGGACGGTTTCTCAATCGTCAAGCGCATCTACAAATTCGCCGTCAAACGCAGTGGCAGCTAACCTGCCTAATCGCACAGTCCCCGGCCACTTGCCCAATTGGGCAGGTGGCTTTTTATTTTCCCCTTGCGGATGTGGTCAAAACTGGGTAAAATAGAATCAATGGTTGAGCAACTATGCAACAATAGAGGGAACACGCATGACCCATCACATCATCGACGAACCAACTGCCGCGCAGGTAGCCAGCTTGTTCGAAGCCCTCAGCGACCCCACCCGTGTGCGGATTCTTTCCGCCCTGATGGATGGCGAGACCAACGTCGGCGACTTGGTGCAGCGCATCGGCCTGACCAAATCGGCCATCTCGCACCAACTGCGCGGGCTAAAAGACAAACGCCTGATTCGCTCGCGCAAAGCCGGACGGCATGTTTACGTTGCGATTGACGACGATCACGTCACCGAACTCTTTCAGCGCGGCCTCGACCACGCCTTACACGGATAATCCACCCATGACCCACACCCACCATCATCATGCCCCGGCAGGCAAAAATGCCGGTTTGCGTCTGGGGCTTTCGCTTAGCCTGACGTTCCTCTTCGTTTTTGTAGAAATCGTCGCCGGGCTGTGGGGCAACAGCCTGGCCCTGCTGACCGACGCCGCGCACAACTTTACCGACGTTGTTGCGCTCGGCCTGAGCTGGTATGCCATCGTGCTGGCAAATCGGCCGGCCCATGCCAACAAAACCTTTGGCTACCACCGCAGCGGGATATTGGTTGCGCTGTTCAATGCCGCCAGCCTGGGGCTGATCTCGCTCGGGATCTTCTCGGAGGTCTGGAAACGCTTCCAATCGACCTCCGAGGTTGACTCTGGCATCCTGATTGGGGTCGGGCTGGTGGCCTTCATCGTCAACCTCGTCACCGCCTGGATGGTCAAGGAAGGCAGCGAGAACGACCTGAACATGCGCTCGGCCTTCCTGCACCTGATGGGTGACGTGCTCTCGACCCTGGGCGCAGTTGCCGCCGGGGTGGTCATCTTCTTCACCGGCTGGAACTGGCTCGACCCGCTGGTCAGCGTCTTGATCGGCGGCCTGATCCTGTGGAACGCCTGGGGAATCCTGCGCCAGGCGATCAACATTCTGCTCGAAAGCACCCCCGGCGACATCAATATGGAAACCATGCTTGGCGACCTGCAAGCGGTTCCCGGCGTCGAGAGCGTTCACGACCTGCACGTCTGGAGCATCACCGAGAACATGCGCATGCTTTCCGCCCACATCGTCACCGCCGACCAACCCATCAGCGCCGGAGCGGGCATCCAGAGCGACATCCGCCAGATGCTGGCCGAGCATTACCAGATCGGGCACGCCACTCTGCAACTGGAATGCGCCTGCTGCAACACCAACGGCGTCTTCTGTGAGTTGGGCCATACCGAATAAGCCATAAGGCAAAATAATATCTTGTATTTTCCGTTGTTTCGGTTATAATCGAAATAACGGAAAATATATATGACTCAACTAACACCAACCGCACAGAAATTCATCATCCATTGGGGCGAAATGGGCGAACGCTGGGGCATCAACCGGACAATTGCCCAGATCCATGCCCTGCTGTACATCTCTGCCGAGCCGCTGAACGCCGAAGCGATCAGCGAAACCCTTTCGGTGGCGCGCTCGACGGTCAGCGCCGGATTAAAGGAACTGCAAAACTGGGGGATCGTCAAAGCCGTGCATATTCTTGGTGAGCGTACGGAGCATTTTGAAGCCCTGGGTGATGTCTGGGAAATGGCGCGCGTCATTATCGACATGCGCAAACGCCGCGAGTTGGACCCAACCCTGAATATGCTGCGTGAGACAGTTGCCGAACTTGAGCGGACCGATGAATCAGCCGTGACCAAAAAGAAAATGACCGAAATGTTGGCTGTGCTCGAAACGGCTACCACCATTTACGAGCAAGGCCAAAAAATCCCGACCAAGACGATTATCAGTATCGCCAAAAAGAGCGAAATTGTGCGCAAAATGTTGAATTCGATCCCCGATTCGTAGGGGCGTATATTTTTTTGCCTTTTTATTTCGATTAATACCGAAATAACCGATACAACGAAAACTAGAGCAGAAAAGGCGATTTCACCCAATTAAGCTTGACCTTTTATGAAAGGAGTAATGAAAAATGAGCAAACGACTACTTTGGGCTGGCGGGGGTTTCAACGTTCTGTTAATGATTTTTCACATTTGGCTGGGCTGTCAGATACAGTTGATTCCCGATCTGTCACCAGATTACAAGGCCTTGATGCAAATGTTGAATGTTGGGGTCATCCTGATCCTGGTTTTTGCAACCTATGCTTCGCTATTTTGTATTCGTGACTTGCTGACTACTGGCCTGGGTAAGCTAACGATGCTGGTGATTGCGCTCTTTTATGCCACGCGGGCCGGGGAGGAGATCATCCTGGCTCCCGAGTTTTCGGCGGTTATTTTTGGTATCTGCCTGGCTGTGGCTGTAATTTATCTTCTGACGCTGGCAGGAACGCTGCGTGCGCCGGGCTTGGAGGGTCGATGAACTCTGAGATAGATTCAACCCGGGAACGCCTGCAGCAGATTGACGCGCTGATCTACCCGTACATCGAGAGCAATAACTCAACCCTGGCGAAGGCTCTCTATCAACTGGTTGTTTCAGGCGGCAAACGTATCCGCCCCAGGCTGGCCCTGTTGACGGGAAACATGCTCGGAGCCGAGCCGCAGCCGCTCCTGCGGCTGGCAGCCGCAATCGAGATGCTGCATATCGCCACCCTGGTCCACGATGACCTGATCGACCGGGCTGCCTTACGACGCGGGATAGCCACCTTGAACAGTCACTGGTCATCGGCAGCCACCACGCTAACCGGCGATTTTGCCTTTGCGGTGGCCGCCCAGTTGGCCGTCCAGGCCGATTCCTTCCCGGTCATGCGCCTGTTCACAGAGACTTTGGGAAGCATGGTTGGCGGGGAGATACTCCAGCTTTCCAGCGCAAAAGGCATTTCCATGCGTGAAGATTACTACCGCTGGATCCAGGCCAAGACCGCCTCCCTGTTCGAGCTGGCAGCCGGCGCGGCGGCGCGTTTGAGCCAGGCAGATGATGATGTCGTTGCCGTAGCGCGCAAGTTTGGTCACGAAATCGGGATGGCTTTTCAAATTATCGACGATGTCCTCGATTTCACCGGCCAGGAGGCCAGCCTGGGGAAACCGGTTGGCAACGACCTGCGGCAGGGAACGGTCACCCTGCCTGCCCTGTACTACCTGGAGGCCCATCCCGATGACCCGACCTTGGTCTCTGTCATTCAACGCAACGGGCATACCCCGGACAGCCTGGAACGGCTGATCGCAACAATCAGGGATAGCAGGGCCATCGAGCGGGCCATCAGCGAAGCGGAAGGTTTTGTGCAGAACAGCCTGACCAGCCTGGAGGCTTTCCCGGAAACTCCCGAGCGCCAAGCCCTGGCAGCAGTTGCCCGCCAGATCATCCCAACCAGCATTTACGCCCAACGAAAGGCCACCGCCAATGTTTAGAATCATCGAAAAACAAAACACCTATCAAATGATGAGCTACCTGACGGCCGCGCTATATTTCTACCTGTTCGTGATGCTGTTATTCTTCCCCGGTTCTTTTCTAAATGAACTTGGGATTGAATCAACCGCATCGGCAGATTTCCTGGCCAGACGAGCCGCCATGCTGATGCTGGGATTCGCTGTCCTGGTGTTCCTTGGAAGGAAAGTGTCCGATTCGATGGCCCGGCAGGTTATGGCAATTGCCATCAGCATCAACATGGCCGGGTTTGCCGTGATGGGCCTGGTCGAGTTTGGGCGCGGATTTGCAAATACGGGGATTCTAACGGCTGTAATTATCGAATCGATCCTGGCGGTTTCCTATTTCCTGTTCTGGCTTGCCGCCCGGCAGGCAAAGTGAAAAATTATGATCGGGAGGTTGTTATGAAACATTTTTACAAAATTTCTGCTTACCTGTTATTGATCGGGGTTGTCCATACTGCCCTGACGCCGCTGTTCTATGAGCAGTTATCCGAGGATGCGCTCTGGTTTGCCGGGACCGGACTGGCGTTGATTTACCTGAGCCTGCTCAATATCGCTGCCGAAAAAAGCCGCGCAAAGTGGATGCTCAAAATCTGTCTGGCAGCCAACCTGGCAGGGTTGATTTACGGCGTCTTAATCGTCCTGGCGCTCCCGGGAATCCTGGCTTTTGTTTCCTTGCTGATTTTCCTGGCGGTGACGATTGGCTCCGCTTACGCGCTTCTTGAATCCTTGAAACTGAAAAATCTGGAGGAAAGCAACAATGCTGCTGGATAAGTATCTTCCCGTTTACGATTTCAATGAAGTCCATGGAATCACCATCCGAACATCGCCTGAAAAAGCCTTTGCGGCGATTAAAGAGTTGGAATCAGCCGAATTATCCCCTTTGGCTTACTGGCTGATGTCAATCCGGGAGTTACCGGCCAGGTTGACAGGAAAACCGTCCCCGCAAATACAAGGCGGCCGGCCTTTCCTGGAAGAGCTTTTTGAAGATGGTTTTCTTGACCTGGATGAAGTTCCCAATCAGGAAATCGTCTTTGGGCTGGTCGGCCAGTTTTGGGAGCTGACCGGCGGCCAAAACCCACAAATTGCTTCCCCACAGGAATTCCTGACCTTTGACCAGCCCGATTATGCCAAAGTAGCGGCCAACCTGGCTGTGACCGATCTCGGCAATGGAACCGTGCGCTGCACCACCGAAACGCGCATTCGGGCCACCCACCCGGCAACGCTAAAAAAGTTTGCCCTTTACTGGCGGATAATCTCACTGGGCAGCGGGTTCATTCGCATCTTATGGCTCAAGGCCATTCAACGCAAGGCCGAACGCGGCCAATAGCCTTTTTTGACTCGAGCGATTTCTGAGCCAGGGCTTTCGCGAAACAACCTGACAATACAACAATGTCATTGCGCCAAACCCTTGCAATTATCCATACTATCCGCTACAATTGAAAAAGGTTTTCAATACCAAAATGACTGAGACAACAACTTCCAACACGTATGACCAGTGGCTTGAGAGCCTGAGCGAGAGCGGTTACCGCGTCACCGCCCCACGCCGGGCCATTGTCGAGATCATGGCGAACAGTCCCTGCGCGTTGGGGCCGCTCGAAATCTACGACCAGGGCCGCCAGGAATATCGCGGGTTGGGGTTGGTGACCGTTTACCGCACACTTGAAAAACTGGAAGAACTTGGCCTGGTGCAGCGCGTCCACCATCCGCAAGGCTGTCACATGTACCTGCGCGCGGCGCACGGGCACGAACACCTTGTGCTGTGCACCGCCTGCGGCAAGGCAGAATACTTCAGCGGCGACGACATCAGCAAACTAATTAACGCTGTCGCCGAAAAAACCGGCTTCGAGATCCGCGAACACTGGCTGCAACTGTTCGGCCTGTGTTCGGCCTGCAAAAACAACTAAATCAAACCGCCCCCGAGGTCTGAAGATTTCGGGGGCAAAAAAGGAGAAGTAAATGAAAAAGATTATCTTTACCATTATGGGGATTTTTGCGCTAACCCTGGGCGCCTGCGCCCCTCAGCCTGCTGCGGCCCCCGAAGCCGAGAGCCAGGCTAAGGCTGAGAGCGCATCGCTGCGCGTTTTGGCGGCCAACAGCTTCCTGGCCGATATCGCCCAAAATGTGGCAGGAGACCGGGTAACGGTCGATTCGCTCATCCCGATTGGTCTGGATCCCCACGCCTTTGAACCGACCCCGCAAGATGTGGCGAAAATTGCCGACAGCCAGATGTTGATTATTAACGGGGCCGGGTTCGAGGAATGGATCGAGGAAACCATTTCAAACGCCGGCGGGAACACCAAAATTGTTGAGGCTTCTGCCGGGCTGGCCATGCGCGAAGCAAGTGAGGCCGAGCCCAGCCATGAGCATGAAGGAGAAGAAGCCGATGAGCACGAAGGTGAAGAACACGACGAGCATCATCACGAAGGCGACCCGCACTTCTGGCTCGACCCGAACCAGGTGATTGTATATGCCGAAAATATCCGCGACGGCTTGAGCGAGATCGACCCGGCAGGCAAAGACACTTACGCCAAAAACGCCGCCGGCTACATCGGGCAATTGCGCGAACTGGACACATGGATCCGCGCACAGGTCGAACAAATCCCGGTGGAGCGGCGCGTATTGGTCACCGACCACGACACCCTGGGCTATTTCGCCGAGCAGTACGGATTCAGCGTGACCGGGGCAATCATTCCCAGTTTCAGCAGCGGGGCCAGCCCCAGCGCCCAGGAACTGGCCGGATTGATCGACCAAATCAACGATACCGGCGCGCCAGCCATCTTCCTGGATGTGGCCGCCAACCCGAAGCTGGCGGAGCAAATTGCCGCCGAAACCGGCGTAACTGTGGTTGCTGACCTGCACACCCACTCAGTGACCGCGGCAGGCGGCCCGGCCGCGACTTACATCGAGATGATGCGTCATAATACCCTGCGGATCGTGAACGCGCTGAAATAAATTTTATTAGCCAGAACGGGTAAAATACAAATCAGGTGCTATTTGAAGCACCTGATTTGTATTTCCATAGGAGAAAAGAAATATGCAAAAATCTTACCAATATTACGACATCGTAATGGTATTCTTTGTGACCGTCCTGGTCGTCAGCAATGTTGCCTCTTCTGCAAAAATCGTTGACCTGCGCATGAGCTTCTTTGGCTTTGCCCTGGCTTTCGACGCCGGGACGATCCTTTTCCCGCTCGGCTACATTTTTGGCGACATCCTGACCGAAGTTTACGGATTCAAGCGCTCGCGGCGGGTAATATGGATGGGTTTTTTTGCGCTGGCGCTCTCGGCGGCGGTCTTCTGGCTGGTCAGCATATTGCCGGGCGAGGCCACGTGGCAGGAATACGCCGGAGACGCCGCTTATCTGGCCATCCTGGGCGGGATGTCGAGCGGCGGGATCGTACTCGGCTCACTGGCCGGTTACTGGACGGGGGAATTTTCAAACGCGGTGGTGCTGGCAAAGATGAAGGTCTGGACTCAGGGCCGCCACCTGTGGATGCGCACCATCGGCAGTACGCTGATCGGCCAGATGGTGGATACGGTCGCTTTTGTGCTTGTTGCGACACTGTTTGGCGTTTTCCCCTGGAGCCTGTTTGTGGTGCTGGTAGTTACCAATTACCTGTTCAAGGTGGCGGTCGAAGCCCTGATGACCCCCGTCACATATGGGCTGGTGAACTTCTTGAAAAAGGCCGAGAATGAGGATGTGTATGACCGGGAGACGAGTTTCAGGCCGTTTTAGGTGACTTCAAGCCACCCCTCGACTGTACTCCTCGTTGCACTCGTCGTTCCGCTCAGGGCTTGGGAGTTTAAGTCAGCAATCTCGTATTGATTTCCTGTACGTCGGTCTGGTAACGCACAAGATCGTCGCGCAAACGTTCAGCTTCATTTGCATAGCGCAGGCGGCGGGCCAAGAAGGCAAATTCTTCACTGCCGTAGGCCGGGACATTGACATCCTTGGCGTTGCCGCGCACAACGCGCATCGAATCGATCAGCCAGCGCAGGAAGGTATGGGCCTTGTGCAGGCGGGTGTAGTCATCATCGTTCAATATCCCGGCGTGGTGCATGGCGTCCATGCACTGGCGGATGTTGGGTTGGCGCAGGGTGGCATCTGAAGCGCCATGCGTGATTTGCAAGCCCTGGATCAAGTACTCGATATCGACCAGCCCGCCGGGGCTATATTTGGCATTGAAAGTCCCGGCCGAGACGAGGTGACGCACCTGGCGCTCACGCATGGCGCGCATGGCGGTCACGTCAAAAGGGATGCCCGTATAGACGAAAGAATCGCGCAGGGCGCAGGCTTGCGCTCCGAGGATCGGGTCGCCAGCAATGGGGCGCATCTTGACCAGAGCCTGGCGCTCATAGGCCCAGGCCGGGCCTTCGGATGCGTAATAGCGGCGAAATGAATCCAGCGAAACGGCCATGCTTCCGGCCTTGCCATAGGGACGCAGTTGCAAATCGACCTGGAAAATTCCTTCCTGGCGGGCCTGGATGGCCGCCAGAAAATCACGCACAACCCGTTCATGGAATTCAGAAGTCGGGATTGTTTGCAATCCATCCGTCTGACCTTCTTCGTCGTACAGGAACATCAGCTCGATATCGGAGGCGAAGCCCAACTCGCGCCCGCCGCACTTGCCGAGGGCCAGCACACTCATCTGCGAAACGGTCCCGTCAGGGCGGCGTGGATGTCCGTGCAGACTGCGCAAGTCTTCAGCGCACAAGTAATAAGCGTTGTTGACGATCACTTCGGTCAGATCAGTCAGTTCGGCGGAGAAATCCCAGAATTCACGAGTATGGCCGAGCAAGTGGCGCATGTCGAGGCGGAACATTTCGCGGTCTTTGAAATCATTGAGCACCCTGCGCCAGGGAGCATCTTCGTGTGGGGGCTGCGGGCCAAGATGAACCGGCTTGAGGGCTTCTTCCAGCTCGAACTGCAATTGCTGGCGCGATTTGGCGGTATCCAGGGCGGTCAGGTCGGAGACGACAGGGAAAAGATTTGTGTACTGCATTCGCAGGAAATCATCCCACAGGAAATCGCTAACACCCAGTAAATGAGCCAGGTTGCCGAGCACTTCGGGGCGTTCGATGGAGGCCAGTTCGTCGGGCCAGTTGGGGCGCTCGAAGAGTTTTTCGATAAATTCGCGGAAGTGCAGCAGGGCCGAAGCCGGGTTGGGGCAACGCGGCAGCAGGTGGGTGAAATGCTTGATCAGGACAGCAGCGGTGCGCAATTCACGTTGCTTCTGGTAAGAGGTAATCTTGTGCCCATCCTTATCGGTGACAAAGAGCAGGTCATTAACCCGGCTGCCGTGCGACTGCACCACCATGCGGGCGATATAGGTGCGAGTTAACGAAAGAGCGTTGGTAAATTCGTACAGGAAGCCGATGGTGTCGGGGGCATCCAGATGCAGGGTGGTGTAACGCGTCGAAGTACGGTTGTCGATTTTGATTTCAATGGGATAGAGCGGCTCGGCAGTTGCCAAGATTTTCTGAAAAGTGGCCCCAACCCGCTTTGCCAGTTCGCTGCGCGCTTCGCGGCGTTTTCCGCTGTGCATCAGGCCCAGCAAGGCAGACAGGTCATCAGTATAGCGCAGCCAGGTTTCGGCTTCAGGCTTCGGGCCGATCGGTTGAACAGTAAACACGTCCACAATTTTGCGCGAGGCTGAGGGTGGAGTCGCATCTGTTAAAGGGCGTGACGAGCTGCGGGTGGTGGCGCGTTCCAGCACTTCGTAGGTAAAGATTTCACCAGCCTGGATATCCAGCCCGTAGACGAAGAACAATCCACAAATCAACGAAAGTTCCCCAAGATAATCATAAGCAACTATCGTCACCTGCCAGCGCTGGTCATCGAGCGGGCGGGCTTCGAGGCGCACCAGATTTTCGTTATCGAGCGACTCGGCCATCAGGGCGTGTTTCTGGATTTCTTCAGAGCTAAAAATGTTGGCATATTCGGCATCCAGGCGCGCCAGATGCTTTTGGACTATCGGGTTGGGGGCTTCTTCAGCCGGCTGGGGGGCTGGGACCGCTTCAATACCACCGACGTATTTGGCGTAAATGACACGGATGGCTTGGCTGTGCTGCTCGTACCGCTGGATCATTTTCTCACGAGATTCGCTGGCCGAACCGCGAAAGCCGAGCCGCCGCGCCAAAAGTGTCAGCGCGCCAGGGTCGGTGGGCAGGGTGTAGGTCTGACGGTAGTGCATCATTTGCAGGAAGTGTTCAACGGTGCGCATAAAGATGTAGCCATCGGCAAGCGTGCGGCCTTCGGGGGCAGTCAGGTGGCAGAAGCGCACCAGGCGGGTGATGGCAACCAGGGTCGAGCGTTTGCGCAAGCGCGGATTTTCGCCATAAGCCAACTGCATAAACTGGACAGCAAACTCGACATCACGGATGGAGCCTTCGCCGAGTTTGACTTCGCCCCACTCGCGGCCTTTCTGGCGCAGGAGTTCTTCAGTGCGTTGTTTCATCGCATAGACGCTGGCGCGCACCGTTTCGGGGTTTTGACCGAAGATGACCGGCTCAATTTCACGGCGGAATTGCAGGCCAAGCTCGAAATCGCCTGCGATGGGGCGGCCTTTGATCAAGGCCTGTTTTTCCCACAGGCGGGCATTTTTGTTCAGATAATCAAGATAGCCTTCAAGGCTGCTGACCAGGCCGCCATCACGCCCCCAGGGACGCAGACGCATATCGACGCGATAAAGGAATCCTTCGGGAGTAACGCTGGAAAGGGCTTCGATGAATTGCTGGCCGAGGCGCAGTTTTTCCGGCCCTGGCTCGCGGGCCAGGAAGAGCAGGTCGATATCGGAGCTGTAGTTAAGCTCGCGCCCGCCCAATTTGCCCATGGCAAGGACGACAAATCCGTCCGCTGCAACACCAGTACGGTCGCTTGCATAGGTCAGGCAGGCGCGCGCCATGCCGTCGGCCAGGGCTGAAAGTTGGGAGGTGACGGTCGGCAGGTCGTACAGGTCGAGCAGGTCGCAGGCGCCAATGCGCAGCAATTCACCGTGCTGGTAGCGGCGCAGGGAATCGAGTTCCGCGCCAGGGGCGGCCAGGGCGCGCATGGATTCCGCGCCTTCAGCTTCGTAAGTTTCAGCTTTTTTCAGGCGCGCCAGGGCTTCGCGGTCGGCCAGCAGGTCGAGGCGGCCCGGCGAACGCAGCAGAATCTCGGTCAGGAACTGACTACCCGCAAAAATAGTAACCAGAATCTCGAGCGCGCGCGGGTTTGCGGCCAACTTGGCAAAGATTTCGGTGGCCTGACCGTCACTGGCGAAGCGTTCCAGGTTGATCAGGGCCTGGTCGGGATCAGCACAAGAGGCCAGGCTGGCGAGCAGGTGCGGCAATAGTTCGCCTACAGCCAATGAGGCCTGCGGACTGGAGTCAGCCATGTGGCGCAGGCGGCGCAAACTGGCTTCACTGTTACTGAATCCGAGTGTGTCGAGCAAGGCTTGCGCGGCAGATTCCGGGAAGTTGGGGCTGAGAAGTTGATCGGCGCGCAGGGAAGTTTCCATAACAAAATTATACCGGATGCGCCTGGATAAAAGGACAGGAATATGAAGGAGTACCCATTTGGGTCATGGTCTGACGGCCTGTGCCATTTCTTATGGCCCGTTTGGGGGACAAATTACTACCAGAAAAAGAGTGCAACCCGCCTTAAATTCTCCATAAGGGTAGTTACACGGACGGTTCCCTGTATATACAATGCTGGCAGAAGATGCATACATTATTTTGAATAGGAAAGAACGAGCATGGCAACCGCAATCCTGATTTTTTTTGTGGCTTACATCGCAATTGTGAGTGAGAAATTCCCCCGACATTGGGTCGCGCTTCTTGGCGGCTCGCTGCTGGTCGCATTTGGCGTGATGAGCATTGAAGATGCGCTCAACTACATCAGTTGGGAAACGATTGGGCTGCTGGCGGGAATGTTCCTACTGATTTCAATTTTGCAGGAAGGCGGTTTTTTTTCCTGGCTGGCGATGACTGCGGTGCGCAAGGTCAACTATCACCCTTCAGCTTTATTTGTGGTGCTGATACTGATGGCCGCCTTTTTGGCAGCGTTTATGGACAGTATTACTGTGATGTTGTTCCTTGCCGCCCTGACAGTGCAGCTCTGCCGTTTGCTCAGCCTTGACCCGGTTCCATTGATCATCGCCGAAGTCTGCGCGGCGAACACCGGCGGCGCAGCGACTCTGGTAGGCGACCCTCCCAATGTGATCCTGGGTACTACCCTGGGATTCAGCTTTGCCGATTTTGTAACCCACACCGGCCCGATCGCCCTGATTGGCGCATTGGTTTTGTTGAGCGTTTTTTATCTGATAAATCGCAAGGCGTTAAAAAATGCGCATATAGCCCTAACACCCGAAACAATCGCTGAAATTGAGCAGTTGCAAAGCGAACCATTACACGCTCACCTGACCCGCGTCGGCCTGACCGGTTTCCTGATGGCAGTCTTCCTGCTGGTCTTTCACATCCCACTCAGCGAGTGGAGCGGCCTGCCTATCACCGCCGCTGTCGCGGCGCTTATCCCTGCCGGGCTGGCCGTCATCGCCCTGCGCGACGACCAGCGTAAAAAAGCCATCCTGCGCGTGGATGGCGAAAGCATCCTGTTCTTTGTGGGCCTGTTTATGTTGATCGGCGGCCTGGAGAAGGTTCATCTTTTCGAAATACTTGCGGGCGCATTGTCCGGGATTGCCTCCTCACCCGAAAGCCTGGTCATAGCCCTGCACTGGGGGCCGGGATTGTTGAGCGGCGTGCTGGATAATGTGCCGCTGGCCCTGGCAATGAGCTATGTCCTGAAAGATCTGGCCGCCATGCCGGCCATGCCCGCTCTCTCACTGATGGTCTGGTCGCTGGCCCTGGGTGTAGATATCGGGGGGAACATAACCCCCATCGGCGCTTCTGCCAATGTTGTTGCCTATGCCTACATGGAGCACAATCACGGCAGTGTGGGTTGGAAACGTTGGTTGTTGATCGCCGGCCCGCCTAGCATTTTAGTCATGATCATTGCTTCGTTGTTGATTTTACTAAAAGGCCAAATCGGGTGGTACTAACCCATTTGGGTCAAAAAAAGGTAAACGCCGTCATTTTAGAACAAAATCCGGCTCAAAAATTGTCCATACGGGTAATGGTTTAAAAAAACCCATCCGCATAGAATGTCATAAGTGTTGAACGCAGATGCGCGGGCGTTGTATTGCATCCCTGGCCTGCCAAGCCTCCTTCTGCCGCGACTCCCGCGCCTGCGTTGACACCTTCAATTACAACCAACTTTGTTTCACAAAGGAGAGAGAAAAAATGAAAACCTTTGCATTAAGCTCCATCAAATGGCTGCGCTGGGTGATTGTGCCCGCGCTCGCATCTACAGCCTTGCTGGCGTTCACCAGTCCGGCTTTTGCCCAATCCCCCGATCCCGATGCTATCGGGGAACTGATCCGCGGGTTGAATACCCTGTGGGTCATCATCGCCTCTGCGCTGGTGTTCTTCATGCAGGCCGGTTTCGCCATGCTCGAATCTGGCCTTACTCGCGCCAAGAACACCACAAATATCTTTTTCAAAAATGTGATTGACTTCGTGTTCGCCAGCCTGGCCTTCTGGGCCTTTGGGTATGCTTTCATGTTCGGGGCAAGCGCTGGCGGATTCATCGGCACAACCGGCTTTTTCGTCAGCGGTGGTGAAGATGTTGCCGGCCTGCCTCTGTTGGCCTTCTGGTTCTTCCAACTGGTCTTTGCCGGTACTGCGGCCACCATCGTTTCGGGGGCCATGTCCGAACGCACCCGCTTCACGGCTTACCTGGTCTATAGTTTCGTGATTTCTGCGGTTGTGTACCCGATTGCCGGTCACTGGATGTGGGGCGGCGGCTGGCTCTCGACACTGCCTTTCGGCGCCGGATTCAAGGATTTCGCTGGCTCAACCGTGGTCCACAGTGTTGGTGGCTGGATGGCCTTGATCGGCGCGATGGCGCTTGGACCGCGCCTGGGTCGCTTTGGCAAAGACGGTAAAGCCACAGCCATTCCCGGTCACTCGGCTCCCTTTGCTGTCCTGGGTGTCTTCATCCTGTGGTTGGGTTGGTTCGGTTTCAATCCCGGCAGCCAGCTGGCGATCAATGGCGCAAACGCTGACGCCGTCGCCCTGATTGCGGTCAACACCAATCTGGCGGCAGCTGCCGGCGGCCTGGTTGCCATGCTGCTCAGCTGGGCCTTTGTCACCAAAAAGCCTGACCTGGGCACCGCCCTGAACGGCGTCCTGGCCGGCCTGGTCGCCATCACCGCGCCCTGCGCCTGGGTCACCCCTGCTGCATCCATCGTTATCGGCGTTATTGGCGCAGTGATCGTGGTTTACGGCGCCCTGCTGCTCGAAAAACTCAAAATCGACGATCCCGTTTCCGCCGTCCCGGTTCACTTGATGAACGGTGTCTGGGGTACGCTGGCGGTCGGCATCTTCGCAACCGAAAACGGCGTGACCGGCCTGATCGCAGGAAACGGCGGACAATTTGTCGCCCAACTGATCGGTGTGCTGGTTGTCGGCGCCTGGTGCCTGGTTACCGGTTACGTACTCTTCTTCGGCGTCTTGAAAGGCCTGGTTGGCCTGCGCGTCTCCCAAGACGAAGAACTCAAAGGCCTGGATATGCCCGAACACGGCACCGAAGCCTACCCTGGCGATGCAGTTCCACAAGGGTCTTTCGCAGGGGACTAAGTTAAATTCATTCTGAGAAGGCAGGATAACTGTTTTGCGGACAGTTATCCTGCCAATTTCTTTGATTAATGCAGGAAAACCCATGCATTCCGAAACCACATCAGCTATTTCACCTGCCGTATTAATCTACCTTGGCATGGGCGCAATGACCGCCAAAATCATGCTCGAAGGCAGCAACCCGCGAGGAAAACCGGCCATTGACTGGCTGCGTTACCTTGTCCAAGCTGCCAGCATCACCCTGTTATGGCCCTTATTCCTTTTTATAGAAAAATTTGAAAGTTGGTTAAAATCCTCCAACGAGGAGACAACCCCATGAGCGCCCTGCCCAAACCACCCCGCAAAACCCTCGGCCTGACCGGGATCACTCTCAACGCCATGGCTTTGGTGGCTCCCGGCGCATTTGCCTGGCTGCTCTACCAACCGCAACTGGCCGCCCAACAAAGCGGACTCGGGGGCATCTGGCCCGGTGTTTTACTGGCCCTGCTGACGGCTCTGGTCACAGCCTTTTCTTTTGGGCAACTGGCCCGGCGCTACCCTGAAGCAGGACTGCGCAGCGCCTATCATTTCGCCGAACAGGTTTTTCGAGACAGCGCCCACCCGCTTGGCCCGGGCGTGGCCCGTTTCGCCAAATTCCTGACCGGCTGGGCCTCGCACCTGTATTACTGGGTCTACCCCGGAGTCATGGTCGCCTTTATGGGCACCCTGGCCGATTCCAGCCTGCGTCAGTTTGGGTACGAACCAACCGCCTTTGGACAAATCCTGCTCGCGGGTTCATTCGCCGCCTTTGTCGGCTTCCTGGCCCTGCGCGGCATTACCGGCTCGACCGTCTCGAGCGTTGTGCTCAACACCCTGCAACTCATCACCCTGGGGCTTTTCAGCGTGCTCGCCATCGTTTTTCGCAGCGTTAATCCGCTAGAGTTGGCAAACATGCCAAGTCTGACCAATATTGTTCTACCCGCCAATCTTTCCGGGTTGGCTTTTCAGGCCGCCCTGGCAATGATGCTGATGGTCGGCTTTGAAGCCGTCACATCCCTAAGTGCTTCCGCGGCCAACCCTGGCCGCGACATTCCGCGCGCTTCGATCCTGGCGCTGCTCATCCAGGGAGCGTTCTCTTATCTGTTGGTCTATTTTGCCGCCGGGCTGGCCTTCAACGATCAGATCGACCCGGCTTCGCGCGCCCCGCTCGGCGAACTGGCCCGCCAAATCGGCGATGCCATGCTTTCAGGCAACGGTTTGGCCTTCATGTTCGTGATGGCCTTCGCCACCGCCATAGCCCTGCTGGCGGCCATGCTCAGCGCCACCAACAACGGCGTGCGGATCAGTTTTTCGATGGCGCTCGACTCCGAAATGCCCGACCTGCTCGGCATTCTGCACCCCAAATACGCCACGCCTTATTACACTGTCATTTTACTCAGCCTGGTTTCGGCCGTGCTCGGTTCTTTTGGAATATTGGGCGGCCTGCCCGCACTGATGGGATTGATCCTGGCTGCCACTTTGGGCGCTTTCCTGCTGTATGCAATTCTGGGCGCACTCACCGTGGCCGCTTTCGCCGCCACACCGGCCTTTCACTGGCTCAAACATGGACTGCTGCCGCTGGCCACCATCGCATTAAATCTGGGGATTGCCATGCTGGCTCTGGTTTCCGGCCTCAGCGCGGGCGGCGTAACAGCCCAGGCCTGCAGCCTGGCGCTGGGTCTGGCCGCCCTCTGGTTGATTCTCAGCCTGATTTCGTATTTTGCCCGCCGCAGGTGATACTTTGCTCAAACAATACACGCTGGCCGATTTCGATTGCGCCGGACTGAGCGTCACCGGCCCCGTCCGCGCAGATAACCAGGACGCGATTCTCGTCCCGGCGGCTTCGGCCTCACGTTTCCCCGGTTCGTTGTTGGCCCTGGCTGATGGCATGGGCGGCTATTCGCACGGAGACATTGCCAGCAACCTGGCCTTGCGTCAGGTTGCGCAGATTTTACGGGCCTGCCCGCCAGGCGGCAATTACGCCAAATACCTGCAACAAGCCACTGAAAGCGCCAATCTCGAAATCTACAAGGCCGCCCAACAGCTTGGCGGCGAGCGCATGGGGACCACCCTGCTGGCTGCTTATTTATCCGGGAGTTTTCTGCACCTGGCGCACATTGGCGACAGCCGCGCCTATCTCATTCGCAACGGCCACAGCACCTGCCTGACCAGCGACCACACCACCGTCGGTGAGTTGGTGCGGGCGCGCATGTTACCGCCCGAGTACGTCCGTAGCCACGAACAGCGCTCCATTCTGACCCGCGCCCTCGGTCTGGCGCTCTTCGTCCAGCCCGACCTTTCGCAGACCAAACTCCAGCCCAAAGATTGGATCGTGCTGGTCAGTGACGGGGTCTGGGGCGCGGTTGAAGATTCACAAATCGGCGAAACCGCCCAAAAAGCCAGCAATGCCCAATCGCTGTGCGAAGCCCTGCTCGACCTGGCCATCGCTCAAGGCAGCGACGATAACTGTTCCGCGGTCGCCCTGCGCGTTCGCGGCTTTCGCTTCCAATCCTATGAAGAACCGGCCCAGAAAGAGCGCAGTTGGCTTGGCTTTTTAGGCCGTTCATCATAGAATGTATACATCATGACTTTCATTGATCCTTCATTTAATAAAATCCTGCATATTGGCGACCAGTTCGACCAGTATCAGATCCAAAGTTATCTGGCTCAAGGCGGCATGAGTGATATTTACCGCGCCTTTGACATGCTCACCCGCCGCGAAGTCGTTATCAAGATCCCCAACCAGTCCATGCTGGGTGACCCGGCCCAGGCCGAGCGCTTTCAGCGCGAGTTGGAAGTCATCACCAGCCTCGACCACCCCGCCGTCTTGAAAGGGATTGGTTCGGGCATTTACAATCGCATCCCCTACCTGGTAACAGAATTTATCGATGGCAAATCCCTGCGCCAGGTCATGGAGCTTTCGGGCGCATTTTTGCCCGAAAAAGCCATCCCCATCCTCTTGAAAGTTGCCGAGGGCATGGCCTACTGTCACGCGCAGGGCATTGTTCACCGCGACCTGAAACCCGAGAATATCCTGATCCGGCTCGAAGATGGCCAACCGATCATCATGGATTTTGGCCTGGCCCTCACCCGCCGCTCGCACCGCGTGACCTTCTCGAACCTGACCGTCACCCTGGGCACTCCCGACTACATGGCCCCGGAACAGATCGAAGGTCAGCGCGGCGATATCCGCACCGACATTTATGCCCTCGGGACGATCCTGTATGAAATGCTGGCCGGCAGGCCGCCCTTTGGCGGGGACACCCCGCTGGCCGTTATGGCCCAACACCTGAACAACACGCCGCCGCGTCTCGATCAGGTTGCACCCAAGGTCTCCCCCGCGCTGGCAGCAGTGGTCGCCCGCTGTCTGCAACGCCAACCCGAGGCGCGCTATGCCGATATGCCAGCACTCATGGAAGCCCTGCAAAACCCAGCCAGCGCCGACTTGGCCCTGCTCGAACCACAAAAGCAAAAAAACAGGCCGGGGATCCAACAGTCTCAAATGCTATGGGGCATCCTGCTCGGCATGGGACTGATGGTCGGGCTGATCGCGCTGGCGCTCCTGTTACAAACCTTGCTTCCTTAAAAATACGATCCCATCTCAAAACGAGATGGGATTTTTTCATTCTGAGCAAGAATCGGGTGGAAAATCAAGATAAAATGACCTACAATGTCAGCATTAGAGGTCACTATGAAAACAAATCTCACTCAATTTACAGAAACAAGCCAGGACTACGCTCTGATCGAGCGCGCCATCCGCTACATCGAAGACAACATCAGCCAACAGCCCGAGCTGCCCGAAATCGCCGCTGCGCTCGGGCTGAGCGAGTACCACTTCCAGCGTCTGTTCACGCGCTGGGTTGGTATCAGCCCCAAGCGTTTTCTGCAATACATCAGTAAAGAAAACGCCAAGCAAATGCTTAAAAATTCGGGAGATATTTTGGGCGCAGCCTACGGGACGGGTCTTTCCGGCCCCGGCAGGTTGCACGACCTTTTGGTGCATACCGAGGCCGCCACCCCCGGAGACTTGAAGCGGCGCGGCGAGGGACTGCTCATACGCTACGGCTTTCACCCCTCCCCTTTTGGCGAGTGCCTGCTGGCCCTGACCCCGCGCGGGATCTGCTACCTCGGCTTTGTCCAAACCGACAGGCCATCCGCGCTGGAAATTCTACGCTCCGATTGGCCGCATGCCAGGCTGGAAGAATCTCCCGGCGAGACTGCCGGCTACATCCCCTCGCTGTTCAACCAAATCGACTCGCCCGAAAAGCCCCTTGCCCTGCACCTGGCCGGGACCAACTTCCAGATCAAAGTCTGGGAAGCCCTGCTGCGGATTGCTCCGGGCCAGGTCAGCACCTATCAGCGCATTTCGTCAGAACTTGGCTACCCGCAGTCTGCGCGGGCAGTTGGAAATGCCATCGCCCACAACAAAATCGCCTGGCTGATTCCCTGTCACCGGGTCATCCGCAAAGAAGGCGAATTTGGCAATTATCGTTACGGCTTGCCGCGCAAAAAAGCCATGCTGGCCTGGGAGTCAGGGTTTGTAAAATAATAAGACAATGGGACACGGATTTAACGGAGTTTCACGGAAAGTTTAAAAATTCCGTAAACTCCGTTCACTCCGTGTCCAAAAGCTTTTTAGCAGCAGCAATCCATTCCTGAACACGGAGAATCATGAAAACAAAAGTCTGGCTGGCAATGCTGGCCATCTATGTCATCTGGGGTTCGACTTATCTTGGGATTCGTTTTGCCATTGAAAGCATCCCGCCCTTCCTGCACGCCGGGATGCGCTTCTTGATCGCCGCCGTTCTGATCCTGGGCTGGCGCTTCCTGGCCGGCGATGAACGCCCCACCCTGACCCAGTGGCGCGATGCCAGCATCGTCGGGCTGTTCCTGCTCCTGGGCGGCAACGGTCTGGTTTCGTGGGCCGAGCAAACCGTCGACTCAGGCATCGCCGCCCTGATCGTCGGCACCGTTCCGCTCTGGCTGACTCTGTTTGAAGCCCTGCGGCCAGGCGGAGTCAAACCCGGCTGGCAGGCGGTCGTTGGGCTGCTGATCGGCTTCGGCGGCATCTTCATCCTGATCAACCCCGAAACCCTGGCAAGCGCCGCCTTTCGCGTCGATCTGCTGGGCGCGGGCGCGCTGGTGCTGGCCACCATTTTATGGGCAATGGGCTCGATCTACGCCAAAACAGCCCAGGTACCCAAATCAGTTTTCATGTTTACCGGCATGCAAATGGCCTCGGCCAGCGTTGGCCTGCTGCTAGTCAGCGCCCTGAACGGTGAAATGGCCAGCTTTGATATCCGCGCAGTAACGCTCACGTCATGGATGGGGCTGATCTACCTGATCCTGTTCGCGTCGCTGGTTGCCTTCGTGGCCTATGGCTGGCTGTTACGGAACGCCCCCATTTCGCTGGTTTCCACCTACGGCTACGTCAACCCGCTGGTGGCCATCTTTCTGGGTGCCTGGCTGGCCAACGAAGTTCTGACCTGGCGCGTCTTCGTCGCCGCAGCCGTTATCATCAGCGCCGTAGTGATGATTAATCGGGCAAAATCACCTCCAAAAATATAACCAAACAGGCACAAAAAACAGAAATACATCACGAAGGCACAAAGTCACAAAGTTTTTCGCAAAACTTGAGATTTTGTGCCTTCGTGGTAAATGATGTTTGTCTTGCTTACAACAACCGGTCGCCGCCATTGACCGAATCCGTCCGATAGTGACAACCGCGGCTCTGACGGTTATGGCGCGCCGCCTGGGCGATCAGCAGGCCCGCCTCGACCGCATTGCGCAGACCAATCAGACTGTCGCTCAACTTCGTCTTGCGATAAAACATTTCGATCTCGTTTTGCAGGTGGCGCAGTTCACGGATGGCGCGTGAAAGCCGGTCGCCGGAGCGAATCAGGCCGACATAATGCCACATGATATTTTGGATGGTTTGCATGTCACCCTGGATCAGGGCCGGGTCTGACTCATGGGTCAGGTTCGATTCGTCCCAAAGCGGGATGGAATCCGGTTCAGGATAAGACAAACCGGCGATCTGCCCCGGGATGTGCTCGGCAGCACGCTCGCCGAAAACCAGGCCTTCCAGCAGGGATGTGCTGGCCAGGCGGTTCGCGCCATGCAGGCCGGTGCAGGCCACTTCACCGACAGCGTACAAGTTTTTGATCGTCGTCTCGCCCCAGGTGTTAACGGCCACCCCGCCGCAGGAATAATGGGCAGCCGGGACAACGGGAATCGGCTCGCGGGTAATATCGAGGCCGACACGCAGACACTCGGCATAAATATTGGGAAAGCGTGTCCGCAATTGCTCAGCGGGCATGTGACTGCCAATATCCAGCAAGACGTAAGGGTAGCCGTTGGTCTCCATCTCATGATGGATGGCGCGCGCCACCACATCACGCGGGGCCAGGTCACGCCACTGCGGGTCATACTTTTGCATAAACGGCTGGCCTTCCGGGGTCAGCAGCGTCCCGCCCTCGCCGCGTACCGCTTCACTGATCAGGAAACCCTGCGCACCCGGCACTTCCAGCGCGGTCGGATGAAACTGGATGTATTCAGCGTTGATAATACGCGCGCCAGCCCGGTGCGCCATGACCAACCCGTCACCGCGCGCGCCCAGCGGATTGGTGGTGTTGCGGTAAATGCGTCCCAGTCCACCCGTTGCCAGCACCGTTGCCCGCGCCAGGGTGCGATGGATCGCCCTGCCGTTGCGGTCGAAGACATACGCACCATAACAGGTGACGGGGTTATAGGTATCGAGCGGGTTGCGTGAGTGATGCGGGTACGTGATCAGGTCGACCGCGGTCGCATTGGTCAGCAGTTCGATGTTGGGCTGGCGGCGGACCGCTTCGGTCAGAGCTTCGACAATGCTGCGACCAGTGCCGTCGCCAACATGCAGGATGCGGCGGCGGGAATGGGCCGCTTCCTGCGTATAGTCCAGTTCACCGCCCGGATCGCGGTCGAACCCGACAACGGCCTCCGTTAAAAGGAGATTTTCCAGGCGGCGAGGCCCCTCCTCAGCCACGATTCGCGCCGCTTCGGGCAGGGATGCCCCCGCGCCGGCCTCGAGGATATCGTGGACGAGCAAGTCTGCGTTGTCGTCTGGCCCGCGATGGATGATCCCACCCTGCGCCCAGCGCGAATTGGATTCGCGCGGGTCAGATTCGCGAGTGATCATGATGATATGGCGCTGCGGATCTTTCGCCAGCTTGAGCGCTACGGCCGCTCCGGCAATGCCAGAGCCAATGATGAGTACGTCGGTAGTTTTCATGGGGGTTAGAGATTGGAGAATAGAGATTAGAGAGTAGAGATTGGAGAGTAGAAAATCGGGAGTAAAAGGGTTTGACTACTTTCTACTTTCTACTCTCTACTCTCTCTTCTCTGCTCCCTGCTCCCTACTCATCCAATTTTTATCATCCGATCCACCGCCTGAAAGGCGCGGACGCGAATCTCTTCTGGCACATCGATCACGGTGCGGTTATGGAGCAGCGAATCGCGCACATTTTCCATCGTGATCATGTTCATGTGCGGGCAGCGCACCATGCACAGGCGCAGCAGGTCTTTTTCAGGGTTGGCAGCGGCAATATTATCGCCCATCGAGCACTCGGTCAGCACCAGATAATGCGGAGCCTGGCTATCCTGGACGAACTTGATCATGGCGTTGGTCGAGCCGGAATAATCGGACTCAGCCACTACTTCGGGCGGACATTCAGGGTGAGTCAGCACGATTACATCCGGGAACTGTTCACGCACCGAGCGAATGTCCTCGACCGTGAACTTATCGTGAACTTCGCATTTGCCATGCCAACCGATCATTTGCACATCCAACAGCGGATCTAGCGCTCCGCCAATCGATGGGAAAATGATGTGTTTGCCTGTTTCCCTGGCGACGTTCGAGGCCAGGTACTGGTCTGGCAGGAAAATCACGGTATCCGTTTTCAGCGATTCCACCACAGCGATGGCATTGCCGGATGTACAGCAGATGTCGCTCTCGGCTTTGACATCTGCATAAGTATTGACATACGTCACAACCGGCACGCCAGGATATTTACGCTTGAGAGCGCGCACGTCTTCGGCAGTGATCGACTCGGCCAGTGAACAACCCGCTTTTTCGGCAGGCATCAGCACGGTCTTGGACGGGTTCAGGATTTTGGCTGTTTCAGCCATAAATTTGACGCCGCAAAAAACGATCACATCCTTATCGGTGCTGGCGGCCTTGCGGCTCAGGTCAAGCGAATCGCCCTTGAAATCAGGGATCGAGTGGAAAAGCACCGGCTCCATGTAGTTATGGCCGAGGATAACAGCGTTGCGTTCTTTTTTTAGCTGGTTGATCTCGACCGCAATCTCAGATTTGTAATACAACTCAAAATCTGGCACGAGCTTGCCCAGGCTGACTTTCATTTCTTCATACAAAACTTGCGCTTCGGGGTTCATTTTTAGCTCCTTTTTTTAGACGAAAGACCGATGACGAAGGACAAACCTTTGGTCTTTGGTCCTCCGTCTTTCGTCTTTTGTCTTTTGTCTATTACCGAATAAAATCCAACGAGACATCAAAAACCTTTGCCGAATGGGTCAGCGCCCCAATGGAAATATAGTCGACTCCGGTTTCGGCAATCGCGCGCACGGTTTCAAGGGCCACGTTGCCACTGGCCTCCAATTTGGCGCGCCCGGCTGTCATCTGAACGGCCTCGCTCATCATGGCAGGGGTCATGTTATCGAGCAGGATGCGCTCCACCCCCAGGGACAGAGACTCGCGGACATGCTGCAGCGTGCGGGCTTCAACTTCGATTTGCAATCCGCTCCCAGCGGCGCGGGCGCGATTGACCGCTTCGGTGATCGACCCGGCAAAGTCAATGTGGTTGTCTTTGATCAAAATCATGTCATACAGGCCGATGCGGTGGTTTTGTCCGCCACCGCGTAAAACCGCCAGTTTATCGAGCATCCGCAGTCCGGGAGCGGTTTTACGGGTATCGAGGATGGATGCCTTCGTCCCGGCGACAGCATCTACAAACTGCCTAGTCAGGGTGGCGATTCCGCTCATCCGCCCCAAAAAGTTGAGCGCAGCCCGTTCAGCGGTCAACAGGCTTCGGGCGGGACCGCTCAGCGCGGCAACGATTTGACGGTTTTCGACCTGATCACCCTCCCCCGCCAGGGCGCGGAAATCGATTTCCGCATCCACCGCGCGGCAAACCGCTTCGGCCACATCCAGCCCGGCGATGATACCGGCTTGCTTGGCAATGATCTGGCCGCTCATCTGCGCTTGGAGTGGGATGATGCTATTGCTGGTGGCGTCGCCCTGGCCAATGTCCTCCTGCAGGGCGCGCCGAATGGCTTCTAGAATATCAGGATGAAGGTTACTCAAAGATTATCCTTTCGTGTAAAATTTACACTTATTATATCAACAAATCAAAGCGGAATCAACCGCTTGAGCAAGACGCTTATATAATGCCCGTGGTCACAAATGCATAGCATAATATGCGCAGCATGATATTGCGTGTTTACGTTCTTATAAAAACGCAATTTATGGCCGGGACGGGTATAGCCACAGTCTCAGAGCTTTGTCAAGTTTAGCCAGCGAGGGCTTACTTGGCTGCTCAAATGGCGTATACTGATATTTCAAGAGCAAGCACGAAGCCTTGCTTGCCCTGCAGGAAGAAATCTTCAAAAGCGACCTGGAGTTCATGAAAATCTTGCTTGACTCCGATTCTTCGGCGAGGCCAGCCAAGATCCGCTTGTGGGCGGGTTTATCCGGGCTTATATTTTGCACCATCGGCAGGCATCCCTGTTCGAGCAACCAGCCCCGGTCGACCGGTTGTTTATCTCAGGGATTTCAGTCAGCCCGGCCCTGCGCGAGCAAGGAGGTTGATCCATGTTCAACTTGCCGGCACATAAAAACAGTTTTGCGCTGTATTTCATCTATGCGCTGGGCTGGTCATGGCTTTTCTGGATTCCAGCCGTTGCTCTGGGCTATGAACAGAGCGACCCGATCGGGATGACTCTCTTTATCCTGGGCGGCCTTGGTCCGGCGCTTGCTACGCTCTTCCTGCTCTTTGCGGCCAATGACCGTGAAACGCGTTCGGCCTTCTGGACAAGCATGATCGATATACGCCGCATGGGGCTGAAGTGGACGCTGGTCACGCTGTTGACTGTTCCGCTTGCCGGACTGCTGGCAATCTTGAGCGCAAACATCCTGGGCGGGCTGGATGGCTGGGAACCGGTCAGCGAACTGGTCTACAATCCCGTCAACCTGGTGTTATTTACCATCGCAAACCTGTTCTTTGGCCCGCTCCCTGAAGAAATTGGCTGGCGAGGATATGCCCTGCCGCGTTTGCAAAAGCATTTTTCCAGCCTGGCTGCCAGCCTGATCCTGGGCGCGATCTGGGTAATTTGGCACCTGCCGCTCTTTTTCATCAAAAATAGTCCATTTGCAGCCGCTTATGCGGTTGGATCACTCAATTTTTGGGCATGGATGCTTGGCCTGCTGGCCGCCTCGGTCATCATGACCTGGCTTTTCAACACAACCCGCGGCAGCATACTCTCGGCAATCCTTTTCCACCTGGCCCTGAATGTGACCAGCGGCATCCTGCTTTTGCCTCCCCAGGCGCAAATCTTCATGCTGGTCTGGTTGGCAGTGATTGCAGTTCTGGTAGTGGCTAGCCGCGGTAAAAATCTTGGAGCATTGTCATGAACCCCAATATCGACTGGAATTACCCGCCTCCGCGCACCGGCTGGCGCAAGGAAATCGACACCTTCATCGGCCCCGGCGTCACCCGCGCCGAACTGGCCCTGGAATGGTTCGTCTCTCTGGCTGGCGGACTGGGCATGCTGGCCTATGCATTAACCCGGCCCCTCGGCTGGACCGGCTGGCAAATCGCCCTGGCCGTGCTGCTGGCCTTAGACCTGGCAGGCGGCGTAGTAACGAATGCCACATCCACCGCCAAACGCTGGTACCACCGCCCCGGACAGGGCTTGCGCGAACACATAACCTTCATCGCTGTGCATGGCGTCCACCTGGCGCTGGTCGGCTGGCTCTTCCGCAGCGGAGATTGGGCCTGGGCGATTGCCTGGTTTGCCTTTTTGATGCTCGCCAGTACGCTGATTTTGTCGCTTCCGCTCTATTTGCAGCGCCCGACAGCCTTTTCCATCTTCGGGCTGGGACTTTTGCTCTCCATCTACATCGATTCCCCCGTCCCCGGTCTGGAGTGGTTCATCCCAGTCTTCCTGCTTAAGCTGCTGCTCAGCCACCTGCTGCGCGAAGAACCCTACCGGCCAGAAAGCAAAGGCATATAATCAAAGCATGAATAACCAATCTCCCAACTACCTGACCCGACAATTCGAAACAGCCTGGAAGTTTACCGGCTATCACCTTGACGGCCTGACCACAGAAGAGTGCCTGTGGCGTCCCGCGCCCAAGGGATTACACGTCCATCAGTCCGCGGACGGACTCTGGCGCGCCGAGTGGCCCGACCACGAGGGATATGACATCGGCCCGCCGAGCATCGCCTGGCTGACCTGGCACATCTGCTTTTGGTGGTCGATGACGCTCAATCACTCCTTCGGTGACGGAACACTTGCGCGAGAAAATGTAATCTGGCCCGGCAGTGCAGACGCCGTTCGTGAGCGGATTACCCAATTACAGGCAGAATGGCGCGCGGCGCTCGAGCAGCTATCCGATGAGGATTTGCTCTCGACACAGCGGACACGCTGGCCTTTCAAAGATCGTCCGTTCGGCGACGTGGTCGCATGGCTGAATGTCGAACTGACCAAGAACGCCTCTGAAATCGGCTACGCGCGCTTTTTATATGCAGTCAGGGAAGGAAAAGAGTCCACCCAGGAATAGGCTCTTTAGAAATTCTCGTGATATGCTTCCGCATTTGGGGTATGAGCGCGTAGCGCGCTCATACCCCAAATGCGGCTTTCTTTACGGCAAATATCAGACAACCCAGAAATAGATTGCGGAGATGAAGCCAAAAAAATTGTATAATAATTTAGTAGACTGCAACCGCCCGGTGCAGGATTAACGGTTTAGGGCAAATGATACGAAGCGCAGCAGACACGGCGCGCCCTGTATCGCTTTATTGGAGAAATAAGATGAAACTATCCCAACGCATGAGAAAATTTGGCTGGCTGGCTTTCAGGCTGATATGGATACCCTTCACCACCCTGATGATTGCCATGTTCGGGCTGCCCGAAGGCGAGTATGACTGGTCAGAGCTACCCATCCTGGCCCGCTATTCGATCGTGATCGGAGGATTATTCGCCGCCGCTTCAACCATTCTGCTGGTCGGCGCGCCCATCGTCAGCGGGCTGCACAACCATGCCATCCTGGACCAGGGCCTGCCAGCCGAAGCCATCATCTTGAAAATCACCGACACCGGAACAACGATCAACAACAACCCGGTTGTCAGGCTGTTACTGGAAGTTCACCCGCCCAACCAGCCCGTCTTCCAGGCCGAAACCAAACGGCTGATTTCTCGCCTGGAGATACCGCAAGTGCAGCCGGGCGCCAGCGTATCGGTGAAGTACGATCCCTCCAGCCAGGCGGTCGCGCTGGTCGAGGAAAACAACTCCGGCTTGCCGGCCTAACTGCGGGCGGATGACGCTCAGCCTCGAAATGTGATCAACCTGCCCTTTATCTCAACGGCTTTAAATTTGAAATGGTCCTTGATCCACGCGATGGATTGGGGGTGGTAGAAAAAAGCGTGGGTCTGGTCGTTTTTGTAATACCAATCCTCAAAATTAATGGCTTCATCATAGAGAACGGTCATGCAATACAGGGCGCCACCCGGCTTAAGCAGGTTTCTTAAAATGCCAAATTCGCGCAAGGGCCGGTAAAAATGTTCGACCACCTCGCAGCAGGCAATATAATCGTATTGTTCATTCAAAAGTTCGGGGAAATTTTGGAAATATGGATCGTAAGGGCTGACGTTATAAGCGGCATCGCTCAGCATCTTGGTGATAACGGGGCCTGTGCCGGCGCCAAAATCAAGCCCCTTATGATTGCGCCCAAAATCAGCCAGGATCGATGAAACAATCGGTCTGACAAAATCCTGGTAGCGCGGGTCATCCACTTCGTTATTGTGTTCCAGGTAGCGCGCTTTTTCTTCCTGTGCTTCCGCTAATTGGGCGCGGTCGAGAAAAACGCCCAGGCAGGTTTCGCACTTGTGATAAGTCCGCATCTGGGTTGTGGCGAAAAAATGGGCACTGCCGTTACACAAAGGACAAAGGTTGTTGATCGATTCCATATCGTTTTTTACCTGTTGAGCGAAAATGCAGAAGTTTGCTTGCCCGTTTCAAACAAAACCGGGCTGTTTCATAACAGCCCGGAACGATCTGGCGCATTCGCCTGC
The DNA here is from genome assembly GCA_022013685.1 of Anaerolineae bacterium. Classification (GTDB taxonomy): domain Bacteria; phylum Chloroflexota; class Anaerolineae; order Anaerolineales; family Villigracilaceae; genus UBA8950. The sequence continues at coordinate 54,044 of JAKLPV010000218.1, forward strand.
GCATTACCCCAGCGGGGTGACATTGGCGGCTTGCAAGCCGCGTGGGCCGTCCTCGACTGAAAACTCCACTTTTTGTTCGGGGTCGAGGCGTTTATAACCTTCCATTTGAATGGCCGAAAAATGGACGAATACATCCTCGCCCTCTTCGCGCCCAATGAAGCCGTAGCCCTTGGTCGGATTGAACCACTTGACTGTTCCAACAAATCGATCTGACATTTTCTTTCTCCTGCATGAAATTTTTGCTGTTTCCAGCCGGGCAAGATTATCACGCTGGGAAATGTGTGTCAAGTCAAAAACTTCAGAGCAGCAGGAAGACAACCAGCTCTTTGGGGCCGTGTACGCCAATCGTCAGGGTCATTTCGATGTCGGCAGTCCGGCTGGGGCCGCTAACGATGACCGAGGCCGGCGCATCCGCCCCCAGGCGCAGCAGGGGCGCCAGGTCGTCGGTCAGATCGCGGGCGCGCAGCAGGGCAACATGGATCTCAGGCAGCAGCGAAGCCGTCAGAGCGGCCTGGTCGGCCCCTGAAACAAGAATACCGCCCGCCGGGGCATAGCCGAGCGGGCAAAAAGTGATCCCGGCCTGGGTGGTCGCATCCGGGTATGGCAGCAACAGCGTTTCGAGCAAAGCCATCTGTAACAGGCGCACCGATTCCGTATCCGCACAGGCGCTGTGGATATTGCGCTGATGCAGAAAAGCGCCGACTTTTGAGCCAAGTTCGTTTTCAGTACAGGAGATGACCTGCCCGCCGAGCGCGGTCAACTCGGATGCGAATTGCTCCGCCAGCGAAGATTTTCCCGGCTCTGGCTGTTGGAGCGGCTCCACACTCGCGCCAAGCTCTCGTTTCATGGGCGTTTCAGCGGCCTGCTGCCGGATTCCGTCAAAACGCTCGCGAAAGGGCCTGACCGGTTTCGGAAAATCCTTACTCAGCCCCCAGCCTGTCGCGGCTGGCAACGGCAAAAAACGCGGCAGCGGGCGCGAGAACCAGCCCGCGATCTTTTGCAAAACGGCGAACAGGCGCGGGTGGGAGGCGATCCGCGCGAAGCCGCCCAGGGCCAGTTTTAAGATTCCGGGGAGTCCCTGGCCTTCAAGCGGCTTTCCGCTCTCGCTTGGGATTTCCCCCGCCCTGATTCTGAGCAGCATCTTCGGCAGGTCAATATCGACCGGGCAGGCTTCCTTGCACGCCCCGCACAGCGAGGAGGCCTGCGCCAGTTGGGCAAAATCCTCACCCATCAGCCCCGGCGAAACAACCGAACCGATCGGGCCGGGGTAAGGCGCGATCACGCCGTCTGCGCCGCGATAGGCGTGCCCGCCCAACTCGCGGAAGACAGGACAGGCATTCAGGCAGGCCCCGCAGCGAATGCAGTAAAGCGACTCGCGCAGCGGCGAGTTACGCAAGGCACTGCGTCCGTTATCGACGATGACCAGGTGGCGCTGCTGGCCCTCAAGCGGGCGCTGGATCAGGCTGGTGTAAACGCTCAGTTTTTGTCCGGTGGCAGAGCGCGCCAGGAGCGAGAGAAACAGCGCCAGGTCGTCAAGGTTCGGGACGATACGCTCCATGCCCATCAGAGCGATATGCACCGGCGGCAGGGTGGTGACCATGCGCCCGTTGCCTTCGTTGGTGACCAGGGTAAATGTGCCGGTCTCGGCCACGCCAAAATTGACCCCGCTGATGCCGATATCGGCTGTCAGGAAGACTTCACGCAAAATTTTGCGGGCGGTATCGGTCAGGGTCGGGATGTCTTCTGTGTAAGGGATGCCCAGCTTTTCGTGGAAGAGCACCCCCACATCGGCGCGGCGCAGGTGGACAGCCGGGGTGATGATATGGCTGGGGCGTTCATGGCGCAGTTGGATGATGTACTCGCCCAGGTCTGTTTCAACGACGCGATGGCGCCGTCCTGAGCCTGTCGAAGGGCCACTGGCTTCGAGAGCATGGTTAAGTTCGATCTCTTCACTGACCATGCTCTTGGATTTGGCGAACAACAGGGGCGCAGCATGCTGCGCCCCTACCAGGCTGGCAATTTCAAGCACGATTTTGAGCGCTTCGGCGGCGTCTTTGGCGCGATGGACGGTGACGCCGTTGCGTTGCACCTGGGCAATAAATTTTTCGAGATATTCGTCGAGATGTTCGATGACATCCGCGCGGACGGTGTGGGCGCGCTGGCGGCGTTCGGCCCAATCGGGGAGCGAGGCCAGGGCAGCGGCGCGACCCGCCATGCGCCGTTCAACATTGGCGTCCAAAGCCGATTGCAGGTTGGAATCAGCTATTTTTTCGCGGATCTGGCCTTTGAAGCTGGTATCGCTCATCGCTTTATCTTCTCTAACCGCCCGATTTTCTGGCGATGTACAGCCCACGCGCGTTCAGCCACTGCGGCTCATGGAAGACTTCCAGGCCACAGGCCTCGAAAGCCGCCAGGTACTCGTTCACACTGAATAATCCCAATTCATGCCGCTCGGTAAAATATTCGATCCCATCGGGTGTGCCGACCAGATAATTAAAAATGAAATACGACAGGCTGCCCTCCTGACCGGTCAGGTTCATGCGCGCGATCTTGAGGGTTGGTTGATCAACAAACGTGGCGTGGATGTTCCCGACATGCCATTCTTCAGGCCCAAACCAGGGTTCGATGACCATCAGGCCACCAGATTTAAGATGGCGCTCGAAATTCGCAATCGCCTGGCGCATTTTTTCGGGGGTTTTGGTATAGCCGATCGAACTGAACAGGCAGGTGATCACGTCAAACTGTTTGTTCAGCTCGAAGTCGATCATGTCCCCAACATGAAAAGGCAATTCGGGACATTTTTGCTGCGCGGCCTCGAGCATGCGCGCGTCCAGATCGAGCCCTTCGACCTGGTAATGTTCGCGCAGGTAGCTGGTGTGCAGTCCCGTTCCGCAAGCCACATCCAGCAAGCTGTTCCCCCCGGAACGCAAACGGGCCTGGATATGCTGGTGGACCGACTCGGCTTCACCGGCGTAATTCTTGCCGCGGCCCAGGTAAATGGTATCGTACAAGTGCGCAGAGGGGGTGAACATAAACACTCCTTATCAAAAAGTTTCTTCGCGTTCCTTAGCGACCTTCGCGGTTTGCCAGCACTTCAGCGATGTGCAACACGCGCTGGTTTTTTTTCTGGCGATGCAGGCCGCCAGCGATGTGCATCCGGCAGCCGGTGTCGGCGACCACCAATACTGGCGATTCAGTTGACTCTAAATTTGCAATCTTGCGTTTGAGAAATTCGGCGCTCAGTTCAGGGTGTTCGACGCTGAAAACGCCGCCAAAACCGCAGCATTCTTCTTCGTGCGGCAGATCGAGGATCGTCGCACCGTGGACGTTGGCAAGCAGGGCGCGCGGCTGACGGTCGATGCCCAGTCCGCGTAACAGGTGGCAAGAGGGGTGATAGGTTAAAACACCATCCCAGCGCGCGCCGAGATCGGTCACGCCGAGCACATCCACCAGGTATTCGGTAAATTCAAAGCTGCGCGCAGCCAGCGCTCCGGCGCGCAGCAGCCCGCCCGGTTCGTTACGGAACAGTTCCGGGTAGCCGTGTTTGAGCATGTGGGCGCACGACCCAGACGGGACGATCACATCGCCAAGGGCCGCTTCAAAGACCCGGATGGTATGCTCGGCCATCGAGCGGGCATCGGCACGCAGACCAGCGTTAAAAGCCGGCTGGCCGCAGCAGGTCTGATCGGCGGGGAAGGCCACGTCCAGGCCCAGGCGGTTGAAGATGCGCACAATCGCCTCCCCTGTTTCAGGGTGAAAGGTGTCTACCAGGCAAGTGATGAAGAGCTGGATGGTGTTCATTTTTAGAGCAGGGTTTTGAGCGCTTCAGCAGTCTCGGTTGGGGCTTCGAGCATCGGCATGTGGCCGACGCCGGGCAGTTCCGTCAGGTGGACGGTGCTTCGACGCTGCTCAGCAGCAGCTTTCATCTCGCGGGCGCGTTCAGCCGGGATGAGCGCATCGGCCAGACCATGCACGATCGAGACGGGGAAATCGAAGTGAGACAGCAGACCGTTCGAATCAGGGCGGGCGGCCATGGCTTTGAGGGCGTTGATGATGCCGGGCGCGGACTGGCGCAGGATGGTTTCGCGGAGCAGCGCTTCATGGGCCGGGTTTGCCGAGAGTTTGGGAGACATGGCGTCTGCGACCACGCCGGGGCCTTTTTCAGCGACCGCGGCGGCGGTTTTGTGGCGATTGGCCTGTCCCTCCGGGGTGTCGGGCCCGGCCTGGGTGGAGATCAAACCGAGGCCGAGAACCATCTCCGGGGACTGGCGGGCAAAAGCCAGAGCGACGTACCCACCCATCGAATGCCCGGCAAGAAAGGCGCGGCTGAGTCCGAGTCCGCGCAGCAGGCCGGCAAGGCTGGCGGCCATCTCGTCCAAACCGCAGCCGCCTTCGGGCAGGGCGGAAGCCCCAAATCCGCTTAGATCGGGCAAAATGACATCAAAATGAACGGTCAGGTGCGGCAGGGACTGTTCCCAGGCGCTGTGGTCGAGCGGGAAACCATGAATCAGGACGAGCGGCTGTCCCGAACCGGCGCGGATGTAATGCAGCTGGTTCATTTTTTGACTCCTTTCGGGTGACCTTGCAGCCAGCCGCGCGCAAAAGCCAGAGCTTCTTCGCGGCTGGAGATGTGACCCTCGGCCTGGTTTTCACGGATGGCCTCGAGAAGCTGGCCAATTTCACGACCGGGGGTCATGCCCAGTTCTTTGATCAGATCGTCGCCGTTGAGCAGTTGCGGCGGGCGCACAACCTGTTCGGGGGTTTCCCAGTAGGCTTCGAGCAGGGCCCGGCAAACATCCAGTTCGGCGGCCCAGATCTCCTGCGGCAGGGTATGTTCGTAGGTGGCGCGCAGGTCGGCTAGCGAGTGCAGGATAATATCGACACCCGCCGGGCCGGTATCGCGGAAAAAGCGGTAGATGGCTCTGCGGCTGATTGTATGGCCTTTGCGCTGGTGGTCGGTTTGCGCATGGACGCGCATGTGGTGGGTGATGATGGTTTTGACGCGATCCATTTCGTCGTTGCTCAAGCGCAGGGCAATGGCGCGGCGCAGGGCCGTTTGGGCGCCTTTGTCATCGTGCCCGAAGAAGCGGATGCGCCCGCTTTCTTCGACCGTGCGAGTGGAGGGCTTTTCGACATCGTGATAGAGCGCGGACAAAAAGAGCAGGGCGCGCAGGGGCCGGTCGGTGTTCAGTTTCCGGGAAAGATGCTCGGCCAGTTGGGCGCGGTAGCGTCCCAGCTTCAGGACAAGCAGGCCGTTATAGACATCGGCATTGGATTTTTGCTCGTTATATTGCGGCCCAAGCAGGTCGAGAATGGCTTCGAGATGGCGCAGAACCGACAGGGTATGCGACCAGACATCCTGAACGTGCGGCGGCGACTGGTTGACGCCTTTCATCGCTTCCAGCTCGGGCAAGATATGCGGGAGAATATTGAGCATGTCGAGGGCGCGCAGGGCGGTATCCGGCTGGGGGCCGGCCAGGATCTTCAGGATTTCGTCGCGCAGGCGTTCGGCAGAGACAGATGGCAGACCGGAAGCCGCGGCTTTCATCTGTTGGCGGGTCGCCGGGTCAATAGTTAACCCGAAAGCGGCGGCCTGACGGATGGCGCGCAGAATGCGCACAGGGTCGTCGCTCAGGGACGTTTCGGCGCAGGCTCGCAGGCGTTTGGCGCGCAGGTCGGCCAGCCCGCCCAGCGGATCGTGCAGTTCGCCGTTGTGCAGGTCGAGGGCGACAGCATTGATGGTGAAGTCCCGTCCGCGCAGGTCATCTTCGAGGCTTTCGCCGCGGAAACCGGCAAAGTCGAGAACGTCACGAGAACCGTCCGGGTGAATGATGACCAGTCGGGCGGTGTCGTTTTCTTCGTCGAGCGGGTAAAAGGCGGCAGAGAGCTTGTCGGCCAGTTTTCGCGCCAGCTTGAGAGCGTTTTTAGGAACGGCAAAATCGAGATCGTGAACTTCGCGCGCCAGGACAGCATCGCGCACCGCACCGCCAACCAGGAAAATGGGCTGGTCGGCAGGCAGGCTTTGGCGCAGCAAAAGCATCAATGGGCTGTGGAAAATTGGGAGTGTTTCAGGCATATAAACCACATCCAGTGGTTCTTTGGGACGGACGGCGCGCGCCGCGAGAAAGGCCGCCTCGCGGGTCTGACCTTGGGCAACCACCTGCCCCTTGACGAGCGCCACCCAGCGCCCGGCATAAGCGGACGGGATGGGTACTGGCTCTGGGGCGGGCGAGGCGCTCATGACAAATTAGTTACTCTGCATTTTTTATATGGAGTCCAATAATTTCCATCGTTGGCTATCAAAAATCAGGAGATTTTTGACTCCGGGAAGGCTTACCCTTCGGGTTTGTACTTTTCCAAGTTAACCACGCCGATGAAGGGCAGGTTGCGGTAATACTCGTCGATATCGAGGCCGTAGCCAAAGACGTAAGCGTTTGGGATGACAAATCCGCGATAGTGAATGGGGACCTCCACCTCACGCCGTTCTGCCTTGTCGAGCAGGGCGCAGACCTTGAGGCTTCTGGGGCTGCGGGTCTGGAGCATTTCAAGCACATGCGAGATGGTGTGGCCGCTGTCGACAATATCTTCCACCAGCAAAACGTTGCGGTCGGCAATATTGGTTTGCAAGTCATAAGTTACGCGCACATTCCCCGAAGAGGCGCGCGCGCCCACTCCGTAAGATGAGATCGCCATGCAATCCATGCCATGCGGCAGGCTGATATGGCGCATCAAATCGACCATGAAGGTAATCCCGCCGCGCAGGATGCAGATCAAGACCAGGTCCTGGCCGGCATAATCGCGGCTGATTTCCGCTCCCAGCTCGACTACGCGGGCTTTGAGTGTGGCTTCGTCGATCAGGGTTTCGGCCAAAAATTCACGATAATCTTGCATGTTCTTCTCCTATCAACGGGGGACCTGATGATGTTCACGGCAACGGGCTTCGTACATTTCTGCAGCGCCGACAATGACAACCGGTTCGTCATAACGGGCAGGTTTGCCATCCAAAAGGCGCTGGGTGCGCGAGGCCGGTTCACCACAGACCATGCAAATGGCCTGAAGCTTATCTACATGCTCGGCGACAGCCATCAAAGTTGGCATGGGACCAAAGGGTTCGGCGCGGAAGTCAGTATCCAGCCCGGCAACAAGCACGCGGATGCCTCGCTCGGATAACTGGCGTGTGACTTCGACAATGCCATCGTCGAAAAATTGGGCTTCGTCCACACCGACCACGGTAGTGTCCGTATAGAGCTTTAGTGCAATCTCAGCAGAGTTCCGCACCGGAACGGCTTCGAAGTCGGCCCCGGCGTGCGAGGTAACCTTTTCGACCGCGTAACGAACATCGATGGCGGGTTTAAAAACTTGCACCTTCTGGCGCGCAATCACGGCCCGGCGCAAGCGTCGAATGAGTTCATCCGTTTTGCCGCTGAACATCGAGCCGCAAACGACTTCAATCGAACCAGTTTTATGTTTCATGTCCACTCCCAAAAAAGATAGGCTCTTTAGAAATTTCCGTGATAGGCCTCCACATTTTGGGTGTGAGCGCACGTATACGCGCTCACACCCAAAATGCGGGCTTCTTTACGGCAAATATCAGAGAACCAAAAGATATAAAAACAGGCAGATGATTATCCATCTGCCTGTTAAGTTTACCTGAAAATCGCAGGATTTAAGCTGCTTCTGTAACGGATTCGGGCACTTCGTAACCCAGGGCGCGCAGCTTCTTCTTGGCGTCGATCAGCGATTTGCGGCCAAAGCCCTCGATTGCAAGGGTGGCTTCTTCGCCTTCAGCCATCTTGGACAGCAACTGACCAACTTCAGTGATGCCAGCCTGGGCCAGGGATTTGGTCGGGCGGGTTCCGAGTTCGAGTTCGGCAACCGGACGCTTGGGAGAAACCTTCTCTGTCTCTTTGGCCTTCTGGGTTTCGACATATTCCTGGCGGGCCTGGAGTTTGCGGTAGAAGCGATCCACCTGGCCTTCCATATCGATGATGCGGGCCTGCTCACCGGTGAAGAAGGGGTGGCAGTTCGAGCAGATTTCAACGCGAAGTTCTTTTTTGGTCGAGCCAGTCGTCCAGGTAGTGCCACAGGAGGCACAACTGACCTTGGCTTCGTAATATTTGGGATGAATTTCAGCCTTCATGGTAAACCTCTTATTCCTGAGCCTGGAGCATTTCAGCGGGAAGGATGTTCACACGCTTGCGGCCATGATAAATGTCGAAAACCACAAGGCCATCCGTCGTAGCGAACAAGGTATCATCCTTGCCTTTGCCAACGTTCAGACCGGGTTTGATGTGCGTACCACGTTGACGCACGAGAATATTTCCAGAAAGTACGAATTGGCCAGCGTAGCGCTTGACACCAAGACGCTGGGCATTCGAGTCACGACCATTGCGGCTGGAACCGCCACCTTTTTTATGTGCCATCTCTACCTGCCTCTCTTAACCGATCTTTTCAATTTCAAGGCGAGTATACTGCTGGCGATGGCCGGTCTTCTGGCGAATGCGTTTCTTGGGTTTGTAATGGAAGTTAATTGTCTTCTCACCTTTGAAATGCTCCAGAACAGTGGCCTTCACAGCCGCGCCTTTGACAGTTGGCGTACCTACGGCGACATCGTCGCCATCCACCAGCATGAGCACCAGCTCAATGTCAATGCTCTCGCCGGGGGCGACTTGCATGCGGTCGACTTCAATCGTACCGCCTTCGACGGCCCGATATTGCTTGCCGCCGCTTTCAACAATTGCGAACTTCATAAATTTTCTCCTGGTCTTCGCTTCGCCATAAGCACCGCCTTTTTTTCTGGTGGCCGCGTTACGGGTAAGCCGGGATTGACATAAACCCACCCTGGCAAAATTCTGCCAGGGCAGAGGCGAATGGAGATTATACCACCAGCGCGGCGGTTGTCAACAAGTTTGGGGAACGAATTTTCAGCGACGCGTAACCGGGCGCCAGTTTTCAATCAGGGTGCTGTTTTGGTCAGGGGAAAGCTCACGCCAGGTCTCGATCGGCAATTCGATGTGCGCCAGACTGGAAGTGGGCATGGGCGCGGCCTGGTCGGTCAGACTCTCGAGTAACAGCTCCAGGCCGGGGTTATGGGCAATCACCAACAGGTTGGGATAATGCGCGGGGGTTTTGGCGATGAACGCGAGCAGCGATTCCGCTTCGGCCAAATATAGATCGCGCGAGACGCGCACCAGGCCATTATAGCGGAGTACGCCCAAAACCTCGGCAGCGGTCTGCATGGCGCGGCGAGCTGTCGAAACGGCGACAAAGGCCGGGGTGAGTCCGCGCTGGCGCATGTACTCCCCCACCAGCAGCGCTTCGTCGCGTCCGCGTCCATTCAACGGGCGGTCGTGGTCATCCAGGCGGGTGTCTTTCCAGCTTGATTTGGAATGGCGAAGGAGAAAAAGTGTTTTCATAATTCTGAGAGGGCCAGGGTCAGGTTTTGGCGAAATTCGGGACGGTTAAAATGCGCCCAGGCCGCAGGGAAAGTTTCAGCCAGGCTGCGACGGCGGGCGTGCAGGCTGGCAAGGTAAGCCAGGATTCCGTCCAGATCGGGGCGCACGCCGAGCGGCAGGGACTGGTAGCGGGCCTCAAGCGTCGCCAGCAGGCCAGAGAGCAGGTCGCAGGCCAGATGGGCATCGTTGAGATCGCCAAGGTGGTCTTGCATGATCTTAAAATCAACGATAAGCGCGGCAGCGGGCTTGCCAAGAATATCACGAAAAAATTCGACCGCATAGCGTAGTTTCTTGAAGCGTATGCGCAGGTCGTGCAGTTGTTCGGGGCTGGCTTCAGGAATGAGGGCTTCGCAGGCAAGCACATCAGCATAGCGCTGGTAAATGAGCAGGGGAGCAGCCTGCCAGGTGATTTGCGGATGCGGCTCTTGCGAGTTATAGCGCCGCGCGCCCAGGCCGGGTGTATCGAGAAAGCGGCTGAAATCTGTTTTGAAAGTGGCGAAGATTGGGCTGTCGAGATAGACCAACATTTTTTTGCGGGCAGACTGGCGCTCTGCCTGCCAGATTTCGATCAGAATTTGCAGGCTGACCGCGGAGGTTTTTTCGTACTGGCGCGCATTCTCGATGAAAACATCCAGGTCGCGCACCGGGCCGAGAGCGCGACGGGCAGCGCGCAGATCCCGCAGAAGGGGGCGAATATCGCGCGGGCAAAAGGCGAGGCCAAAAACCTCGAAAGCGGCCCGCAGGCGGCGGGTGGCAACACGCATATCGTGTAATTCTTCAATGTCTTCGCCGAGGCGCGTTCCGGCTTCGTGGCGCAACAAGGCTTCGAAATGGGAATGCATCACCGCGCGAGCATATTCAGATAAGGGCAAGCTGGCGCTCAGATCACTCGTCCGCTTTTTCTTGCGAGGCTGTTTGGCCTCCTCCGGCGTCTGAAGCGGGTCAGATTCGGGCATGGCTCAAGAAAATTTGCTGGGAATTGACTTCGGGCGCCCCCTTGTCAGGGGAAAGACGCTGGTAGGTTCCATCCGGCTGCATCAGCCGGGCGGCGGTGTTATCGCGCAGATAAGTATCGAGCACCTGCTGACGAATATAACGGATATTGCGCGGGTCTTCTATCGGGAAGAGAACCTCGACGCGCCGGTCGAGGTTGCGCGGCATCAGGTCGGCGCTGCCCAGGTAAATCTGCGGCTCACCGGCGTTCTCGAAATAGTAAATGCGGCTGTGCTCCAGAAAGCGCCCCAGGATGCTGACCACGCGGATATTTTCGCTCAAGCCTTTGATGCCCGGTCGCAGGCAACAAATACTGCGCACAACCAGGTCAACTTTAAGACCTGCCTGGGAGGCCAGATAAAGTTTTTGAATAATGGCTTTATCGACCAGGGCGTTCAACTTAAAGATCAGGTGGGCAGGCCGCCCGGCTTTGTGGTGTTCGATTTCGCGGTCGATCAGGGCTTCGAACTTCTGGCGCAAATTGACCGGAGCAACCAGCAATTTGCGGTATTCGGTTTTTGCAGAATATCCCGTCAGATAGTTAAACAGGTCGGTGGCGTCTGCGCAAATATCCGGGTCGATGGTGAACAGGCCCATATCCTCATAAGTCTGGGCTGTAGCGGCGTTGTAATTGCCCGTGCCGAGATGGATATAACGTCGAATATGCTCGCCTTCCCGGCGGACCACCAGGGCCATTTTGGCGTGGGTTTTCAAGCCCAGCAATCCATAGACAACATGAACACCTTCCTGTTCCAGCATGCGCGCCCAGCCAATATTGCTTTCTTCGTCAAAGCGGGCTTTCAACTCAACCAGGGTTGAGACCTGTTTGCCATAATCACGCCGGGCTTCGAGCAGCGCGCGTACCACCGGGGCATTCGTCCCAACCCGGTAGAGAGTCTGTTTAATGGCAAGCACATCTTTGTCATAAGCGGCCTGGCGCAGAAAATTAACAACCGGCACAAACGAATTATAGGGATGGTGAAGCAGGATATCCCCCGCCGAAATCGCATCGGCAAGATTGGCATCATCGCCATTGTTCTTCTTCAATACCTTGGGGATAACCGGCAGGAAAGGCAAATCCTTCAAATCCGGGCGGTCAATTGATAACAAAGAACGTAAATCCTGCAACCCCAACGGGCCGTCGAAAGCAAAGACATCCCTGGCATCCACTTCAAGCTGGTTGATCAATACTTCGCGAATACGCGGCGGCATCTGGCGGTTAATCTCCACGCAAACCACCGAACCAAAACGACGCTCACGGACACTCTCCTGCATGGTTTCCAACAAATCATCCCCTTCCAACTCCTGCACCACCAGATCAGCATTGCGGATGACGCGGAATAAATGCGCCTCCACAATTTTCATGCCGGGGAAAAGGCTGGCAAGATTTTCCAGGACAACCTGCTCCATCCAGACAAAATAATGATGATACGGAACCGTGCCATCCTTGCGAGTGCTGCCCGAAGAACGCTTGAGCGGGATAAGGCGCGGCAGGGTAGCCGGGATCTTCAGGCGCGCAAAACGCTCATTGCCCCGGTTGTCACGAATCAAAATCGCCAGGTTCAAGCTCAGGTTCGAAATATGCGGGAAAGGATGGCCAGGATCGAAGGCCAACGGCGTCAGCACCGGGAAAATTACTTCGTCGAAATACTCCCGCGAGGCATCGAGCTGCTTTTCATCCAAGTGGTTATAGTCAAGCACATGAATCCCCGCCTTGCCCAGGTTTTTGTGCAAGTCATTTGCCCACAGTTCGTGCCCAGATTTGAGTAACTCAGTGGCAAGCTTGCGGATGGCCGCCACTTGTTCGGCGGGCGTCAGGCCGTCAGGAGAAAAATCAACCACACCTTCGGCAATCTGCATTTTCAGGCCGCCGACCCGAACCATAAAAAACTCATCCATGTTCGAGCCAAAAATGGAAAGGAATTTCACCCGTTCCAGCAAGGGCCAACGCAAATCAACCGATTCATCCAAGACGCGGCGCTGGAACTCAAGTAAACCCAGCTCGCGATTCAAATAAAGTTTGGGGTCTTGTAAATCAAATGTCGGCTTTGATTCTGGCATTATTGTTTCCACCATCCACTTTTTCCTTTAATTATACAACTATGGTCAACTTATCATAAATTTTACGCCCGGCACGTGTTTTTTAGGTTATGGATTTGTTAAAGATAACCAACATACTTGCAAAGGCCTACGGTACAATCACACTATGGATTTTTACTGCTATGCCGTAACCGCTCCGGGATTAAGAAACCTGGCTGCCCACGAGTTGGAAGCGTTGGGCGTTCTACCCGCGGACCTGACCGCCGTTTCGACCCACCCTGACCCTGGCGGAGTGAGCTTCCGCGCCGACCTGAGCGGACTCTATCGCGCCAATCTGCGCCTGCGCACCGCCAGCCGGGTGCTCGTGCGCCTGGGTAATTTTTTCTACGCCCGCACTTTTACCGAACTGCGCATCGCCGCCTCGCGCCTGGCCTGGGAACGATTCCTGGCCCCCGGCCAGGCCGTCGAAATCCGCGTCACCTGCCACAAATCCAAGCTGTACCACTCCGACGCCGTCGCCGAGCGTATCGCCATCGCAATCGCCGAACGGCTTGGCCAGCCCAGCCCGATTCAAAAATTCCAGGGCGAAGAAGAACAAAACCCGCCACAACTGATTCTCGCCCGGCTGGTGGATGATCGCATGACGATCAGCATCGACTCATCTGGAGCCTTGCTGCACCGGCGCGGTTACCGCCTGGCGACCGGCAAAGCTCCGCTGCGCGAAACCCTGGCGGCGGCCATGCTGATGTCCTGTGGTTGGGACGGGAGCATCCCGCTGATCGACCCATTCTGCGGCTCCGGCACCATTCCCATCGAGGCCGCGCTGATGGCACTGGGAATTCCGCCCGGCATCAAACGCCGCTTCGCCTTCATGGACTGGCCCGGCTTCGACGAGGCCGCCTGGCAGGCAGTCTGCGCTGAAGCCGCCAAATCCGAAAAAACAAAGCCGCCCATCATCCAGGCCTCCGATCGGGACGCCGGCGCCATCCGCATCGCGCAGGAAAACGCCGAACGGGCCGGGGTGGCCGAATACATCCAGTTTGCCAACCAGGCTGTTTCGGCCATCCAGCCGCCCGCGCAACGCGGCTGGATTATCACCAACCCGCCCTACGGGGAACGAGTCAGCGCCAACAAAGACCTGCGCAACCTGTATGCCCAATTCGGTAATGTCCTGCGCGCCGATTGCCCCGGCTGGCAGGTCGGGATTTTATGCAGCGACCCCAGCCTGCTCGGCCAGACCAGGCTCGCCCTGGATACGACCACGCGCATGATCAACGGCGGTCTGTCCGTCATCCTGGCAAAAGGAAAGATCGCAAAAACAGAATAAAGACAAGCCCCGTTTTGAAAACGGGGCTTGTCTTTATTTATCGTGGGGATAACCGGTTGCCTTCCCATCGGGTCAGGCGTTTCCGGGAATTGATGATTTTGGGGATTACCCGACCAGCCTGGTCAAATCTTCTGCCGCGCGGCGCATTTCAAGGAAAACCAGACCCAGCTTGCCTTCCTGGCGCGCAAGGGCAGTCAGCACGGCTTCGTCGCCAACAGCGATGAGCACGATAAACCCATTATTACCTTTGATGTAAACCTGTTCCAGGCCGCCGCGCCCCAGTTCCGAAGCGATACGCTCACCGAGCGAAAGCATCGCCGCCGACATGGCCGAAACGCGATCTTCTTCCGCTCCTTGTTGCAAGGCCGAGGCCATGATCAGGCCATCAACCGAAACTACAGCCGAAGCTTCAATGTCAGGGGCGGAAGCCTGCATTGCGCGTAAGCGGTCTACCATTTGTTGACTGCGGGATTTGCTCATGCAGTTTTCTCCAATGCGAAAGTGTCTTCAAAAGTTTACCACAATTCTTAAAATCTCGGCAAATTTTTCAAAAACGTAAGGCAGGAAAACCCTAATTGCCGCGCAACTGGTAATTGGGCGCTTCCTTGGTGATGATAATATCGTGTGGATGGCTCTCGATCAGCCCGGCATTGGTGATTTTGTTGAGTTGGGTCTGAGAACGCAGAGCATCAAGATTATTTGCGCCCGCATAGCCCATGCCGGAACGCAGGCCGCCCACCAGTTGGTAGACAAAATCGCGCAGTGTCCCTTTATACGGAACGCGGCCTTCGATGCCTTCAGGCACCAGTTTGCCGCCACCCTTCTGCCCGCTGCCATAGCGATCCTTGCCAAAACCCTGCATCGCACCCAGGCTGCCCATGCCGCGATATTCCTTGAAACTACGGCCCTCATACGTGACCACTTCTCCCGGCGATTCTTCCAAACCGGCCAGCAGTGAACCAAGCATGACCGTATCGGCCCCGGCCACAATCGCCTTGACGATATCGCCTGAGTACTTGACCCCGCCATCGGCAATCACCGGCGTGGAGGTCTTGCGCGCTTCACGCACACAATTAAAAATCGCCGTCAACTGCGGCATTCCGGCCCCGGCCACAATGCGGGTGGTACAAATCGAGCCGGCCCCGACCCCCACCTTGACCCCGTCGGCCCCGGCCTCGATCAGCGCGCGCGTGCCTTCGGCGGTGACCACATTCCCGGCCACCACAGCCAGCGCCGGCCAGTTTTGCTTGACGCGTTTAATCGTCTCGATCACGCCGCGCGTATGACCGTGGGCGGTATCGATCACCACCACATCCAGCCCGGCATCCGCCATCAGGCCGACGCGCTTTTCCACATCTGCGCCCACGCCAATCGCTGCGGCCACCAATAATCTTCCGCGCCCATCTTTGGATGAATACGGATGCTCGATCTCAGTCAAAATATCCTTGACCGTTAACAAACCCTTCAATTTTCCGGCTTCATCCACCAACAACAGCTTTTCGATACGGTGCTTTTGCAGCAAAACCTTGGCCGCATCGTTCGAGATCCCCACCGGGGCTGTCACCAGCCGTTCACGGTTGGTCATAAACGCGCTGACCAGTTTGCCGTAATCTTTTTGCTCGACAAAACGGATGTCGCGGTTGGTTAAAATCCCGACCAGGTCGCCTGCGGACTCGACAATCGGCACACCGCTGATCTTATAATGGGCCATCAAATTCTCGGCATCCTGCAAGGTCGCTGTCGGCGGCAAGGTCATCGGGTCGCTGATCATGCCGGCCTGTGAACGCTTGACCTTATCCACCTCGGCGGCTTGGGCCTCCGGCGACATATTGCGGTGGATGACGCCGATCCCGCCCTCGCGGGCCAGGGCAATTGCCAGGCGCGCTTCACTGACCGTATCCATCGCCGCCGAAAGCAGCGGTATATTCAATGTAATCTCACGCGTCAGTCGCGCGCGCACATCCGTCTCCGACGGCAAGACCTCACTATACGCAGGCACGACCAACACATCGTCAAAAGTCAACGCTTCAGCAGCGTTAAAAAGTTCCTCGTTCATAAGTCTCCTTCATTTTGAAAAAGTTGTTTGGACAATTCTACATCATCCCGTTCGGTTTTTTGATGAGAGAAAAATTTGGGCTGGATACTCATTTAACTAATGTAACGCCAAAAGCCAAATATTGTCGCCACCCCAAAATATAAATTGTTTTCCATCTGGAGACACATCAAAAGATGAATAACCGCCTGGATACAAACCCAAAAATAAAAAACTGCCATTGTCGAGTGCATTTAACATTGATAACTCAATAATATCTCCGGTTGTCTTTGTTGAAATATCATAAAACCCAATAGCCTGAAAGTTGGAACTGTACTCTCCCGGTTTTCCATAGAAAAAATAAAGACGCTTACTATCACCACTCCAGCGCAGATTTTGAAATTGACGGTCTGCAGGAATTCTATTGTCTGATTTATCATTCAATGAAACTATTGTCAGTTCTTGCCGGTCCAGACGCGCAATATACTTTCCATCGGGGGAAGGCGACCACTCATAAAGGTCAAAGTCATAAAGGTCAGATTCCCCCAGGCCAAGCAATTCCTCGGTTTCAACCAATTTTTGTTGCTTCAAATCATATAGATAAATGAAGGTGCCGAAGTGTCCACCTGCTCCAAAGATTACTTTGTCTTCGTCTTTTGCCCAGTAAGCGGCCCTAATATTCGAATATCCTGTTTCCTCCATCACTGTAAAATTCAATTGATTAAGGGTATCGTAAATGTATATGATACGATTCTGTTTGGAATATTTTAGGTGATAACGACCGCTTGGGGAAACTGCGCCGTGATATTTTTGATTTTTGGCTTGAAGAAGAGGAATTGGTGAGTACAAGATGGGAGGTGCGGATAGAAGCTGCTTTTCCTTTATACTTGGCGCGTCCCTGATATCAGCAACAAACCAGGCAAGGTTTTCATAATTGTCACCCCTAATCACTGCGTAGTAAATCAAATTTTCATCTTCTTGCCAAAAAGCCGTCCATATCGTGTTTGTGTCACCATTTGGTACTGGTCTGATTTGCGAAAATGAATATTCAACGGGAGTTAGGGGGGCTGCAAAGGCAGGCTGTGTTACCAGGGTCGCGACACCAGCAGTGCTACTTACTGTTGGGGTTGTTGCGAGCGTTGCTGTCATACGAGAAATAGATGCTTCCGTTTTCATTGGGGATGTAGCCGTTAAAGTTATTGGGGTCAATTCACTGCAACTTGTCAATATGGAGATGAACAGCAAAACAGTAACTATATGTATGAGTTTTTGCATTATATGACCTCCAATTCGTTTTTTATCAGGAATGGTATTCCTCACGCAGATAAATTGTCATTTGACTTTGATATTCATTGGTGAAGCCGTATCCGCTGTTTGCATCTGTTACTTGAAAAGCAGGTCAAAATATAGATCAAAATAGCTTTTAATGCCTCCAAAAGTAAACAAAATCAACCCAAATCCGACAATGCGCCAAACCAATTCTTCGTATGGATATCCCTGATGCTTACTGCCAATGAAATCATATGGGTGCATTTCGTTTGAGTTGAAAGCCAGGTCTCAATCTGGTAAAGTGAGTTTCCGCAAACCACTTTCAGGAAAGAAACCATGGCTTCCAACTCACAAGAAATTATACAAGACGTTCACGCGCAATTCGAGCATTT
>JAKLPV010000219.1 GCA_022013685.1 Anaerolineae bacterium
TAAGTGTATCCGGCTGATCTATGATCATGGTAAGCCTCCGCAGTGTTACATCGAGCATACTGGCTTACCACTCAATTGTAAAAGTTCAAGTTTTGCGTTTTAAAGCAATTTGCCTTCCGGTTGCACAAACGTTACGTTAACCAGAATTAACCGACGAAAAAGCCACCCTTTGATTGGGTGGCTTTTTCGTCGTGTCGGGTATAATCCTGTGACTAATCATGAAACAATTGGTGCCGAAGGAGGGAATCGAACCCTCACTCCTTACGGAACACGATTTTGAGTCGTGCGCGTCTGCCAGTTCCGCCACTCCGGCAAAAACAACTTCAGTAGCGCCCGCAAGTATACCACTCTCAACTATAAGGTCAAGATGAAACTCGGAATTATTGGATTACCCCAATCAGGAAAAACCACGCTTTTCAACGCGCTCACCCGCAACAACACGCCCACCAACGCCTCGGCCGGGCGCATCGAAGTCCACAACGCCGTTGTCGATGTGCCCGATCCGCGCGTCGATAAGCTCTCAGGCATGTTCAACCCCAAAAAGACCATCTACGCCAAGGTGGCCTACGCCG
Organism: Anaerolineae bacterium; assembly: GCA_022013685.1. Classification (GTDB taxonomy): domain Bacteria; phylum Chloroflexota; class Anaerolineae; order Anaerolineales; family Villigracilaceae; genus UBA8950. The sequence continues at coordinate 573 of JAKLPV010000219.1, forward strand.
ACATCGCCGGGCTGGACGGTTCCGCCGGCAAAAGCGGCATCTCGGGCACCCTGCTCAACACCCTGACCCAGATGGACGGCTTCCTGCACGTTGTGCGCTCTTTCAGCGACGAAAACGTGCCGCACCCCAACGGTTCGGTCAACCCGGCCCGCGATCTGGAAGCCATGCTGACCGAACTGCTGCTGAACGACCTGATCGCCGTTGAGCGCAAGCTGGAAAAACTGGCCGACGAGCGCAAAAAAGGCGGGACGGACAAGACTCTCAACGCCCGCCATACCGAACTGTTCGAGAAGCTGCTCGCCACTTTGAACGAGAACCAGCCGCTGCGCAGCCTGAGCTTTACTCCCGACGAATTGAGGGAACTGGCCAGCTTTGGGCTGTTGACCCGCAAACCGGTGCTGACGGTTTTCAACCAGGGTGAGGGCCAAAAAGCCCCCGACCTGGTGCTCGACCACCCTTCGGTGGCGCTGATGGGCAAACTGGAAATGGAAATTGCCCAACTCGGCCCCGAAGACGCAGCCCTCTTTATGGAAGAATACGGCATCGACGAACCCAGCCTGAACAAAATGATCCGCCTGTCGTATGACCTGCTCGGCCTGCAATCCTTCTTCACGGTCGGCCCCGACGAATGCCGGGCCTGGACGGTGCGCTGCGGCGCGACCGCTCCCGAAGCTGCCGGCGAAATCCACTCCGACCTGCAAAAGGGCTTCATCCGGGCCGAAGTGACCGCCTACGACGATCTGATCGCCCTGGGCGGGTTGGTCGAGGCCAAAGCCAAAGGCAAGCTGCGGCTCGAAGGCAAGGAATACATCGTCAAAGACGGCGATGTGCTCAACATCCGCTTTAACAACTAACCTTGTTCGACCCGCTGGCCTACCTGCTCGAAAATATTTCGTGGTACGAACCGATCTATAACATCGCCTGGGTGCTGTTCATGGTTTATGCCCTGATGCTGCCCCCGTTGCTGCTGGCGGTCTTCAAACTGCCGATACTGCGCGATGTACTGCCATCCCGCCCGTGGAATCACCAGCGCGCGACCTACCGATACCTGGTGGGCGCGGCGTTGGTGATTTTTGGTTTTCGGCTGATCCCATACTGGATCTTCAACGACAAGATTTTACATTTTCTGGGCGGCGGGATCGCCATCGCGCTGGTTTACGAGTATTTTGTGCTTAATTTTGATCTGGAAAACGGGCCAGGGATCGTCAGCCTGCGCCCGCTGCGTGACAAGAAACCCGCTTTGCTGGCGGCCAATTTGATCCTGCTGTTGCTGTTTGCTTCGTTTTTTAGCGTTTTTTCGGAGTTGTATGAGTTCGTCTCGAAATACGTGATGGGCTATCAGTTCGACAGCAGCGGCTTCGATACCTGGCTCGACATCCTGGCCAACCTGGCCGGGGCGCTGCTGGGCTATTTGGGCTTGTGGGGATGGAAGGCAATTTTATTTAGAGTGCGTTTATCGTATAATAATCCTGAAAGGAACAGTAGCCATGGATCTGACCCTCACCGAAAACTCTGAAATACTCGTTACATTGCATATCAAAGGCAAACTGGATGGGTCGAACTACGAGGCCCTGATCGATGAGGTTCAAAAGCTGTATGACAGCGGACGGCGCAACCTGCTGCTCGACATGAGCGAGATAACCTTCATCAGCAGCGCCGGGATCTCGGCCCTGCACCGCGCGGCGCTGATCTTCCGTGGCGAAAAACGAGCCGGGCAGGAAGAGGGCTGGGCATCCTACCGCGCCATCGACCGCGACCGCGGCAGCGGAAAACAGGAGCATGTCAAGCTCTTCGGCCTTTCGGAAAGGGTTCAACAAACCCTCGAAACCGTCGGTTTCACCGGATTATTTGAGATTTTCACCGACCTGGATGTGGCAATCGCTTCTTTTGGTTAAAACAGCTCTGCCAGGCTGGTTTCGTTAGACAAGACGGGCGCTCCCAAGGGAGCGCCCGTCTTTGTGTCAATCTTCGCCCTATAATGCACCAGGGATATTCGGCCAAAGTGCGCCACCGGTATTCGGCCAAAGTGCGCCACTTTGCACAGTGGGAAAATCGAATTATCCTCGCGGGCCACAAAAAAACTGCCCGGAGGAAACCAGTGCAAAGAAGGCTGAAATACATGGACATACGAGAAATCTTGCGGCGGCTGCGCGAA
>JAKLPV010000220.1 GCA_022013685.1 Anaerolineae bacterium
ACGGCACCTCCGCCCTGTCGCCCTACATCCGCTTCGGCATGGTTTCCATGCGCCAGGCCGCTCAAACTGCGTTAAACGTTCAACCCTTCGGCACGGCTTCGCCAGTCAGGGCAGGCAGTTCAACGTTTAAAGGAAAAGGCCCGGAAACGTGGTTAAACGAACTCATCTGGCGCGAATTCTATATTGCGATCCTGTATCATATCCCACGCGTCAGCGGCCAGGCCTTCAACCCGGCCCTGCAAAACATCCCCTGGCGCAACGATCCGGACGATTTCCAGGCCTGGAAAGAGGGCCGCACCGGGATGCCAATCGTCGATGCCGCCATGCGCCAACTGAGCGAAACCGGCTGGATGCACAATCGGGCGCGCATGATCGTGGCCTCCTTCCTGGTCAAGGATTTGCTGATCAACTGGCAGTGGGGCGAACGCTGGTTCATGGACAACCTGCTGGACGGCGACCCGGCCGCCAACAACGGCGGCTGGCAGTGGACAGCCGGAACCGGCACCGATGCCGCGCCTTACTTCCGCATCTTCAACCCGATCCTGCAAAGCCAAAAATTCGACCCGGACGGGGATTACATCCGCAAGTGGGTACCCGAACTGGCGCACCTGCCCGCAGACGCCATCCACGCCCCGTGGGAGAAAAAACTCAAAGCACCGGGCTACCCTCAAAAACCGATCGTTGATCGCGAGCAGGTCAAAGACCGGACGCTGGCAGCTTATGCTCTTTCAAAATCCATGTTCGGCAGTTCCTTGCTCAAATAGCGAATTTTCAAATATGAATAACATACACAGCCCTGAATGGAAAGTTCTTATGATTGGCGGTAGTTCTGGCGTTGGCAAAACAGTAGTTGCCCGTGAACTGGCAAAACACATCTCTACACCCCTTTTGTTGTTGGATGATATAAGAATCGCAATACAACAAGTTACAACATTTGAAACAAACCCAGAATTACATATTTTTCTCAATTACCAGGCCAAACAATGGAGAAATTCCCAATCTATTTATGCTGATTGGATTACCGTTGGCAAGGCAATGGCTAAACCGCTGAATGCTATTGTCGATCATCATATTAAAGTCCCAAGCGTAGGCCCAATTATTATCGAAGGTGATGGTATTCTTCCTTTAGCAGATAAGCAAATTTTCGAGCAAAAAGATGTGTGTTCGATCTTTATTATTGAGCAGGATGAAGAGCAGCTTTTAAATAATCTGCGCTCTCGCGGACGCGGTTTCAATGATGGCGGCGAATTAGAACAAAAGGGTTTTGCCCATGCCAGTTGGCTATATGGGCAATGGCTCGCTCGAGAAGCAGAAAAGTTAGGATTACTCGTAATTAATGCACAACCTCATCAAACTATATTTGAACGTTTACTTTCAATGATATCCATTAACGCTCGCCGATAGAAAGTGGAAAGCAAACACTCCGCTACTTTCAGGAATCACCATGCTCACCATCCGCCTTTTACAATCATCAGATATTCCGCCCATCGCCGCGGCTTTTGCCGAGCTGGGTTGGAACAAACCCGCCTCGCAGTATGAGCAATACCTGTCAGAGCAGGAGGCAGGCCAACGGGTCGTCCTGGTCGCCTATTCTGGAGTCCAAAATCTCCCGATTTTGGATTTCGCCGGTTACGTCACCATCTGCTGGCAGTCGCACTATCCGCCCTTTCGCGAGGCGAACATCCCCGAAATCGTCGATTTCAACGTTCTGCCGCGCTTCCGCCGTCAGGGAATTGGCGCGGCGCTGATGGACGAAGCCGAAAACCGGATCGCCAGGGTCAGCCCCGTGGTAGGCCTGGGCGTCGGCATGACCGCCGACTACGGCTCGGCCCAGCGCATGTACGCCCGGCGCGGCTACCTCCCCGATGGGCGCGGCCTATTTTCAGGCGGGAAACCTGTCCAATATGGTCAGTCTGTCCCGGTCGACGATGACCTGGTGCTGTTCTTCACCAAATTACTTACCTGAAACCTGACACATGAAACCTGACACCTCCTCCGATCCGCAAACCGGCCTGGCCGTGCTGAAAGCATTTATCGCAGAAAAATCCCCGCTCGGGCCTTTGCGCGTTATGGCCGAACGGGTCGGACGCTTTTTCCAGGTTCCGCTGCCGGGATTCAAGCCCTACATCGTCTACGGGCCTGAAGCGGTGCGCAAAGTGCTCGTCACTGAGCGGGGCAAGTTCCTGTGGCGCAACCACGATCCGGTCACGGACCTGCTCGACCATGGTGTGCTCGTCACCGATGGCGAGGAGCACGACCGCTACCGCAAACTGATGGAACCCGCCCTGCACCCCGGCCAACTGCCCGCCTACGCCAGCCTGATGCTGCGCCAGACCAACCGGGTTACAGCAACCTGGCAGGATGGCCAAACGGTGGATATGCTCGTCGAAGGCCGCAAGATCGCCCTGCTGATCGTGATGGAGGCGCTCTTCAGCGTGGATGCCTGGGACGACCTGCCCCGCATCTGGACTCCGATCTTAAAAGCCATCGACTACATTTCCCCGGGCGCGTGGATCTTGTGGCGGAAAATTCCGCGCCCCGGCTACAAAAAACATCTCAAAACGCTGGATGCCTATCTCTACGAAATCATCGCCAAGCGCCGCGCAGCCATTACCAATCACCAATTACCAATTACCAACGATCTGCTCCAACACTTAATCGACGCCGGCCTGCCCGGTGAGCGCATCCGCGACCAGATGCTGACCATGCTGATCGCCGGACATGACACATCCACCGCCCTGCTGGCCTGGGTCTTTGCCCTGCTCGGCCAACATCCCGAGATCCACGCCCGCCTCGTCCGCCAGTTGGACGAATCGGAAGCAGATTCACGCCCGCGCCTGCTCGATGAAGTCATCAAAGAAACCCTGCGCCTGTATCCGCCCATCCATATCGGCAACCGCATCGCCGCCGAAGAGGTCACCTTTGGCGAGGGCGAAACCATCCCGACAGGGGCGCGCATGTTCTATTCGATCTACCTGACCCAGCGCGACCCGTCCATCTGGGAAAACGCCGATCAATTCTGCCCGGAGCGCTTCGCCCGCGGACGAACCCCGCTGGGAAGCACGGGGCAGGCAACACCCCCTATGAGTTTTATCCCCTTCGGTGGCGGACCGCGCGCCTGCATTGGAGCCGCCTTCGGCCAGGCCGAAGCGCGGATTGTGATCGCCCGACTGCTCGAGCGCTTCGACTTTGAACCGATCCACCCCGAAAAAATTTACCTGCACATGGGTGCCACCCTTGAACCCAGGCCGGGAGTTTTTATGAAAATCAACCGCCGCCAGACTCCAACGTCTCCAGACGTTGGAGATAACTCAAACAATACGACGACTGGAGTCGTCGGACTCCAATCGCCATGACCTACTTTGCCTTCCTTGCCTATTTTGTAATCATTCCCATCCTGGTCTTGCTCGTCATCACCTGGCTGGACAAACGCGCCAATCGCCCGACGCCCGGATTCGACGCCAGGAAAATCCCGCTCATCATCGCCGCGCACGTTCTCATCGCGCTGATCTACACCACCCCCTGGGACAACTACCTGGTCGCCACCGGCGTCTGGTACTACAACCCGGAACTGGTTACCGGCATTACGATTGGCTACGTTCCGATTGAAGAATACACCTTTTTCATCATCGAAACCATCATGGTCGGCCTGTGGTGGTGGTTCCTGGCCCGGCGACTTTCGTTGCCCGCGCCCCAAACCTTCCAGCGCGACCGAAAACTGGTTTACTGGTCAACCGGAATACTTATGGCCGCCTGGGCCTTCTTTACCATCCAATTCTTCTTCGCCGGCGACGAATGGAACTACCTGGGCATCATCTTCTTTTGGGCGCTGCCGCCAATCATCCCCCAATTCCTGTTCGGCGCGGATATTCTCTGGCACTATCGCAAGCTGGTTTTCTGGACAATTTTCGTTCCCGGCCTGTACTTGTCGCTGATGGATATCGTCGCCCTGAATGCCACCACCTGGCAAATCTCGAAAGACCAGACGCTCGGAATCAACTTCTTCGGCATCCTCCCGATTGAAGAAGTAGCGTTTTTCTTCATCACCTGTGTCTTAATCGGATTCGGCATGACCCTGATGCTCTCCAACCTCGGCTGGGAGCGATTCAATGCCTGGAAAGTGCGCGGATTCAAAGGTCTTCCATAAAAGTAATTGGTAATTGGAAAGTAGTAATTTCTACTTCCAATTACCAATTACAACTCACCCTTTTTCGGAGCTTCCCCAAATGCCCTTCCCTACCTTCCAAAACCAACAATACCTCAACCTCGAAACCTTCCGCAAGAACGGACAGGGCGTCAAGACCCCGGTCTGGTTCGTTCAGGATGGCGATGTTCTCTATATCTGGACTCAGACCGATTCTGGCAAAGCCAAACGAGTGCGCAACGTTAGCAGGGTCAACATCGCCCCCTCGCGCGGCGATGGCGCTCCGCTCGCAGATTGGGTTCCCGCCAGCGCCAGCCGCGACGATTCACCCGAAACGGTGGAACACGTGCGCAAACTAATGTCCAAGAAATATGGTTTCCTATTCCACGCCTTCGCCCTGATGGGAAAATTACGTAAAGCCGCATATACCACACTTAAAATACGGCAATAAAAAAGGAGAGTGCAGATACACTCTCCTTGCATCTCTGTTCAAAACATTAGGGTAGCTTTTCAAGGTCAGCCATATCTTTTGCCCTTCCACTGGCCTTTTTGTTTTCCTTCAAGCTTTGAAGGTCTATCAGGCTCACAGTTATACCGTCAATCTCATCAAGAATACGATTAGCATAACATTCATCAAACACAACCCCTGATATGGATGTGGTAATTTCAAGTCTGATAGGCGCCAGACCCATTCGAATGATTTTATCCTCTTGCAGAAAAAGCGCAACCGTTAAATCGGGAGAATCAAAACCAAAATCTTTCAGCACATTCACAATCTTATGGGCGTTCTCAGGGTGGATAGCAACCCAAATGTCCATATCTTCGGTTGCGCGGGCATAGCCATGATAACTGACTGCATACCCCCCGATGAGCAAATAACGCACATCATGTTCGTTCAGTAATTTCAAGAACTCTTTGAAGTCGGGCGGAAGCACGATTTCCATAATTAATTCTCCGCAAAAGTTCCATGTGAATCAAACGTTCACGAGGAGAACGGGAAAACCAATATTCACGGTCTTCTCGTTCTGCATCTTCAAAGGTTGTTATCGAAAAAGCGGTTCGATCAATTTTAGGAAATTGTTTTTCTTCCATAAGTTACATTCTTTGCGTATCTCACTAAAATAAGTATAGCACACAGAAAAATGGGATGTTTCCTATCAAACACTGTTTACTGTTTACTGGTCACTGAATCCGGCGCATCGCGGACAACATACAGCGGGCGGCCCTTGACCTCATCGTAGATGCGCCCGATGTACTCGCCCAGGATTCCCAGCGAGATCAACTGCACCCCGCCCAGGAACAGAACCGAGATCAGGGTCGTGGTCTGGCCCTCGAAGAAATGCGACCCGGCCAAACGCAAAGCAGCCACCACAGGAATGGCAACCACGCTCAAACCGGCAGCGATAAAGCCCAGGTAGGTAGCGATTTGCAGCGGGAAATACGAAAAACCGGTAATGCCATCCTGGGCGAATTTGAGCATCTTCTTGAACGGGTACTTCGTCACCCCCGCCACACGCGCCGCGCGTTTATAGTTTACACCCACCTGCTTGAAACCGATCCACGAAGACATGCCGCGCAAAAAGCGGTGGCGTTCGCGCATCGAATTCATCACATCCACAACCTTGCGGTCGATCAAGCGAAAATCGCCTGTATCGAGCGGAATTTTGACATCTGTAATGCGGTAGATCAGGCGGTAGAACAAGGAAGCCGTTAGCAGTTTGAACCAGCTCTCGCCCTCACGCTCAGAACGCACCGCATAGACAACCTCGTAGCCTTCTTTCCACTTCTTCGCCAATTCCAGGATCACTTCGGGCGGATCCTGCAAGTCGGCATCAATCACCACCATGGCTTCGCCGCGCGCATAATCCAGCCCGGCCGTGACAGCAATCTGATGGCCAAAGTTGCGCGCAAAGATAACCGGGCGGATGCGCGCATCACTTGCCGCCAGTTCTCGGATGCTCTCGCTCGAGCCATCGCTCGAACCATCGTCCACCAGGATCAGTTCCCAGGGTTCGCCGCTCGAATCCATCACCTGGCGCACCCGCTGCCAGAGCGCGGGGATGTTCTCGAATTCGTTGTAAATCGGGGCAATGATCGAATAAGTAACGGACATGGGTTCAGTTCCTGTTCTGTTTTTTAATTAACCGGCGCGCAGGCCGGGTGGACGAGGTCTCATCCGTGCGGCGTATACGCCGGACAAAAGGAGATTCTTGATCAAAAGGCTGCTGCCCAAGCACTTTGCGCAGCAGGTAATTGTAGATGATCAGGCTTGAAGCCAGCACCGGCACAGCCAGCAGCGCGCCTAAAATCCCATTCAAGATGGTCGCCATCAGGATAACGACGAAAATCAGGCCCTCGTTCATGTGAACGCTGCGCCCCATGATAACGGGCCTGAGCCACATATTCTTGAGATTGATCAAGACAAAATAAACCAGGAAGACGATCACCGTCACCCAGGCATTCGAGAGCGGAATCCAACTCGAGCCTTCGAGCAGGGCCACGCCCATTGCCAGCGCCACCGCCAGAATCGGGCCGATATCAGGCACAAGCGTAAACAGGCCCGCGATCACCCCCAAAACAAACGCGCCGGGGATGCCCAGAATCGTCCAGGCAATTGCAAAAACCACCCCGACCACCAGCATCAACAAAAGTTGCCCGCGCAGGTAGGCCATCCATACCCCGCGCAGCTGGCGGTAAAGCTCGCGCGCCTCGCCTTGCGCCGTCGCAGGGGCCAGCCCAATCAACGAGTCGCGCAAGTTGGGCCAGTACACCAGCAGCAGGTAAACCGTAACGATGATAACCAGGAACCAGATCGTCCCGCGCGAGGTCGACTCAAGGATCCAGAAAGCGTCTTCAGGCAGGGGCGTGATCAACAGCGATTCCAGACCGCCCAGGGCCCGCCCAACTTCGCTCAGGTCCAAACTCATCCCCATAAAAATCAGCGGCTCGGCCAGCGCCGCCTGAAACTGGCTCAGCAGGTCAAACAGGTCTTGCCCAACGCCGGTTAGTTCATCCAGAAAAAAGGGCGTCACCGTTGCCGGGACGGCAAACAAAAGCAAAATGGCGGTAAAGTAAACGATCGTCACCGCCGCCCGCCGCGAAAGCCGGGTTCTTTCGGCCAGGAAAACCGCCGCAGGGTTGATCAGGTAGGCGATAAATGCTGAAACGATCAGCGGTTGAATGGCCTCGCGCGCATAGTACACAAAACCGACCAGCGCAGCCAACAGAAACAGGCCTACCAGATAACGGAAAGATCTGCTCCAGTTACTCATAAATGTTTTTTGATCGACTCCAGATCAGGTTGGATGATTGGCGCGGCCTGCACGGATTGCATCGCCGCGCGGACGTCTTTTAACCCGCTGCCAGTATTGACCACCAAAATGGGCGCGCCCGGGTCGAGCAGCCCCTGGGCCTGGGCCGCCGCCAAACCGGCGTAAGCCGCCGCCCCGGCTGGTTCGGCAAAAACACCCTGCGAGCCGAGTTCGGCAATCGCAGACAAAATCTCGGCATCCGAGACGGTGATATACGTCCCGCCGGTTTCGCGCGCCGCCCGCACCGCCCGCACCCCATCGCGCGGCAAATCAACGCTGATGCTGTCGGCCAGGGTGGTTGCGCTGACCGGGGTAATCGTTTCGTTACCGGCTTTGAAAGCATTTGCGATTGCCGCCGAACCTTCTGCCTGCACACCAATGATGCACGGCATGTGATCCAGCCAGCCCAGGGCCTGCAAATCCTTAAATCCCTTGTGGATGCCCGCGATGATATTGCCATCACCGACAGAGACAAAAATCGTCAGGCGCGGTTTGTTGACCGGGGCCACCAGTCCGCCGGTTGGTTTTCGGCCCCCCATGCCCAACTCACGACGCATGAATTCCCATATCTCAAATGCGGCGGTTTTCTTGCCTTCCACCGTAAAAGGATTGTAGCCCGTATTACGGCAGTACCAGCCAAACTCTTCGGCGGCCTTCACAGTCAGGTCAAAAGCATCGTCGTAAGTGCCATCCACCAGCAAGACTTTTGCGCCAAAGACCAGCAGTTGGGCCACTTTGGCAGGCGGCGCTGTCTTGGGGGCAAAGATGACCGCCTTCTGGCCGACCGCCGCCGCCATGCCTGCCAGGGCCGCCCCGGCGTTGCCGGTGGAGGCGGTCACGACCACTTCGGCGCCGGTTTCGATGGCGCGCGCCACCACCACCGCCGAAGCGCGGTCTTTGAAGGATGCTGTCGGGTTGCGCGATTCGTCCTTCAGCCAGAGCTGTTCCAGGCCAAGTTTCTTCGCCAGCCGGGGCAGGAAAATGACCGGGGTCCCGCCCGCCAGGCTCAGGGGAGTCCGTTCCGCGATCTTGGGAAAGGAAACCGGTATCAGCGGCAGGTAACGCCAAAGGTTGGTCTCATCCCTGCACAGCAAATCATCCGGCTGATATTTTTTCTTGAGCGCATCGTAATCGAGCACGACATCCAGGTTGCCGCCACAAGAACAGGTATAAGTCACCTGCGCGGGCAGATATTCTTTTGCACACAGCGAACAGCGATAACCGACAAATTTGTCCATGGCTTAAATTATACTCGTCCCGCTCACAAATACACAGTGGGAGTACACAGCACGGGTTCTGATAAGGTAGAATAAATCCATGATGTCTGCCAAGATCAGCACCCTGTTTTTTGACCTGGACGACACCCTCTACCCGGCTTCGTGCGGCCTGTGGCGCGATATTCGCGCCCGCATCGACATCTACATGCGCGAACGGCTCGCCATCCCCGAAGAGCGGGTGATGCCCTTGCGACGCCATTATTACGAGACCTACGGCACGGCCCTGCGCGGATTGGAACGGGAATACCCGCTCGACAAGGCCGATTTTCTGGCCTTTGTGCACGACCTGCCCCTTGGCGAGTACATCGCCCCGGACCCTGGCCTGCGCGCCGTGATACAGGCCATCCCGGCCCGCAAATTTATCTTCACCAATGCAGACAGCCGCCACGCAGAACGGGTTTTGCGCGCGCTGGAGCTGGAAGACTGCTTCGAAGGCGTGATCGACATTTTGGCGGTTTCACCCTACTGCAAACCGATGCCCGAATCCTTCGAGATCGCCCTGCGCGCGGCGGGCAACCCCGACCCGCGCCGCTGCGTCATTCTGGACGATATGCCGCGCACGACCATCGCCGCCCGCCAGGTGGGCATGTTCTCGATTTTGGTCAGCGAAAACGGCGCGCAAAGCAACGACGCCGACGCGGTTTTGCACGAGTGGACACAGTTACCCGCCCTGCTGGAACAGGCCGGGGCAAGGAGCAAAGATGAATCCTGAAAAAATATGGATCGTGCTGGTCATTCTGGCGTTGATCTTGATTTTATCGAATGCGTTGGTATTTGCGATTGTGCGCGGCTGGAGCCGCGGCAATATACAGTTGTTCAAGAAAGACAACCAGCCGCACGGCTTCTTCAAGCAGGAAAAAGACGCTGAAGAACTGAGCGAGCAAATGCGCAAATTGCGCGAACAGAAGAAGGAATAAACTTCAGGAGTCTTCATGCCAAGCAAAAAATCTTACTCGGTGCACTGGGAAAACGAAGAAGCGGTCTCGTTTGAAGTCGATGGCGTCACCTATACCAACCTGAACGACATCCCCGATAAACGCGACAAGGGCAAACTTCAGCAAATGATGGCAGATTCATCGCAGCCTGAATTTGACGAAAAAGAATGGGAAGAAATCCGAAAAGAGTCGAATACGGCTTTCAATATTATTTTGTGGGTCTTTGGCGGGGTAGCAGCGCTGATGCTGCTGATTGCGATTCTTTCGGCGGGCAGCGCCATCTCGAAGATTTCCCGCGAAAGAAGCGCCCCCGGCGTGGTGGTCGAGATGGTTGTGCGGCCTGTCTACGACGAAAATAACCGCAACCGCCTGCTGAACGAAATCCATTACCCGGTGGTGCGTTTTAGCGACCGGGATGGCCGCCTGCGCAATGTGCAAATGGCCGAGGGCAGCGACCCGCCCTCCTACGAGGCCGGCGATGAAGTCACAGTCCGCTATGACCCTGAAAAGCCGCTCGATGCGCGGATCGACTCATTCGGCAGCAACGCCCTGATCTGGATCCTGCCCGGCATCACCGGCATTTTGGGCCTGGCTTTCGCCGGGGCGGTGTTCGTGGTGAAAAAACTAAACTTCTAAAAAAGTAGATTGCTTATTTTGTCATTTCGACGAGCGCTGGTGGTCGAGCTTGCCGAGACCCAGCGAGCAGAAATCTGCGCCCTGATATGTCTCCATACAGACTGATCATTTTGGTTCTATGTTGGAAATGATTTTCACAAAAAGTGCTATATTTAGTACAGTTTTTTTTGACAAACGATGAGTTATTAAGATGGTAGCGGTCTAATTCCTGGTAAGCTCATTTTGTCAACACAGAAAACCGCCAGATATTAATTGGAAAAAAATGACTATTAACATTACCCCAATCGTTAGCGTAGTCCTCAATCTTTTCGCATTTGGAATTGGATTGGATTTTGCGTGGTGCGGATATTTATATTTGAAGACAAATAAAACGACACACATTCCAAAATTATTGGGGTTTTTGGTTCTTAAACTTTTTGAAGTTGGAAATAGAAAAAGCAAATCAAAAAACGAGTTTGCAAAAAACATGTTCAGTATGAGGGCGGCTGGTATGTATTTGCTTGTAGGAGGACTCCTACTTATGGTAGATGGTGCGTTTAGGTTATTAGCCCAGCTACTCTGGTAACATTTCGCTATGGACTATTGAAATTTGTTTATTGGGCCTTCCTCATCAAGTTTATATTGTCCCATTCCATATACTTCTAGCGAGTCGCAAAAAGGCATACCCGCTCTAAATGAAAAGATCGGACAAATTTAAAAAGCAAGGTGTTTTATGAACAAAACACGGGCCCGCACCACGGAGTGGCGTACCCACAGGGTAAGCCGCAAACCATTGGGCCGCTTAATCGAGATTTCTTGTGATTCAACTTACCACTGACCTTTCCAATCCTTTGCTCGAATTACTCCGCGATAATCAGGCACCTATAGATGCTGTCGAAGTAGGGTCGTGGTTCAGCGTAGAGCAAATTGGCGATTATCGGAAAACATTGCCACAATTTCCTTTTCATTTTCACGGTGGCGATTTGATAGAGAGGGTAGGCCTAATTCCTGGTACCGCTTCAAAAATAGCCGCTTACCTGCATTGCACTCAGAGTCCTTGGGCATCGATGCATATCACAATGTGGTTGCCTGGTATGATTTGGCTGATGTTACGGCGGGGTTGGCGAATGCCTCTACCCAATCCTGAACGAGCCACGCAAAGATTTATTCAAAAAGTGCGAAGGCTAGCCCGTTCCATCCATGTGCCTGTGATTCTGGAAAATATAGAGCCGCTACCCTTCGATGGCTATGATTTTGAAGTGCAAACCGAACGAATTAACAAAGTAATCGAGGAGACTAATTGTGGTTTTCTGTTGGACACTGGTCATGCCCGCATATCAGCCGCAAGGTTGGGAGCAGATATACATGATTATTTGAGCGGCTTACCGCTAAATCGTGTAGTACAGGTGCATGTCAGTGGCCCAAGAATGCGCGATGGGCGTCTTGTTGATGCGCACGAGCCGCTACAGGATGCCGATTACGCACTGCTCGATTTTGTTCTTAAGCAAACACAACCACAGGTGGTTACTCTGGAATACATCCGCGAACGAGAATCGCTACGAGAGCAACTCTTTCGCTTGCGTGGTATTCTAAATACTCACAACCGTTAGCATTGATAAAAGCAAGCCATGATTGCGATTGGATGAAGCGGCCCCAACCCCGCGACCACACCGGGGCAGGCGCGGATTCGGCGGCTGGTGGCTGCTTTGTCCGCCACATCGTCCTGAAGGTTTTACGGGAATTCCCGCCCACCATTGGATAGCGCCAACCATTGGGTGCTTACTCATCAAATCAGAGAGATGAATTGGATTGAACATGGCAATTGATTTTGCAAACCTGAATCCTTCTCAGTGGTTTCAAGAACAACTTCGAGCAAGTGGTTATGGATTTATATGGGCTGTCAGGCAAGTTCCAGTCGAGAGACAAAACGAACTGCCTCCTCAGCAGCTTGGCGAATGGACAGCCTCTCGACATGTTTTTCACCTGCTTTATCATGAAGAAAATATTGCACTGCCCAGAATAAAACAGTGGCTAGGCGGCGAATCTCCGCTTGTTGATAGAAATGCAGAAGAAATGACTTGGAACAGCGCAGAAAATGTTGAATCTATGCTTGAGAAATTTTTGAATTTGCGGCTTGAACAAGTAAAACTAGCGTCGCAATTCACAGGCGAAATATGGAATCAAAGCAAGGATGTTCAAGGTTGGGGTTCCATGAGCCTGCATTGGGTATTTAGCAAAAACTATCAACACACTGCCGAACATATCCATGATGTCTTAAGACTTGCCTTATTTTGGGACAGGTCACTAAAACAAACGAAGGTGTAGAGAAGCAAAAGTTTACAAATCCAAAACGGGCACCCAAATGGTGGTGAGGCGCTTCGCGTACGTGTTTTCAGGCAGCTTGTGTGGCTCAAGCCGTTGGCTTGTTCATCTGCATTCATAGAAAGCAATGGGTATGAAACCGTTTGAATATCTGTTCTTGCAAATGGAACTTGAAGGTGTCAAAAGAGTTTCCAGCGATTTAATAAGCCGCGCTCAAAATGTGGATGATTTTCCCCTTGTCCTTATTGCCCACGCATCTGATGGAGAAAGCCTTGTTTGTTTTGATGAATTAATTTCAGAAGAAATCCGCCACAAGTTGTCAAAAGATAATTTGCAAGCCTTCAAAACAGAATCGGCTATTAAAGCTTTTGAAGAATCAGGTATTCACACAAAGGCAAGTCATTTCAAAACTTATATCTTTCCAGAGAATTTCAGGTTTGCAAATGTGGAGGCCGTGAAATGCTTCCGCCCAGATGACCCCAAAATCATAACTTTTGGTTTCAATGGACTTGCTGACAAAGTCTTTGCAATTGAAAAGGAAGGGGTGATATTATCAGCTTGTGTTTCGTCTCGACAAAATTCCAAGTCCGCAGAAGGATGGGTTCTCACTCACGCTGATCATCGCCAAAAAGGACTTGCTCAACAGACCGTAACGGCCTGGGCAGGAAATATGCAAAAAGAAGGTCTGATACCTTTTTATAGTCACAATGTAGAGAATACAAATTCAGCACTGCTGGCAAAACGCTTGAGCTTGATTGAAGTATTTGAAGAACTGGTAATAGAAAAAGTGTTATAGGGCAAAAAACAGCCCAACACGCCATCCCGCACGATCGATCACCGGGTAATATACATTGGATGCTGAGAACTGCCGCTCACCTGCACTGCAACAAACGCAGTGCGGCGCAAGTGTCGCGGCGTGTGCGATTTTCAAGCATTTTTCTTAGCCGTTGGCGGGGGCGGTGTTTGTGGTGCAAAAACTTAACTTCTGAAAAAGTAGATTGCTTATTTTGTCATTTCGACGAGCGCCAGCGAGCAGAAATCCGCGCACTGATATGTCTCCATACAGATTGACCATTTTGGCCATATGTTGGAAATGATTTTCACAAAAAGTGCTATATTTAGTATGTTTTTTTTGACTGCCTATAAACTATTAGACGGTAGCGGTCTAATTCTTAATTGGGCCGCCCATCCAATAAAAGGGTAGTTCCATGAATTTAGCAAAAAAAAGGAGCCTTGCCAAGCAAGAACTATATCAAGCGATTGCTTATTTTATTGAACGGCAACAATTAGTAGTACAAGCAATGCTTGACCTAAAATTAGATTTGGATGCTATAGGTAAATTCGGTGCTTATGGCTGGGTTTCTAGCGCATCAAGTATCGATGGGAAAAGCAATCTTGATATGTTTTCCCAAGAACTCATCAACGAAAGACAGCGAGAGTTATTTAACGCCATAAAATATGCCGAGAAAATGAAAGTACCAGGATTAGGTTCTTGGAGAGATAAATCGGGCGTTGAATGGAAATATTTATTACATGGGGCAGGTTGTTCTTTAGAAAACGTTCTAACGAATGAACCACTTGATTGGGATTGCCCAAATCTAAAAGCATTTGATAAATTTTTCTTTTACAGGCACTTAGAATGGCGCGTAAACGCACAACAAGACGAAAATGCCCTCAAATGGATGAAAGAATTATTGGGCGAATTTGACTCTTTGCGTTTATTAGTAAATTCCTTGTTTGCTGAGCTTCTTCGAGATAGACTAATCCAAGAATGTCCCGTACCAATGGGCTTGGTTTATATTTTGAAAGAGCGCTCTTAATAGCAAAAAGGGACCCAACACCCCCTTCCCCGCGAGAGCACCAGAGCAGGCGCGGATGATTCGGCGTCTGGTGGCTTTGTCCGCCAGATCCTGCTTTTGCCGGTAACGACTGCCGATGGGCAGTTCGGTTATAAATTATCACAGAAGGAATTTTTAAATGGACACAATGCTTGCTGGCTTGATGGGAATTTTAGGTGGCATTCTTTCTGCATTGGTTGTCTCGATTCTATCTCAACGAAAGAACAACGCCGAAATAGCACATCTTCAAGCAGAAACAAGAAGAATAAACTTTGAATTGGAAAATGTGCAAAGTAGCGAGACGCGAGAAGTACTAAATTTACTATTAGAACATATACATCAGGTAGTTGGCAGGGCATCAGCACTTACACGTGTCTGGAGAGAGTCACCGATTCTATCTGATAAATCAGATGAAGAAATTTCACAATACTTTGAAGGTTCTTTTCTCTCGAAGTACGAGTTAGAACAACTATTAAAAGCAACTGATAAAGACGCCCTTTACATTGAGTTAGAAACTTGGCATGAATTCACTGAAACACAAAGAGCAGCAACCGAGTATCATAATTTTCTAGTAAAAAAGAAAATTTTTGTTGACAACGAAGAACTGCTATCTGCATGTTTTGAACTTGACGGGCTTTTAGGCAAACTTGTAAACGTGACAAGGTTGAATATCAAAAAAATTGCTCCTGGTAATCTGGCTAAAACATATAGTGAGTATGGAAATAACGTTGTTCCTCTTGTTGAAAAAATTGAAAGATTGATGAAGTTAACATTGAAACCCAAATCGCTATCCAATTAAAACTGCCCAATACAGCGGTATAAGGACACGCAGCGTCCTTTCGGAAAAAATGATAGCCCGCCATCTTGATTGGATACATCAGATAATTGAACAAAAAGCGCTCTTATAAAAAGGGCGCTTTTTGTTATCAATAGTTAGAATGGTTACGGGGCTTCAAATAGCATTTCCATTACCCGACACAAACAGATTACTTGCCCAGTTTCTTCTTGAACGCTTCGGTCAGGGCCGGGACCATTGTGAACAGGTCCCCGACCACGCCGTAGCGCGCGGCCTGGAAGATGGGCGCATCGGCATCCTTGTTGATCGCCACGATCAGCTTGCTCGAGCGCATCCCAGACATGTGCTGGATGGCCCCCGAGATACCGGCGGCGATGTAAAGATCAGGCGAGACAACTTTGCCGGTCTGCCCGACCTGGTTGGCATACGGGATGTAGCCTTCGTCCACCGCCGCGCGCGAAGCGCCGACAGCGCCGCCCAGGACGGCCGCCAAAGCCCCTACCAGCTTGAAACCTTCCGCAGGGTCGTTGCTGACGCCGCGACCGGCTGAGACGACCACGCCGGCATCCGTCAGGCTGACTCCCTGCTCGCCGGAGACAAAGTCTTCGACTGTGACAGAACCGTCCGCCACGGCAGCAACCTTCTTGATTTCGCCGACGCGTCCGGCTTCGGGAGTCGGCTTGGGGAAGGCGCGCGCGCGCAGGGTAACGAGCTGCGGGCTGGCCGAGCAGGTTGTCTTTTCGAGCAATTTGCCCTCATAGACCGGGCGGGTGGCGGTCACCTGATTATCAAAGAGTTCGAGGCCGGTTACATCGACCAGAACCCCGGTAGCGAGGTCGATCGCCAGCATGGCGGCCAGCTCACGGGTGCGGGAAGTGGTCGGAAACAGGATCAAGGCCGGGGGTGAGTTCGAGACGAGCGCGGCCAGGGTGCTGGCGAAGGCCTCCGGGCTGAAAACGGCCAGGGAGGCGTCGTCGGCCAAGAGCACGGAATCCGCGCCATATTCCAATGCGGTTTTTGCCAGCGCTTCGACATTTTGTCCGAAGACAATTGCGCTGGCTTCGCCAAAGGTTTTTGCCAGGCCAAGCGCTTCCCACGAGGCGGGGGCAGGCTGGCCGTTGAAGTGATCGATATAAACCCAGGTTTTCATAGGACTTTCTCCGCCAGGATTTTTTCAACCAGAGCCTCGGCAATCGCTGCCGGGCTTTCGCCGCTGATGATTTCGCACTTGCTGTCGCGCACGGGCGGGTTGAGCAGTTCAGCGCGCCGGACGGCCCGGGCCGGGGCCGAAATGCCCAGTTCAGCGAGAGTCCAGGTCGGGATGACGGCCTTGCCGGCTTTGCGGATGCCCATGAAAGATGGGTAGCGCGGCTCGCCAACCCCCTGCATGATGCTCAGGACAGCGGGGAATTTCGCGCGGGCGGTCTGTTTGCCTTCTTCGATGGTGCGCTCGACCTTGATCTCTGAACCGTTGACGGTCATCTGCCCGACCAGGCTGAGCAGCGGCCAGCCGAGGACGCGCGCCGCCTGGGCCGGGACGAGGCCGGTGCCGTTGTCGATGGTCTGGCGGCCAAAAAATACCAGGTCGGCATCGCCAATTTTCTGGATGGCTGCCGCCAGGACGCGGGCCGCGCCGGCCGAGTCGAGTTCTTCGAGGGCCGGGTCGCTGACCAGGATGGCCTCGTCTGCGCCCATGGCCAGGGCATGTTTGAGCGCATCGCGGGCCGAATCCGGGCCGATGCACAGGGCGACAACGCTGGCATCAACCGCTTCCTTTTGCTGGAGCGCGCCCTCCACAGCGTACTCGTCAAAAGGGTTGATGACCAGGGGCGCATCGCCCCAGGATGGCTGCCCGTTCTGGGCCGTCAGTTTGGCTTCAGAATCGGGGGTTTGCTTGACACACACAACAATTTTCACGGTTCCTCCTTTGGTTGGGAAGCGGGATTTATTTTTTTAGGACGCGGATTACGCGGACAAACACGGAAGTGCGCGAATTTGAAAATCTTTTCAAAAAACGCAATAGCGCATAACTTGCTAAGATTTTGAAAAAAGGGGTTCACATGGCAAACTTACTCTGGTGAAAAGGAGTGAGCCATGCGAACCCAAAGACAATTTTACCCGGAAGCGACATTGGTGTGTG
>JAKLPV010000221.1 GCA_022013685.1 Anaerolineae bacterium
ACCGAGACATGAATATGCCCGGCAACTTCTTTGGCAGTGACTAGTATATGCCCGGCCTCATTGGTAAACATAACCGCGTTCCTAACCAGGTTCAATATGGCCATACCGATTTTCTCGGCATCTCCTTCGAGCATTAGTTCAGACTCGCCCAACTCGGTCCGCAGCGAGATTTTTTTGTGGTTGGCCTCGATGCGCATGTTTTCAACAACATCGATAATGACTTTTTTGATCGAGACATCGTGCGAGCGAACCACGGCTGTCCCCGCCTGGGCGTTATCGACGCTGGTCATGTTCTCGATAATTTCCTTCAGCCGCATGGCATTGCGGATGATGGTATCCATTTGGTCATGGTGTTCGTTATCAACAATCTCGCGCAGAAAGGTGGAATGCCCGATAATCAGTCCCAGCGGGGTGCGCAATTCATGCGAGGTAATGGCAATGAAGTCTGTTTTCATCTTATCGAGACGCGCGGCTTCTTCCTTTATTTTCCCAATGATTTCCTCAAGGCTGGCATTTTCGAAAGAAAGCGCCAGTAAAGAAGCCAAAGTCTCTAGAATTGTGGCATCATCACCGTTATAATCCAGCCCGCCGCTTTTGTTGATGGTTTCAAGAACTCCCAAAACCTGACCGCGATAGTTGATAGGCACTGCCAGGATGGAACGGGTGGTTTTCCTGGTCTTCTGGTCGATGTCCCTAAAATGTCGCGGAAATTTGGATGCATCTTTGATTGCAACAACCCGATTCTCTGAAAAAGCTGTCCCTGCAATGCTGTCATCGAGTGGAATGGGAATTTCCTGGGCCGCGCGATGGCTGCCGTCTGAAGAAAAGACAAAGCGCAAGGCATGGGCCTCATCATCGTACAGGAAAACCGAAGCTGATTCGGAGCCGGTTAGTTCGCCCATCGCGCCACAGACTGTTGCGAGCAGGCTTTCCACCTCAACTTCGCTGGTTAGCATGCGACAAATCTCAAGCAACCAGTCTGCCTGACTGGTTGGATGGCTGTCAATATCTCTCTGAGACCCTGGATCTGCCATAAGAATCAGTGTTACCTGTTTGCCTTCATGAGATAATAAGATTATACTGCCTTTCAGCAAAATTCGGGCACAGGCCTCTTGATGGCATCTTGTAGCCGCATAGCAGTAATCCATTTCGCGCCCCTTCAAGATATAAAACAGGGGCGAAAATTTCAAAATCTTGCAAGGAGAAACGTATGAGCAACAAAAAAGTTCGTGTGGCGATCATCGGCGTAGGCAACTGCGCCTCGTCGCTTGTTCAGGGCGTGGAATATTACAAAAACACACCTGAAAACGCCAGTGTGCCCGGCCTTATGCATGTCAACCTGGGTGGCTACCACATCCGTGATATCGAATTCACGCTTGGTATTGACATCAACACCACCAAAGTCGGCAAAGACCTGAGCGAAGCCATCTTCGCCGAGCCGAACAACACCGTCAAATTTACCGATGTGCCCAACCTGAATGTCCCGGTCGTGCGCGGCATGACTCACGACGGCCTCGGCAAATATCTGTCACGGGTGATCACCAAGGCCCCCGGCCCGACTGCCGACATTGTCAAACTGCTCAAAGAAACCAAAACCGACGTGGTTGTTTCATACCTGCCGGTCGGCTCTGAAATGGCGACCAAATGGTATGTTGAGCAAATTATCGAAGCGGGCTGCGCCTTTGTCAACGCCGTCCCGGTTTTCATCTCGTCCAGCGAATATTGGAGCAAACGCTTCAAAGACGCCGGCCTGCCCATTCTGGGTGACGACATCAAAAGCCAGGTTGGCGCGACCATCCTGCACCGCGTCCTGGCCAGCCTGTTCGTGGACCGTGGCGTAAAAATCGACCGCACCTACCAACTCAACTTCGGCGGCAACACCGACTTCCTCAACATGTTGGAACGCGAGCGCCTCGAAAGCAAAAAAATCTCAAAGACCGGTGCAGTCACCAGCATGATTCCCTATGCTATGGATCCCGACAACGTCCATGTCGGCCCATCGGATCATGTGCCGTGGTTGAGCGACCGAAAATGGTGCTATATTCGCATGGAAGGCACCACCTTCGGCGATGTGCCGCTCAACCTCGAAGCCAAGCTCGAAGTCTGGGACAGCCCCAACAGCGCGGGAGTCATCATCGACGCCGTGCGCTGCGCCAAGATCGCCCTCGACCGCAAGCTGAGCGGCCCGATCATCGGCCCATCCTCCTACTTTTTCAAGACTCCGCCCAAGCAGTTCAAAGACGACGTCTGCCTGGCGATGACCGAAGCCTTTATCAAGGGCGAGTAACTGCCAGTAATCAGTAACCAGTTCCTCCCGAAGGACACCGGGACGGTGTGAGCGGAGCGTAGCGCAGTCGAAGGACAAGTTGGCAAGAATCGCCCTTCGACTACGGCGCTAGAAACGAGCGGCTCCGCTCAGGACTTTTTGAAAAGCGGGGATGTCTGCAACTTGTGAACATCCCCGCTTTATCGATTAGAATCCGACCTATGATTTTTTCCCATTTCCCCACCCGAATCTTTCTGACCCTCGGCCTGTTGACCGTTTTCCTGAGCGCCTGCCAACCCGCCGCGACTCCTCCGCCCCTCGACCAGGCCGCCCTGATGACAGCTGCCGTGGCCACCGTCTACGCCGAAGCTGCGGCGTCTACGCCCACTCAGACCATCAGCCCGCCGACAGCGACCCCCACGCTGGAACCGACTCCGCTGCGAACTCCGCCCGCCCTGCCGGATGGGTTCACAACATCCTTGCTCAACCCCGGCGACATCCCCAGCGCCTATATTCAAGACGCCTGCCAGGTGCTCAAAGCCAAATGGGACCCATCCAGGGCCGAACCCGGCACGGTTATCATGCCGATCATGTTTCACGGCATTGCTCAGGGCGAGACCAACCCAGGCGCAACCGGCGTCTATCACGATATGAGCATGGATGATTTTCACCGCCTGATGAAAGACTTGCATGATCAGGGCTTCGAAGCCATCACCATGCAACAGGCTGCCGATTTTCTCTACACCAATGCCAAAATCCCCAAGCGTTCGGTCTTGTTGATCGTCGATGACCGCAAATTCCGCCAGAGTTTCGATGACACCTTCCGCGAATATTACGAGAAGTGGGGCTGGAAGGTCATCAACTCGTACATCACTCTCGATGAACGCCCCGACCTGTGGCAGCAGAATGCCGAATTGGAAGCCGAAGGCTGGGTCGATCACCAGGCGCATGGGTATATCCATAACGAGAACATCACCGCCAATTCCAGCGAAGACTACATGCGTCAGGAGTTGGGCAAACCCTTCGAGATGATGCAAAAATACTTCAACAAAACGCCGATCGCCTATATCTGGCCGGGCGGAAGTTTTACCCTGCGTGGTGTGCAGATTGCGCGTGAGTTTAACTACCAGTTGGGATTTACCGTCAACCCACGCGGCCCGCTCCTGTTCAACTGGATTCCCCAGGCTCAAGCATCAGACCCGATGCGCCCCTCCTATATCCCAGAATCGCCTGCCGGCGACCCACTGCTGACCCTGCCGCGCTACTGGTCGCCGGACGCCCGCAATTACATCGATACGGTTCGCAACATTGGCAAAGAAGCCGCCGCTTACGCCGAATCGGTGCGGGCTACCGAATTGGAATACTACGATATTGTTTGCGCGCCAACCCATGGCGCAATCGCAGTTCCTTAAAATGTTCAAAGCGCGCGCCATTCATCTAACATCAAGATTTCTTCATTTGTGGAAAGACATGAATCACACTTGTATTTTCTGTAAAATTGTGGCCGGAGAAGCCAGGGCAGAAATCATCTATCGCGATGAATTTGTGACCGCTTTCCGCGATACCCAGCCGGTTGCGCCGACCCACGTTCTGATCGTGCCGAACCGGCATATCGAATCGCTCAACCAGGCTGAGGCCGCGGACGCAGCCGCGCTGGGCAATCTCTTTATGGCGGCCCAAAAAATCGCCGCAGCGGAAAATATCCAGCAGGGCGGTTATCGCCTGATCGTCAACACCGGCCCAGATGGCGGCCAGACCGTTTTTCACCTGCACATGCACCTGGTTGGCGGGCGCAGGATGAAGTACCCGATAGGGTAAACAAAAAGGCTTCCATTTCGGAAGCCTTTGCTTTTTATCTGACAATGCTTGGCGGCCTTGGGGGCTGCTGCATGGGAGGTTTGCGGCCAAAGATGCTCCAACTGTAGACGCCCAGGCCAACTCCCAGCAAGAGCAGGATGCCGCCTAAAATTCCCAGCATGGACGAACCACCCTCGGTTCCAGGGTCGCCCGGGTTGGCAATGATGTTATCCGCTTTCTGAGCGCCAAAATCAACGTAATATTCGCTGCCGGCAAGCACATCCAACCGATAGGTCTGCTGGGTGGTGGGGTAATATCCCTCGGGCGCGGCGGCGCTCAGGTTATAACCGCCTTCGGGGACATCTTCAAAGCAGGTTGGGTCCAGACCGGCAATTGTGGCACGAGCCTCGGAAAACTGCCCGGAAACGCCGGTCAGGCTGACCGCGCCATCTGCAATAATCACTTCCGCATCCTGGCGCAGGGAGTCACCGTTGACATCGTCATAAAGCAGGATACAGACGGTCGCATTGCCAGGGAAAGGTGTAGGGCTGGGTTCAGCCGAGATTTCGGTCGGTGTTGGGCCGGGGGTCGGATTGTCAGTCGATGATCCTGCGCCGATGCCGATGACCAGTTGCATCCCAGGTTGAATGGTGCAGCTTTCATCGAGCTTATTCAGCACACGCAACTGCTCGACCGGCACACCGGTCAGCAACTGGATGCGCAGGCAGGAATCACCATCCTGGACGATGTAAATGATACGTCCATCGGCGCCAGGGGTCGGGGTGGCAAATTGGGGCAATTGCGCCGGGGGCAGGGCCTGGGCAGTCAGCACGAAACTAAACAGAAATAAAACGCTGACAAAAAAAGCGGCAAGCACAAATTTTCGTTTCATGGAAAAAATTATATCACGTACAGTGGTGTGTTTTGGGGGTCAAGTGCCGGGTATCAGGCCGCAGATATTACTCATTGCCCAGCACTTTACGCTTATAATCACCCTGTCAAAATTCTATATGGAGCAAAAGCATGCCACTTAAAATCGTTGTAGGCGCTCAATGGGGCGATGAAGGCAAAGGACGAATTGTAGATTGGTTCGCCAGCCAGGCCGAGTTTGTGGCCCGTTACAATGGCGGCGACAATGCCGGTCATTCTGTTACTGTTGGTTCGCAATTATTCAAATTGCATCTCATTCCATCCGGCATTGTACACCCGCAGCCGATTGCCATTCTCGGCAACGGCATGGTCATTAACCCTGAATCGTTGTTTGCCGAGATCGAATCGCTCGAAAAAGTGGGCGTGGAAGTTGGCCCGCAGCGTTTGCGCATTTCGCACGCCGCTCACCTGATCACCCCGGCCCACAAAGCCCTCGACCAGGCCATGGAAGTGGCGCGCGGCAAAAGCTCAATCGGCACCACCGGGCGCGGCATCGGCCCGGCCTACACCGACAAAGCCGCCCGCACCAATTTGCGTGTGGCCGATATGCTCCTGCCCGATTTTGCAGACAAGATGCGCGCACATATCGAATCGGCCAACACCCGTCTCGATTCGCTCGATTTCCCTGAACTGGAGATTGAACCCATTCTCGAAAAGTTTGCCGTCTACGCCGAGCGCATCCGACCTTTCGTGGCCGATACCGCCGCCGAACTGGATGCTGCCCTCAGGGCTGGCAAAACCGTCCTGGCCGAAGGCGCACAGGGTACGCTGCTCGATATCGACCACGGAACCTATCCCTTCGTCACCAGTTCATCAACCCTGGCCCCGGCGGCCCTGCTCGGGCTGGGCCTGGGCATGACCGTCGCCCGCGACGCGGTCGTCAGCGGCGTCTGCAAGTCCTTCCAGACCCGCGTCGGCAGCGGCCCCTTCCCAACCGAAATCGAAGACGACCTGGCCCTGCGCCTGCGCGGAACCGGTGAAAACCCCTGGGACGAGTACGGCACCACCACCGGTCGTCCGCGCCGCGTCGGCTGGCTGGATGGCGTCTTGCTGCGTTACGCCGCCCGCCTGAACGGCCTGACCGAGCTGGTCATCACCAAGCTCGATATTCTTTCCGGCCTGCCTTATATCAAAGTCTGCACCGCTTACACCAAGGACGGCAAAACTTATACCGACCTGCCCTTCGGCCCGACCGACCTGGAAGGGTTCGAAGCGGTCTACGAACAGCTCCCCGGCTGGACGGAAGATGTCAGCGCCATCCGCCGTTGGGAGGCCCTGCCCCAGGCTGCCCGCGACTACCTCGACGCGGTCAGCAAGATTGCCGGGGTCCCGGTGCGGCTGGTCAGTGTCGGCCCAGAACGCGAACAGATCGTGGAAGCCAACCAATAAGCAACTTGTAGCGAGAAATAAGCCAACTTATTTCTCGCTACTTTTTATCCTATTCTCATCCCCAAGGAGATCCCCCACATGCGTCGAAAATCGATCCTGATCACCGGAGCCGCTGGAGAAGTCGGACAAGCCCTCATTCAGCAGCTTGCTGCCCAGGGCGCAGACAACCTGTTGACCGTCGACGTGCGCCCCCTGCCCACCGCGCTCAACGGCAAGGCTACCCACTACCAGGCCGACATTCTCGATAAAACCATCTTCGACCGCCTGGTCATCGACTACGACATCACCACCATTTACCACATGGCCGCCATCCTCTCGACCAGCGGCGAATTCAACCCGATGGCTGCCCACAGCGTCAATGTTGAAGGCAGTATGCGCCTGCTCAACCTGGCCGCCGAACAATCGGACTGGAAACGCGAGCCCGTCAAATTCATCTTTCCCAGCTCCGTGGCCGTCTTCGGGATGCAAAACCTCGACAACAAAGCCAAACACCCCCGCCCGCAGGAATGGGAATGGAATTACCCCATTACAATGTACGGCTGCAACAAACTCTACGGTGAAACCCTGGGCGTCTATTTTGCCAAACACTACAAACAACTTGCCGAAACCGAGCCGACCATGGTCGATTTCCGCTGTGTGCGCTACCCCGGCCTGATCAGTGCCTTTACCGTCCCCAGCGGCGGCACCAGTGATTACGGCCCCGAAATGCTGCACGCCGCCGCCCAGGGCCAGGCCTACGAATGCTTCGTCCGCCCCGATAGCGCCATCCCCTTTATGGCCATGCCCGACGCCATCACCGCCGTCATCCAACTGGCGGCTGCCCCGCGCGAAAAGCTGACCCGCCAGATCTACAACATCACTGCCTTCAGCCTGAGCGCCGAAGAAATAGCCGCCCGCGTCCAGACCCACTTCCCCGGCGCGAAAATCAGCTACGAGCCGCATCTCAAACGCCAGCGCATCGTCGATTCGTGGCCGATCGACATGAACGATGACGCCGCCCGCCGCGACTGGGGCTGGAAACCGGCCTACGACGCCGAGCGTTCCTTCGACGAGTACCTCGTCCCGAATATTCGCGCGCGTTACGCAAAATAGCCCCCACCCGAACCTCCCCCAAATTCTGCGAATTTGGGGGAGGGCTGGGTGGGGTAAGGTAAAATCATGGGGATGAAACCGATTTTTTACCGCATCCTGACGTTGCTCCTGACCCTGGGCCTGGCTGCCTGCTTCGGCCTTGCCGCGCAGGAGCAGACTCCCCTTAGCCTGGAACCCGTTCCAGAAACCGAATCCACGCCCACGCCCAGCGCCACCATCGACTGGTTCCCGGCCACTTCGACCGCGACCGCCTCGGCGACGATCCCCGCCGTTCCGACCGCCATCCCCCTGCCGGGGCTGGGCAGCCTAACTTTTACGGACGATTTCTCCAGCCCCGCGCCCTGGCTGCGCGCCAAAGCCGCCGGGGATGGCAGCAACAGCGTCATCATCGAGCGCAACCGCGCCACAATCGCGATCAACACCACCCCGGCCACCATCTCCAGCCTGCACAAGGAACTCTTCCTGAGCGATTTCTACGCCGAAGTGGATGTTTCGGTCAACCGCTGCGAAGCGAGCGACGCCTACGGGCTGCTCTTCCGCGCGGCTGGCGATTTTGACAGTTACCGTTACATTCTCAACTGCAAGGGTGAAACCCGCGCCGAACGGATGCGCGGCGCGGTGGTCTACCCGCTCAGCGAGTGGGTGCTCAGCGGCGACGTGCCGCCCGGCGCGCCCGGAGTAGTGACGCTTGGCGTTTGGGTTTC
Source organism: Anaerolineae bacterium (assembly GCA_022013685.1). Taxonomy (GTDB): domain Bacteria; phylum Chloroflexota; class Anaerolineae; order Anaerolineales; family Villigracilaceae; genus UBA8950. The sequence goes on from JAKLPV010000221.1 coordinate 8,179, forward strand.
CGGCGTCGAGATGCGTTTTTTCCTGAACGGGCATTACCAGTTCAGCGTTTTCGATCCGGTCTTTCGCAACGGCACGTTGGGGATTTTTGCCAGCGCCGACAGCCCCTTCGGCATGAACGTCAGTTTTAGTAACCTTGAAATTTACTCGGTCTCTTACGTTTCCCCCACACCGACTGCCACCGTAACCAACACTCCCACCCCCAGCCGAACTCCCCGTCCGTAAGGGTTCATTTCCGCAGATTACGCAGATTGCTTCGTAAGCGCCTCACCCTATTCCTGCCCCTTGACCCAACGCCCCAACGTTTTGCGGACAGCGAGTCCCGCCGCCGCGCCGACAACAATCGCGGATAGCAGCGCCAGCAGCCATCCGCCCTGTTCTTGTTCTTGAACGAAGCCTGCCACATGCCCACCGACCAGACGGGCCAGGACGAAAACCAACAGAAGGCTGGCGGTTTCGACAAAGAGATTCCGCGCTAGTTCGCGCCGGATGAGTTTTCCGGCTCGATAAGCCCGCCAGTGGCGCAGGGCCAACAGCAGGATGCCCATACCCAGGGTCAGGATAATAAAAGGCGTGGCAAATCCCTGCGCCAGAGCAGGCGCAAAGAGCAGCGCGGCAAACAAAGCCAGGGTCAGAAGCAGGGCCGGTTTCGGCCAGTGGCGTTCGAGGAGGTTGGGCATGGCTCATCCTATTATTCACGAACGAGGAAACAACGATAAATTTCAGGTAATAAGAATTGCTAATAATCTATATCCTCTACAATTAGCATGTTGTCTCCAGATTCAATATCAACCAAGTAAGCAGATACGTTTTCTTTTTCAGCAGAATAAATATATACGATAACTTGATTGGCCTTGACAGGATTGATTCCAATTATGGCCTCATTCAATGACATAATCATGCGTGTTTCTTCAGTTATGAGATCCCAAACCCAGACATCATATGTTGTTATGTCTCCTTGTTCAGAAGTTATAACATAGAAGAGTTTTTCTCCGTTCGGTGCCCATTTCAATATCGAAGGATTGCCTTTTGGAACTTTAATTTCTTTTTGCGTAAAATTAATCGGTTCTAACAGGAATATGCTTCCTGTATTGATAAAATCTGAAAAACCAATAAAGGCAATTAAATCTTTGCGAGGATTCCACGTTGGAGACCAATCACCAAATTGGTTCTTTGTCAAATCAGCAATTTTTTCGGACTTCAAATCTGAAATAAAAGTATGCCAAATTGTTAAACTTGTATCCAAGTGGCCTGAGAACAAGACGGACTTACCATTTGAACTCCATGAGCTTGCATAAAACCCCAATGCTGAAGTTTCGCCAAGCGTTAGATTCTCCATCATTCCATCTATTGTTATCAAATATGCGTCCGTAAATTCTCGGGTTTGTATTGACCGTCCAGTAAACAAAATACATCGATCATTTGGGGACCAAAAAAAATCAGGAAAAACAGATACATCATTTGGTGAAACTAATTTTTCTCTACCGTTTGGTATATCCCTTATATAAAGTTCCCCTTTATCTTCTTTATACCTCAAAAAGGCTATTTGTTTTTTAGAATGATTTAATTTTGGATGTACATCAAAATCAGGGTTTACAGTGATTCTTTCTTGCGAACCTGTAAATCCATTCATCAAATAAATATCTGATTTCCCTTCCCACGATGCCGAGAAAACGAAATAATGCAGTAGCGCATAACTTGCTATAAATTTGGGCTTGGATGAAGGTTGAGCCACTGTTGTGTGATGCGCTTGAATTGGGCTTGGGATTGTCTGGCAGAACGAGTATGCAGCCGAAATCGTTGGCGATGTTCTCTCAATCGTTGGCGTTCT
>JAKLPV010000222.1 GCA_022013685.1 Anaerolineae bacterium
CATTTATACCATCACCAACAAGGGGGCAACCAGCGCCTTGCGTGGACGTTCGTTTTACCTGCAACTGCTGACCGAAGCAGCGGCGCGTTTTACCCTACGCGAGTTGGGGTTGCCAATCACGAACCTGATCTATGGCGGTGGGGGCAACTTTTATATCCTGGCCAGAGCCAGCGACAAAACCAAACTGGATGATTTGCGCCAAAAAATTAGCCGAATTCTCTACCAGCATCACCAGGGCGACTTGTACATTGCCATCGCGGGGCAAGAACTAAAAGCCAGCGATTTTATGCGCCCCGCCAGCGGCAATCATCCTTTAAGCAGCAAGTGGGGAGAACTGGCACGTGAACTGGCGAAGGTCAAGAACCAACGTTTCAGCGAGTTGACCGAAAAGGAACTGGCGATTTTGTTCGAGCCTCAGGGGCACGGCGGCAACGAAGATGAAGAATGCCAGGTGTGTGGGCGTGAACACCCCCAAACCACAGAAGTCAATAAAAAACAAAACGGCGAGGGCGTGCGCGAGTGCCCGGCCTGCAAGTCTTACGAATCGTTGGGGAAAGACTTGCGCAATGCGAACTATATCGGTTGGGAGTTGCTGCCCCACCCTGGTGCAGAGCAACAGGTGACGGCCCAGGTTGTTTCTGCCGGATGGGAAGAAACGCTGCAAGATTTGGGATTCCGCGCAAAGCCAACAGAAAAGTTTGACTTTTCTGCAAACACGCAACGCATTTGGGCATTAAGTGATGATGCCCTGACAGGGGCTCCAAAATCTCCTGGGCATATCCTTATTCGGCGCTTGATGGTCAACACTACACCGCGGCTGGAAGATGATTTTCAAACATCGGATGGTCAGCAATTCAAAAAGGGCGATATTAAGCCTTTTGAAAAACTAGTGGATGAATCCACAGGGATTAAACGCCTGGGTGTCTTGCGCATGGATGTGGATAATTTGGGCAAACTCTTTGAAAGCGGACTTGGCAGTGATGCCACCCTTTCCCGCATTGCGGCTTTGAGTTCTGCGATTGGGTTGTATTTTGAAGGCTGGGTGGGCAAGCTGGCTGAAAAACACCAGGATAAAGTTTATGCCATTTATTCCGGTGGCGATGACCTGTTCTTTGTGGGAGCCTGGAATGAAATGGCTGAACTGGCGCGTGAAATTCGCCGCGACCTGGCAAAATATGCGGCCAACCACCCCGGAATCCATGCCAGCGGCGGGATCGTGCTTGTTAATGACAAATACCCATTGGCCAAGGCCGCCGAAGATGCTGGCCGCGCCGAAGAACAGGCCAAGAGCCTGAAATGGTGGGATGAAGCCGGTGGTGAGCGTGAAAAAGATGCCTTGTGCTTCCTGGGTCAACCTTTACAATGGGCGCGGGTCGGGTTGGATGACAATGCTGAGAATTTGAATACATCATACGGGCTGATGCTTTACTTGAAAGGCTTAGACAATCAATCCCTGGTGCGCACCCTGCTACGGCATTATGAGCAATATGCCGAGGCCGAAACCAGCCGCCGCAGGGAAGGCACGGACCTGGGTAAAAATGAAAGGCCGCAAACCCTGTATGGCCCTTGGAACTGGCGTATTTTGTATACGCTCAAACGAAATCTTAAAAGTGAAACAAGGCTTGCCGAAAAATTTAACGCCGACCCAGCCATGATGGAATGGATTGGCCTGGCGGCGCGGTGGGCTGAATTGATCCGACGAAATTATTCAAAAGAGGAGTAGAAAAAATGGGCAACTATCAAGCTCAAAATCGCCAGAATTATGGCAACCGTTCAGAAGGAAGTGGCTCAACAAACAGCGGGGCTACTCCAACAATTTCAAAGGATTCTTTGGAAAAGATAATCGTTGATGGGGATGTGGAGCTTTTGGTTAATGAGGCCAAAGATTTTTCTCCTAAATTGGTCAATCCATCTTGGAAAGAGAGCGATAGATTATCCACTTCTCAGATTCGCGCGATATTTGGAGAAGTTCGGCAAATCCAGGGACAACTATCTGTTGACTTTGATAAGGCGTTGCGCCGATTGTATCTGGTTAAACCCAAGTTGGCATATCGCGCAAAAAAAGAAAACAAAGAAGGAGTCAGAGCATTGACGACCGTGTTGGATCAAGCTTTAGACTTCGTATATGCTGAAAAAGATAAAACAAACCGCAAAGAGCGCTTCGAGCGTTTTGTTCAACTTTTTGAAGCGATTCTTGCCTATCACAAAGGCAAGTAACCTGAAAATCTACAATCATCTAAATTCTCATGGAGGTTCCCATGTCTACAGAAACAATCAAAAAAATCCGCCTGGTTGGGCGCGTGCTGATCCAGTTTGAAATTGAAGCCGTAACCGGCCTGCATATCGGCGGGACAGATGCCGGGATTGAAATCGGCGGTGTGGATAAGACGGTCATCCGCGATAAGCTGACCAACCGGCCCTATATTCCCGGCTCATCTTTAAAAGGTAAGATGCGCAGCCTGGTTGAAAAATACAATGGTTTGAAACAAAACCAGAATATTGGCAAGGGTAGCTCAATTCACTCTTGTGGAGCCAATAATGATCCGAATGGAAAAAGCGAGTACCAAAAGTGCGATGTTTGCCAGGTTTTTGGCGTACCTGGAGAACGTGATTTTGCCACTCCGACTCGCCTAGTAGTTCGCGATACATTTCTCAGTGAAATTAGCGCTCAAAGATTGAACGATGCGCAAACCGACCTTCCTTACTCCGAAGTCAAGACCGAAGTTTCGATTGACCGCGTTACCAGCGCAGCCAACCCGCGCCAGATGGAACGTGTGCCAGCCGGGGCGATCTTTGGGGATGAGAAGAAACCCGCCGAAATGGTTTATACGTTATATGATGGTGCCGATTGCAGCCTGCAAAAAGATGTTGAGCGCCTGAAAGTGACCATCGAAGGCTTAAAACTAATTGAAGATGATTACCTGGGTGGCCTGGGTTCACGCGGCTCCGGCAAAGTGCAGTTCAAAAATTTCAAAATCACAATCAGAGCACGTAAAGATGCTTCCAGCGATGTGGTTACTGAAAAAGCCCTTTCGTATCCCACCTTGCGAGATTTTGAAGGCGGCCTGAAAGATGATATTCAAGCGGTGTTGAAATAACAGGAGGCGCTATGCCTGGATTAATTCCCTATCACCTGTCTTTTCCGCATGGGTTGCATGTGGGGAGGGGAGTGGAAAGCCTGGATGAGACGTTATCCTATGTGCCAAGTGATACGCTTTTTGCGGCCCTATTGGATACCTGGAACATTCTGGGGCGTGATGTAAAAGATTTGCTGGCGGGTGAAAACGCAGAACCGGCCTTTAGGGTCACTTCAGCTTTTCCTTTTGCAGGGCAGGTGCGCTTTTATCCCATGCCGGTAGATCTGCGCGCCGTTTTTAGCCAGACCGTTTTGAAGAACGAAGGCGCTGGAAAAACCATCAAGAAGATTCGCTATCTTTCAGAGGGCCTGCTTCAAAAGGCGCTCAAAAGCGGAAAACTGGATGAGTATCTTTTTGAAAAAGAAAACAAAAAGCCGGGCAAAGGGCTTGGAATTCAAAACGGGGCGCTTTGGTTAACCGAAGAAGAAATCCAGGCTCTCCCAAACACGATTCGCGAGCCAAAAGACAAAAAAGGAAACCGTTCACCGCGCGCGTTATGGGTGCAAAAAGTTTGGGCGATGCAAACCATCTCACGGGTCACGTTGGATCGAATCAGTTCCACCCCCAACCTGTTCCAGGCGGCACGCACCGTTTTTACCGATGATTGCGGCTTGTGGTTTGGGGCGACAGGACAGGTTGAAAAGCTGCCCACCATTCTTCCAGTATTGGGAGAAAACGGCTTGGGCGGCGAGCGTACCGCCGGATATGGCGCGTTTTCTTATGAGGAAGGCAAGCATTGCCCTGATTTTCCATCACCCCAACCCAACGAACGGGCTTATTTGCTCAGCCGCTATCATCCTCGAAAAGAGGAAGTGGCGCTGCTGCAAGCCGATTCTACGGTATATCGCCTTGAAACGGTGCGTGGGTGGCTGCGTACTCCCGATAAAGCCGCTGTCCAAAGGCGCAAGCCAGTTTTGATGGTGGCGGAGGGCAGCTTGCTCTCGGGCAAGCCACAGGGTAACGCACCCGATGTAAAACCGGAATACGATGCCAAAAACGGCGAAAAAATCAGCCATCCCATTTACCGCTCCGGTTTTGCGGTGTTTTTGGGCTGGAAGGGAGGCTCAGATGCCTGACTATAAACTGTACCGCCTGAAAATTACCACGCTGACGCCGCTGCACATTGGCAATGGGCGCGAGTTATTGAATAGTTACGATTATGCCATCCGCAACGGATACACATGGCGTATCAATGAAAACGCGTTGCTGGATGCCCAAGAAGTGGATGATCCACGTGTCGCCGAAATGCTGGCGCGCCAAAAGCCTGAACAGCTACTCAAACCGGCAGATTTCCAGGCAGACAGCGGATTTTTCCGCTACGTGATCAAAGGCACTCCCAAGTCGAGTGGGGAAGGTGCGGTATTGCGTGAACAGTTGAAAGATGTGTTTGGCAAACCCTACTTGCCTGGAACTGCCATCAAAGGCGCTTTGCGTACAGCCCTGGGTTGGCAGTTATGGGATAAAAAGCACCTGCGGCCCGATTCCAGCAAATTGGGCAACAGCCCCAAGTTTGCCGCTTCGGACTATGAGCGGGAGCTTTTTGGCCGCAACCCGAACAACGACCTGATGCGTGCCTTGCACGTAGCCGATAGTAAGCCACTGGAAGCCAGTGTGATGATGCTGGTTAATGTGCGCGTACTCAACCGAGGCGGGAAGCCGAGCGCACCGGTGGAAGCCGAAGCCATCCGGCGCGAAGTGGTTTTTGAAAACGGTATAAAACTTGACCTTGCGCTTTTCTCTGATTGGGCCAAGCAGCGCGACTTACACCTGGCTGGCGGGGATTTGTTGGTGAATTTTTCAGAAGCTGCCCGGCAGCGCAGCCTGGATTATGTGCAGCGCGAGGCCCAATGGGTGGCCGGGATTCCGGGCGGCAAAAATCTGGTCAGTTTTTACGATTCGATGCTCAAGTTTCCGCTGGCCCCCAATCAATTTTTCTTGCAGTTGGGCTGGGGTACGGGCTGGGAGCAAAAAACATTTGGCTCCAGGCTCAAGGTTGATAAGAATTTTATGGAAACTATTCTTAAATCCAGGAAAGTTGGCGGGCGTTATGGTGTGGCCGCTATTGGCAGACGCCAACCTGGCGACCCATTCCCAAAATCGCGCAAAATCGCCATGTCGTACCAGCGTAACCCACAAGGTGAGGTCATTGGCGAAATTCCGGCTTTGCCGCTTGGCTGGGTGTTGGTGGAAATTGCATGAAATAGGTAGCAGAATAAAGGTTACAGACATTCATCATCGAGGAAAATATGAGTCTTGGAAAGAAACTACAAATTCTTTTGGTTGGGGGGCGGCAAGCCCCTAATCTTATAGGAGTACTCTTATTTAAGCCGGATTGTGTTGAATTTGTGGTTTCCAAAGATGAAGCTGAAAAAGCGCGCCCATTGTTGGAGAGTCTGGCTGGAATTCCTGATATACAAATTCCAAAGTATGAAGAACTCAGTCCGCTAGATCCGAATGATTTCGAATTAAATAAAAAAAGATACCATGATATTTGTTCAAAATATCATGGTTGGCAAATCCAGTTTAACATTACTGGGAGCACAAAAATTACTGCGATTGCGGCATATGAAGCAGCTAGAGCGTATGACTATGCACAAGTTTTTTATATTGATACGGCTAATGGCCGTGTTGTGTGGTTAAAAAATGGTGATAAGGATAATCAACCAATCAGATTAAACGTTCAAGATTATTTACAGGCATATGGCAGACGCCCTATTCATAAAACAGGCATTGATGGCATATCTTTTAGTCAGGATAGTGCATGGAACGCCGCGCAAATTTTAGCGGCTCATAATACTTCTTCACGTTCAATACTCAAACAAATCCGGCAAAACCAGAGCAATGGTGTTCGTAGAATTCAGATAAAAGATGTTGATGCTGGCGAAAAATTGGTTCTAAATCAATTAGCGCAACTGGGTGCTGTAGAGTGGGATGGTATAAAAATGCTTACTGTCCGTTCTAATTCTGATTGGGGCTTTTTCGCCGGTGGGTGGTTGGAACTTTATGTTTGGCATGAGGCAAGAACCCAAGTAGGCACAGATAAAACGATACTTTTTGATGAATGTGCAATGAGTCTGAAAGTACCATCAGGTCAAGCTGAAAAAGAAATAGATGTAGCTTGTCTATATAAGGCTCAGCTGATTCACTGCTCTTGTAAATCATCTGATAGGCCATTTGAAACTGCACACTTGGACGAACTTTCTGCTGTCAGCAACTTGATCGGAGGAAGATTTTGTTCCAGATTGTTTATTACAAACCAGATATTTAACGAGGAGAGAAGGAAGATCGAATTTTTGGCACAAGCAAAACAAAGGGAAATTGTTGTAGTAGCGGGAGACGAATTGGCTAATATCGGAAAAATTATCGCCAGGCAGGCCGAAAAGCCTGATTATTGGAGAATGTAACATGATCCTTCTCAACTTCTCTCACCCCTTAACCCCAGACCACCTGACCACCATCGAGACGCTCACCAAAAATACGGTGGCGCAGGTGGTGGATTTGCCAATCCATTTTGAGCACGGACAGCCGTTTCAGCCCCAGTTACAAAAGGCACTTGAAGCGGTGACGCTCAGCCCGCAGGAGTGGCAGACGGCCGGGATTCTGGTGAACCTGCCATCGTTCAACTATATCGCTGCCATGACGCTGGCCGAGCTGCATGGCCGCATGGGTTACTTCCCACCAATTTTGCGGATGCGGCCGGTTGAGGATGCCATTCCGCCACGCTTCGAGGTAGCTGAAGTGGTCAATTTGCAGGCCCTGCGCGATGCGGCCCGAAAGGAAAGGTATTAAGGGTGACAGAAGATTTGCTTTCTCTTGTGTTGACTCTCCAGCCGTTTGGGGTGCCTGCCGAGCGTGGAGAATTTCCGCGTTGGTGGGGGCGGGCGGCCCAGGCGGCTTTGCTGGATATTGTCAACAGCCGCGACCCGAACTTGGCTGCTCGTCTGCACGATGAATCAGGTCTGCGGGCTTACACGGTTTCCAATTTAATGGGACATTTTGAGCGCAAGGGCGGCGCACCCGTGTTGGAGAATTCTTATTCGCTGCGTTGGACGGCGCTGAGTGCGGAACTTTCTTCCCTTTTGCGCGGATTCGCTGAAACGGCGACAGGCTCCACCCTGGAGCTTGATCACATCCCGTTTCGGGTGTTGGCGGTGGCTGATAAAGCGGATTTGCAGCCCTGGGCGGGGAGCGCGTCCTACGCCGCTTTGGGCGCCAGGTTCCTGACCGGGGTTGAACTGCCGCGGCGGGTCTCGTTCCAGTTCACCAGTCCGGTGGTCTTTAAAAGCGGCGGTCTTTCTCATTCGCTGCCAACCGCGAGCCTGGTGTTTCACAGCTTGTTGGAACGCTGGAACGCGTTTGCGCCTCTGGTCTTAGCGCCTGAAGTTCATCGTTTTGCTGAAGAGTGCCTGGCGGTCAGCCGTTTTGATCTTAAAAGCCGCCCGGTGCCGCTCAAAGAAGGCAGCCTGCGGATCGGCGCAGTCGGCAAGCTGACGTTTACAGCCACCAACCCGGACAAATTTTGGCTGGGGCAGGTGCATACCCTGGCGGCCTTTGCGCAGTTTGCGGGGGTTGGGGCAGGCACGGCGCAAGGCCTTGGACAATGTCGAATTTTGAACCCTGAATGAAGTAAGCAGCGTTCAATTTGAGCAATTGAACCTTAACAACGCTGAGGAATGAAAATACCAGCCTTATAGAATCAGAATCGAAAGAAAGCCCGCCTGCTCTGCTGAATCGGGACTTTCCCGGCATTCTTAGTCGGGGCGAGGGCATTAAAACGCATCGCGTGATTTCGCGCGCAAACGTTTGAAGTAAAAATCGAAAAATGCCCGTTTATCCCGGCGCAGTTGGCCGGGGCGAGGGCATTAAGACTCAACAATGAACGCGTTTTTTGCATCGCGCGATTTCGTAAAAATCGAAAAATGCCCGCTAGGGCATTAAGACAGACTATTGCTCCATCCATTGAGCTACATCGGCATAAGTAAAAATCGAAAAATTCCCGCGAGGGCATTAAAACTTCGGAGAAAACATTAACATAAGTACCCCCTGGTGTAAAAATCGAAAAATGCTCGTGAGGGCATTAAGACCCACAATCGCGGCACTCATGGCCTGCTCGCCTGGTAAAAATCGAAAAATGCCCGTTTATCCCGGCGTTCTTGGCCGGGGCGAGGGCATTACGACATATCAGCCAGGGTTACATAATCGGCTATCTTGGCCTCCGTCTGAATCAGGGAATGCCCTCGCGGGCATTACGACTCCCACTCGCGCTGCTTTTCGCGTTCCGTGTCTTGGTCTGAATCAAAAAAATGCCCGCGAGGGCATTAAGACTCATCACGATCGAGCTTCTGTTTTTTGTAAATCGTAGTGTCTGAATCAGAAAATGCCCGCGAGGGCATTACGACTCAACAACCTGCTTCATCTGCAAGCCCATCATCCATAAGTCTGAATCAGAAAATGCCCGTTTATCCCGGTGAACCGGGACTTTCCCGGCGTAGTTGGCCGGGACGAGGGCATTAAGACAAGGCCTCCCGTGCGTAGGCCTTGAGCTCTGTCATGGTAAAAATCAGAAAATGCTCGCGAGGGCATTAAGACGGGTCACTCTTCCAGCGTTCGATCCAGGCGTATTTGGTAAAAATCGAAAAATGCCCTCGCGGGCATTAAGACTCACCGAATATGATCTGTGCGGTATGTTGTTGAGGTAAAAATCGAAAAATGCTCGCGAGGGCATTAAGACTCCATACGTTCGACATCGTTGTGATATGCCTCGTACTGAGTAAAAATCGAAAAATGCCCGCGAGGGCATTAAGACTGTGAGTAGCAGCCCCACCAACAAGAGCCATCATTCTTGCCGGTAAAAACCGAAAAATGCCCTCGTGGGCATTAAGACGCCATTGTCTCGCTCCTGGGTGTCTATTACTTGGGTTTGTGTAAAAATCGAAAAATGCCCGTTTATCCCGGTGAACCGGGACTTTCCCGGCGCGTCATAGTACCAGCGTGAGTCACTTGGTGAAAATCGAAAAATACCCGCGAGGGCATTAAGACACGGCTTTGAGTTGCTCGGTCAGGTCTTGAATTTTCGTAGAAATCGAAAAATGCTCGCGAGGGCATTAAGACCCGAACATATAGAAGACAAAATAAGCGTAGGGAAGTAAAATCGAAAAATGCCCGTTTATCCCGGCGTAGTTGGCCGAGGCGAGGGCATTACGACTTGTTCTTGTCGAGGCCTTCTACGGGGTTCACACCATATAAAAATCGAAAAATGCCCGCGAGGGCATTAAGACAAATCACAGGTGTCAAACTCGAACGTTTCGGGATCGGCTGTCTGAACCAGAAAATGTCCGCGAGGGCATTAAGAAGTTGCGGGGATGTTCTTCCCGGCTACAGCCTTGATCGTGTAAAAATCAAAAAATGCCCGTGAGGGCATTAAGACTCATGTCGATAAGCTTTTTCATAAAGCCATAGCTTGTAAAATCAGAAAATGCCCGCGAGGGCATTAAGACCCGTCAAATTGAGACTTAACATTACTCACATTGTTCTTTTGGAAAAATTAAAAAATGCCCGCGATGGCATTAAGACCCAGTGGGCGGGATGACGTAGCGGCTCAGATGGCCGCAGGGTAAAAATCGAAAAATGCCCGTTTATCCCGGCGTTCTTTGCCAGGGCGAGGGCATTACGACTCACCTGTTCGCGTATAGGTCATAACGTATGAATCCGCGTTATTCTGTAAAAATCAGAAAATGCCCGCGAGGGCATTACGACAGACACGCCTTTCGTTTGGTTTGCCGCCTGATCTTTTTCGTCTGAATCGGAAAATGCCCGCGAGAGCATTACGACTCATCGCGCGCCAGAATATCTATGAACTCCGCGCTGGTCTGAATCAGAAAATGCCCGCGAGGGCATTAAGACAGAAATTTATATTCATCCTTGCTAATCAACTGAAAATCTGTAAAAATCGAAAAATGCCCGCGAGGGCATTAAGACGTTACTCCATAGGCCATTTGTCAGCGTTGCGGCGGGTAAAAATCGAAAAATGCCCGCGAGGGCATTAAGACTCTTTGCACTGGCCGATATAATGAATCTCTAATGTGAAAATCAGAAAATGCCCGTGAGGGCATTAAGACCGAATGGTTCCTTCCAGCAAGTTAGCCACGCCCAGTCCGTAAAAATCAGAAAATGCCCGCGAGGGCATTAAGACTCGAACATCACGCCTACAAAGTCTTTGACGTTGCGAATGTAAAAATCGAAAAATGCCCGCGAGGGCATTAAGACCCTGAAAGAAACGGAAGGCCTTCATGTTGAAGCTGTCTTTGTAAAAGTCGAAAAATGCCCGCGAGGGCATTAAGACAGATTTTACGTCGATTTGACGGAATGATACCTATTATGGTAAAAATCACAAAATGCCCGCGAGGGCATTAAGACAGGATCTGCATATCGTTGATTTTTTGCATCTGATCGGTCTGAATCAGAAAATGCCCGTTTATCCTGGTGTTCTTTGCCAGGGCGAGGGCATTAAGACACATACAAGATAGCGCGAATAAGGTGTTTCATGATATGTAAAAATCGAAAAATGCCCGCGAGGGCATTAAGACATAGCCAGCCAGTAGGGGAGACGACGAGCATTTTCTTGGTAAAAATCGAAAAATGCCCGCGAGGGCATTAAGACTAGGTTATACTAAAGAAGGATAATAACTGGCATTATGGTTTACGAA
>JAKLPV010000223.1 GCA_022013685.1 Anaerolineae bacterium
CGTGTTTTTGAGCTAACAACATGGCTAAAGAGGTATCAAAATGGGCTTTTTTCGCCCCACTTGATGTACAGAATCAAAAGCTCTACAGGAAAGAAAAAAAGCTGGTATGAAAAGAGTAAGTTATTTTTTCGGCATTCCTTAACAAGAAAAATGGACGGGAGTTTATCCCCGTCCATTTTAATTTAATCGTTTGGTTTTATCCGCCCCAGGGCATTTGGGCGTATTGTTCGAAGGCCTGGTCGTGCATCTTTTTGAAAAGACGCTCGTGGCCGCTTTCCCAGGCGCTAAGCATTTCAAGGATTTCCTTAGCCTGGCCTTCAGCTTTACCGGCCGCCATTTCGTAGAATTCAGCGAAATCGCGCTCGATCAGGTAGGCCATGCGCAGCACCGGCAGGTCGGCGACCATTGCTTCGGCAACCGTATCGGCGATGTGTTCGTTTTCGGCGCGATCGGCAAAGAAGCCGGCTTTTGGCAGTTCGGGTGACAGGGCCGGGACTCCGGCGTTGAGCGCCGCGATTTGAGCCGAGATAAAGTCGATGTGGCGCTGTTCTTCTTCGGCGATGGCTTTGAAGGCGCTCTGGGCGGCGGTATTTTGCAGGCGTTCGGCGTTTTCGCTGAAGAAGCGTTTGCCTTCGTATTCACGCTCCAGGGCGTATTCGAGGATTTTTGCGATATTCATAAGGTTCTCCGTGTTTCGATAAGTGATACTTGATGTTCGATACTCGATATTCGAGGCCTACCGACCTTGAATATCGAGTATCTACTCTCTAATCTCGAGTATCTAACTCACCAACTCGACTTTCACAGCGCAGACTTTGTATCCCGGAATCTTCGATGTCGGATCAAGGGCGGCGATAGTGAGTTCGTTGGCCGAGGCTTCGGGGAAGTGGAAGTTGGCGTAAACCACACCAGGCGGGACGCGATCCGTGACCCAGGCTTCCGATTCAATCACACCGCGGCGCGAGGTGACACGCAGGGTTTTGTTGCCGTTTACACCCAGGCGTTCGGCATCTTCGGGATTGAGTTCAATCAGCGGTTCGCCATAAACCTGCATAATGCCTTCAGAGCGGCGGGTCATATTGCCGCTATGCCAATGGTACAGCACGCGTCCGGTGCTCAGAATGAACGGATATTCGTCATCGGGCAGTTCGGGGGCCGGGACAAAATCAATTGGCATGAACATACCCTTGCCGCGCGCAAATGCCTTGCCGTGCAGGACGGGCGTGCCAGGATGCTCAAGACCAAGCACCGGCCATTGCAGCCGTTCGCCGTTCTCGAGACGGGCATGTGTAACGCCCGAATAACTGGGCGCAATCTGGTTGATTTCACTCATGATTTCGTTCGTATCGGCGTAGTCCCAACCTTTGAGCGGAGCCTCGGCCAGTAGGTCGCGGCCGCCCAGGGCCAGAATGCGCTTGGCCAGGTCGGCGGTGATTTCCCAGTCCGGGCGGGCTTCGCCAACCGGTTCGATGGCCTGGTGCACCATTTGCACGCGGCGCTCGGTGTTGGTGAAGGTGCCGGTCTTTTCAGCAAAACTGACGCCTGGCAGCAGGATGTCGGCGAATTTGGATGTCTCGGATGGGAAGATTTCCTGCAAGATGAGCAGGTCGATTTCTTCGAGACAGTGGCGGATGTGAGCGCTATCCGGGTCGGAGACCGCCGGGTCTTCGCCGAGGATGTACAGGGCCTTGATTTTGTCTTCGGTAATGCCCGGAATCATGGTCGTCACGGTCATGCCGATTTTGGGTTCGGGCGCAGCGCCCCAGGCGGCGGTGAACTTCTTGACCACTTCTTCGTTGATGACCGGCTGGTAAGCCGGGTAAACGTTGGGCAGGCCGCCCATATCGCAGGCGCCCTGAACGTTGTTCTGCCCACGCAGCGGGTTGACGCCGCCGCCGGGTTTGCCCATGTTGCCGAGCAGCATTTGCAGGTTGGCCAGATCCATCACGTTGCGCACGCCGGTGATGTGCTGGGTAATGCCCATCGCCCACATAACCGACATCGGGTGGTTTTCACCCATGATCTGGGCGGCCTGGCGCAGGTCTTCGACCGAAATTCCGGTGATTTCGCTGGCTTTTTCGGGTGGGTACTGCATGACCGTGGCTTTGAACTCATCAAAGTTTTCACAGCGCTCTTCAATGAAGGCTTTGTCTTCCCAGCCATTTTCCATGATGAGGTACATCAGGCCATTGATCAGGGCAATATCGGTGCCGGGCTTCTGTTGCAGGTGCAGGGTGGCGAATTCGGTTATATCGATGCGGCGCGGGTCGGCGACAATCAGTTTTGTGCCGCGTCGTAAGACGGCCTGGCGCAGCATTGCGCCGAAGACCGGGTGTTGTTCGGTGGTGTTTGAACCGATGATGAAGAAAAGTTTTGATTGTTCAGCGACATCGTCCATCGAGTTGGACATTGCACCCGAGCCAAAGGAAGTGGCCAGACCGGCCACCGTGCTGGAGTGTCAGAGACGGGCGCAGTGGTCAATGTTGTTCGTCCCTATGACCTGCCGCGCGAATTTGTTCATCAAGTAGTTTTCTTCATTAAGGCATTTGGCCGAAGTGAGCACGCCGATTTTGTCCGCGCCGTGTTCCATGCGGGTGCTGTGCAGTTTCTTGGCGGCCACATCCAGGGCGGTGTCCCATTCAGTTTCGACCCAGTCCCAGGCGCTGGTGTGGTGTGATTTTTCGCCGCCTTCGAGCAGGTAGCGGCGCACCTTCGGCTTGGACAGCCTATCAGGGTGCTGGACGAAGTCATAGCCGTAGCGGCCCTTGACACACAGGTGGTTGCCGTTGACCGGGGCTTCCTCGGTGGATGTAACGCGGATGATCTTGCCGTCTTTGACGTTGAAATCGAACTGGCAGCCCACACCGCAATAGGTGCAGGTGGTGCGGACGAGTTTATCGGGCTTGCCCGCGCCCATCGACATTTTGTTGTCGAGTGCGCCGGTCGGGCAATAGGCCACGCATGCGCCGCACGATTCACAGCGCGCATCGAGCATGTCGGTGTCGGCGCCTGCCACGGGGTGGGTGTCGAAGCCGCGCTCGGCCATGCTCCAGACGAAGCGGCCCTGTACTTCCGCACAGGCGCGTACACAGCGCGTACACTGAATGCACTTATTCAGGTCAACCCAGACAAAGGGGTTGGCGTCGCTGTTGACCTGCTGGCGTGGAATGGGGGCCATGCTGGCCTGCGGATCCAGCCCGTAGTGCTTGACCCAGCGAATGAACTGGGTTTCTTCTTTTTGACCGTTCTCGTAGTTGCTGTCGTGATAATTGGACATGAACAGTTCGAGAATGGTTTTGCGTGATTTTTCGATAGCCGGGCTGTGGGTTTCAACTTCCATGCCTTCGTTGACCGGCATGGTGCAGGAAGCCATCGGGGTGCGCCAGCCTTTGACATCCACCACACACATGCGGCAGCCGCCGTAGGGATGCAGGTCGGCATGTTCGCACAGGGTTGGGATGGTGACGCCGGTTTGCTCGGCTGCTTTGAGCACCGTCGTCCCTTCCGGGACCTGTACATCTTGTCCGTTTATTTTCAAATTAATCATGAGGTCTCCTTCCTTTTCCAAAAATTCAGAAAAGGGTTCTTAGGCAGGGGTGGCTTCTTCTTCGACGGCCATCGGGCAGACGCCGGTTGGACAAATGCCAAGGCGGATATGGGCTTCGACTTCGGTGCGGAAATGTTGGAGCATATGGCGTACCGGTCCAGCGGCAGTTTGGCCCAGGCCGCAGTTCGAGGCCCGTTCCATTTCAGATGCCAGCTCGAGAATTTTATCCAGCTCTTCCAGTTTGCCCTGGCCCTGGCTGATGCGCTCGACCATTTCATACGTGCGCTGGGTGCCGATGCGGCAGGGGGTGCATTTGCCGCAAGATTCAAAGCGGAAGAATTGCAGCAGAACCTTGACCAAATCGACGATGCAGACGTTTTGGTCGCAGATCAGCAGCGCGCCAGACCCGAGCGAGACTCCCGCTTTACGGAAGGACTCAAAGTCCATGGGTGTATCCTGCAGGGCGGCGGGGATGATCGATCCGCTAGAGCCGCCAGTTTGCGCCATTTTGAAGCTGCTGCCAGGTTTCATGCCTTTGGCGTAGATGTTGATGACTTCGCGCAGGGTGATGCCCATCGGCACTTCGATGACGCCGCTAAAGTTGACGTTGCCCATGATGGTGTAGACTTTGGTGCCGGGGCTGGATGGCGTGCCGATGGCTTTGTACCACTCCGGCCCGTTGCGCAGGATAGCCGGGATATTCGCCAGTGTCTCGACATTGTTGACCAGGGTCGGTTTGTTCCACAGGCCGTTGGTGGTCGGGTAGGGTGGGCGGGTGCGGGGTTCGCCGCGCTTGCCTTCGAGCGATTCGATCAATGCGGTTTCTTCGCCACAGACATAAGCGCCAGCGCCTGCATGAATATGCAGGTGGAAGTTGAAATCGGTGCCGAAAATGTTGTGCCCCAGGAAGCCAAATTCCTCGGCCTGCTGAATGGCTTTTTGCAAGCGTTGGTAAGCCACGCCGTATTCGCCGCGAATGTAGATGAAACCTTCATCCGCGCCGATGGCGTAGGCAGCCAGGGCCATGGCTTCAATGGTCAGGTGCGGGTCGCCTTCGAGCACGATACGGTCTTTGAAGGTGCCGGGTTCGCTCTCGTCGGCGTTGCAGATAACGTATTTTTTATCGCCTTCTGCGCCGCGCACGAAGCGCCATTTGCGCCCGGCGGGGAAGCCCGCGCCGCCGCGCCCTTGCAGGCCTGATTTTTCAATGGTTTCGATGACACCCATCGGGGTCATTTCGGTCAAGGCTTTGCCGAGAGCTTCATAGCCGTTGTTGGCGATGTAATCTTCGATGCTATCGGGGTCGATGCGCCCGGCGCGTTCGAGCACGATGCGCTGCTCAGATGGATTGTAGCCTTTGCGGGTGCGCAGCCAGCCGATGTGACCGCTGAGCTGCTTGGGCGGGGCCAGCAAATCGGTGGCGACACGTCCTTTATAAAGGTGCTCCTCAACCAGGTAGCGCGCGTCCGCCGCTTTGACAGGGCCATAAACGGTTGCTTCGGGGTAAACGATGACCAAGGGTGAAATGTCTGCCCGCCCGACATCCTCAATTGTCGAAACATCGACTTCATCTTGCAGGCCGTAGGCGGCCAAGGCTTCGTTCAGGCTTTTGAGTAGGTCATCAGCACCCAGGCGGATGCTTTCGGGGTCGTTGGAGACCAAAATCATTGCACGTTTGGTTTGCATGGCGTCTCCTATTCGTAGCGCCCCAAAATAGCGGGGACTTGTTCGGGGGTGACGTTGCCGTAGATATCTTCGTCGATCAAGATGACCGGGCCGACACTGCACAGACCCAGGCAGGATGTGGTAATGAGTGTCCACTTGCCGTCCGGGGTGGTTTCGCCGTTTTTAAGGCTCAACTTTTCGCGCAGGGCATCCCAGATTGCTTTGCCGCCAACCACATGGCAGGGGGCGTTTTCGCAGAACTTAATAACGTGTTCGCCGCGCGGTTTGGTAGCCAGCATGTCGTAGAAACTTGCCAGGGCGTGCAGTTGACTTTCCGCGACATAGACACCTTTGGTGGGGTCGTGCAGTTGTTTGCGCACTTCACGGAAGGCGTCGCCAGGGATGTAGCCCAAGGTGAGATTGATGTCGCTCAATATCGGAATGAGCGCATCGCCCTTGCCCCCGTGCTTTTCGATTGCCGCCCGCACAATGGCGGGGATGTCGTGTTCAGTTGCCGGAGCAGTCATCGTACCTCCAAAAAAAGGATGGTTTACAGGATTTGCTGGGACGCCCTAAAGGCCTTGTCAGGCCCTTAGGGTTTGCATTCACAAAATTAGTGTAGCAATTCGCTCGGCTATTTCTAAGGGTCAAACGTCACAAAATTTCTATTATTCAACTGTAATTGCGTTGAAATTACAAACCTGGACACAGATACCACAGCGGATGCAGGTTTCCTGGTCGATGTGGTGCAGTTGGCGGCGTTCTCCGCTGATGGCTTCGACCGGGCAGTTGCGCGCGCAGACGGTGCAGCCAGTGCAGGCCGGGGATGTGATCTCGAAGTGGATCAGCGGGCGGCAGACTTTGGCCGGGCAGCGTTTTTCGTAGATGTGAGCTTCGTATTCGTGGCGGAAATGTTTGAGCGTGCTGACGACCGGGTTGGGCGCACCCTGGCCGAGGCCGCACAGGCTGTTCTTGGTGATCTCTGAGCACAGTTCTTCCATCTTTTCGATGTCGCCATCTTCGCCGAAACCGTCGCAGATCTTTTGCAACATTTCGAGCAGGCGGCGGGTGCCGACGCGGCAGGGGGTGCATTTGCCGCACGATTCAGCCTGGGTAAAGTCCATGAAGAAGCGGGCGATATCCACCATGCAGGATGTCTCATCCATCACGACCAGACCGCCTGAACCCATCATCGAACCGGCCTGGGTCAGGGCTTCGTAATCGAGGGGCAGATCCAGGTGAGATTCGACCAAGCATCCGCCCATCGGGCCGCCGGTTTGGACCGCTTTAAAGTGACGGCCTTCTTTCATGCCACCCGCAACTTCGAAGATGATCTCGCGCAGGGTGATGCCCATCGGCACTTCGATCAGGCCGGGCTTCATAACGTTGCCGCCCACGCCGAAGGTCTTGGTGCCTTTCGAGCGTTCGGTACCCATGCTGGCGTACCAGTCCGCGCCCTTCAGGATGATTTGCGGGATATTCGAGTAAGTTTCGACGTTGTTGTTGTTGGTCGGTTTGCCCCAGACACCCTTGACCGCCGGGAAGGGCGGACGCGGGCTGGGTTCGCCGCGCAGCCCCATGATCGAGGCGATCAGGGCGGTTTCTTCGCCGCAAACGAAAGCCCCCGCGCCCACGCGCACTTCCAAGTCGAACGAGAAGTCGGTGCCGAGAATGTTTTGACCGAGAAAACCGAATTCGCGCGCCTGGGCAATGGCGATGTTAAAGGTTTCGACTGCGATCGGGTATTCGGCCCGGCAGTAGACGTAGCCGTAGCTGGCGCCAATCGCATAGGCGCCGATGATCATGCCTTCCAGCACCGAATGCGGATCGCCTTCGAGCACACGCCGGTTCATGAATGCGCCGGGGTCGCCTTCATCGGCGTTGCAGACCATGTATTTTGGGGAGTCATCCACCTGGCGGGTCAGATTCCATTTGCGCCCGGTCGGGAAACCCGCGCCGCCGCGCCCGCGCAGGCCAGATTTAAGCACTTCATCGATGACTTGTTGGGGCTGCATTTCGAACATTGCTTTGCCCAGGGCCTGGTAACCGTCTACGGCCAGGTAATCTTCGATGTTGGTCGGGTCGATATAGCCGCAATTCTTGAGCACTACGCGCAATTCCTTGGGGCGCAGCGGACCAAGTTCTTCATCCACCACGACTTTGGGTATCTCGCGGAATTTCTCAACGATGCGGCCCTTCAGGAAGTGTTCTTCGACAATGAACGGCACATCGTCGGCGTTGAAGCCGAGGTAATGTACGCCCTCGGGGTAGACGATCATTTCGGGGCCATCTTCACAGCCACCGATGCGCGAGGTTTCAAGAACCTGAATCTCGTCGATCAAACCCTGGTCTACCAATTCATCCTGAAGCGCATCGATAACATCGTGTGCGCCCCGGGCCAGGCACTCTGGATCAACACATACCAATATGTGGGAACGAAAAAAAGCCATAATAAACTCCAAATATTTGTTTTGTAACGCGAGAGAGTATCTGGCGTTACTTGCGTCACGTGTTATGACTACGCCTGCAAGGGCAGGATATTGCTCTCGACTGGCTTACCGCCTTGGACGTGTTCTTTCATGATCTTTTCGGCAACTTCGGCGGTGACTTTGCGGTAATAAACTTTGGGCTGTTCGCCGATGACAACTTCGACAATCGGCTCGTGTTCGCACAGGCCGATGCAGCCGGTCTGGGTGACGCTTACGCCGCTGACTTTTTGGGTCTCGACGTAGTTGAGAATACTCTTCATCGTATCGCGCGCGCCCGCTGCGATGCCGCACGTGCCCATGGCAACGATCACCTGCACGTTACCGCCGGCAGATTTCATTTCTTTTTTCTTTTGGGCTTCTTCGCGAATTCGTTTGAGATCGTCAAGGGACTTGATAGCATGCATGTTTATCTCCTTTATTCTTCTGGAGTGCAAAATCTCCAGATTTTGCACCATTTTATGAATATTTCAGACCTGACAGGTTTTCAGCGATTCCTTACTGGAAAATCGCTTGCGCTGGTTCGAAACCTGACTGAAAAGGCTCTCTGGAAACTTGTCAGATCTTTGATTTAATCGCGCCAACGCCTTCTTCCAGCATTCCGCGCACAAAACCTAAAACTTCCGGCTCGGTCATGGACATATCGCCCAGTTCGGCTTTCAGTTCGGTATCATCAAAGAGAAATTCATCGGTTTGCCCATCTTTTTGTGTTGCCCGATAAACAAAAACCCAATGAATTTTTGGATAAGAAATCAGCAGCGCCAAGAAGGTGGCTGCCAGGTCTCCGAGCGGCATCCGGTCGATGTGGCTGTGACGAAAGGACACTTCCAGCCGTGTGCCTTTGCCCTGCTCCGAGACGAGACTCAGGCCGCCTGCGCTCATTTCTGCTGCCAGCTTCAAGAGCGGAATTCCCAGCCCGACCTTGCGGGTGGTGCGGGTGGTATAGAAGGGGTCAAGCACGCGTTGGGCGATTTCAGCGCTCATGCCGCGCCCGTCATCTTCGACACAGGCCAACAAGCGGTCGCTTTGCAGATCCTCGTGCACCTCGATGCGAATGTTGCGTCCCTGGGCTGCGACGCTGTTTTCGGCAATATCGAGCAGATGCAGGGCTATTTCGCGCATTTAGGCTTTCTCTGGCTCTGCTGCTGTTTCCTGAGCCTGAACCTTCTTGACCAACTGCGGGAATTTGTTGGGCTTCACGCGGCCGTTGACTTCTTCATCCACAACCACAACCGGGGCCTGGCTGCAAGCGCCAACGCAGCGGCATTCTTCGAGCGTGATCAGTCCGTCGGGGGTGGTCTGGCCGAGGTCGATATCCAGCATTTGCTTGGCTTTTTCAACCAATTGCGATACTCCGGCCACATAGCAGGCGGTGCCGAGGCAGAACTTGATAGTGTGCTTGCCGCGCGGCTGGGTCTTGAAGAATGAATAGAAGGTGACCACGCCGTGAACTTGTCCCAGGGAAACATTCAACTTGCGGGCGATGTAGGCCTGCATCGCGGGGGAGACGTGACCGATCTTGCCCTGGACTTCGTTCAGAACCAGCATAACCGCGCCCTGGCGGTCTTTGTTGTCGGTGATCGCCTTTTCAATAATGGCTTTCTGATTGGCGATGTTCAATGGATCGTTTGATGCGATGTTTTTCAATAGTCGGGTCATAATTTAGATACCTTTGATGCAAATTGTGATAATTGTCACAATTAGTTTAACCTTCTGTCCACAAAACGTCAATGAATAAATGTCACATTACAAATGGGTAACTTGTCAGTCTTGTTGTGATTTTTGGATGGTCACTGCCCGTCCGTCCAGCCCGCGCAGGGCCAGGCGGATTTCTGCCAGTGTGCGTGTTTCGAGTGTGAAAAGTGTCGTGCCAATAAAAGATTCCAGCATGTGAACGTCGCCGCTTTGGATGAGCGGGTAAGCGCCCATTGCAGGGAATTTGGCGCGGGCTTTTTCGGGGGTGGTGTGGCGAGAAATTTCGAAGGCTTCGACCGGCCAGGTATCGGAAACCAGGCCGAGGGTGGGGAAGAGTCCGTTGGTTGTCCGCTCGACGTGGGCCGGGATGACCAATCCGCCGATCTGGTTGACGCGCTCGTAAATCTCGTCGATGCTGAAAGCGGTCGAGGTCAGCAGCAGGCGCGGCTCAGTGCGGATGAATTCGCCTTCTTCATCGACCACCAACTGTTCGCCGAAAAAATCGGGGCGGTTGGGCAGGTCGGGCAGGGCGGCGTCCACTTGCTTTTGCCATTCGACCAGCTGTTCAAGGTTCTCAAACAGGCACAGAATGTGAACATCTTCGCGTGTCTGCACTTCCATGCCCGGCAGGACAACCAGCCCGCTGCCCTGAGCGGCTTTTTGGACGGCGGCTACATTGGCGCTGGCATTGTGGTCGGTGATGGCAATCAGGTCGATCTGACGTTCGATGGCCTCCTGCACGATCAGTGGTGGAATCATCTCGATTTCAGCGCAGGGCGAGAGCACCGTGTGAACATGCAGGTCGGCGCGAAAGGTTTGCATAATGGGCCTAAGCCTGGTGGATGCCCATCTCCCACAGTTTGCCGTCGATTTCGAAACTTGGACGCGGCGTGGAGAGCAGAACGACGCCCTGTTGGTTGGCCTTATCGATGGTGGCCTGGTCGGGTTGGGCATCTTCGGTGATGATGACTGCTGCCACATCGAGCAAGGCCGCTACGGCAACAATGTTCATATGCGCCTGGAGCGTGATCCACAGGTAGTGGGTTTTAGCGCCTGCCATGACGCATGAGAGCAGGTCTGATGTGTAGCCGCCGGTGGGGCTGATGCTTGAAAAATCGCGCGGCTCGGTCAGAATGGTCAGGTTGAGTTTTTCAATAATTTGTTGTAGGTTCATAGGTTTATCCATGTGAGTGTCCGGTGAGGGTTTCAGTGGGCACGAGAATGCGCATGACCAGCTTTGTGCCTTTGCCGACGGTTGATTCAAGCTCGAGCGTATCGACGCAGCGCTTCATGTTGACCAGCCCCATACCCGCGCCGAAACCCATTTCGCGTACTTGTTCTGTGGCGGTCGAGTAGCCGGGCTGCAGGGCCTGGGTGATATCAGGAATGCCGGGTCCGTCATCGACCGTCGACATGGTAATACGGTGCGGCTCAACTTCCAGTTTCAGGATGCCGCCGTTGTTGGTATGGATGATCAGATTCATCTCGGCTTCGTAAACGGCGATCCCACAGCGACGGGTGATTTGCGGGTTGCCGCCCAGGCGCATTAGGGCGCGTTTGATATTGCTGGAAGCATTTCCGCCGTGATTAAAATCGCGGGCTTTGATGTTGTAGCGCAAGACCAGCGTGGTGCGGTCAGAGATGATGTCTTCGAACAGGTGGCTGGCGCGGTAGCGGCGTACTTCTTCTTCTTGATAATCCTTTTGCAGGGCGATCAAGATGCCGCGCGTAATATCGCCTTTGGTGATCATGCCAACCAGTTTGTTGTCTTCGTCCACCACGGGCAGGCGTCCAAGCCGGCTGGCAGTGAAAGTTTCTATCGCCTTAACCACTGATTCGTAAAAGGCGACAGTGACAACCTCGTGGGTCATATACTTGCTGACCGGGGCCGCCAGTTCACCTTTTTGCATGGCATGCACAATATCTTCCAGGCTTAAAATGCCCGCCAGTTCTCCATTTTCGAGCACCGGGACGCCCGAAATACGGTGAATGCGCAAGATTTCGAGCACTTGCGCGAGCGGCATCTCAGGGGTGGCGGTGTGCAGGTCTGTGGACATGACATCGCTAACTTTCAGGTCATACGAAAGCTCCTCGACGCGGTTGATTTCGTGCGCATTCTGGTCGGTCATGGTGCGCCCGCGCCGGCCGTATATTTCCTGTTCGGTTTGGGGTCTATTCGGCGGGCACATTGGATT
The DNA here is from genome assembly GCA_022013685.1 of Anaerolineae bacterium. Classification (GTDB taxonomy): domain Bacteria; phylum Chloroflexota; class Anaerolineae; order Anaerolineales; family Villigracilaceae; genus UBA8950. Next base: position 11,589 of record JAKLPV010000223.1, read on the forward strand.
CAAAGCTCGGCAGACCAGCCTGGTGCAGCCGGCCGCATAATTCGAACATGCCAAACGGGCTGGTAATCAGCGGAATATTCTCCTGGTTGGCAATATTCAGGGTTTCAGCCTGGGGTTTCTTGTCGCGCACAAAGATGATTGCGCGAATATCGGCCATTTGAGCGGTGCGCACCACTTGCGGGTTGGTCAGCCCGGTCAGCAGGATCGCATCGGGCTGGCTGGCGGCCAGCACATCGCTCATCAGATCCGCGCCAATCCCACCGCGAATTTGAACTTGTATTTCTATTTGTGGATTGAGCAGGGTTCCATCCACGATTTTGATGATCTCTCGCAGTTCCATATTAAAGAAAAATCCTTTCCTTACTTTCCAACCTTAGACAACGCGTTCCGCTTCGAGGATGCGCTGTGGATGAGTGTAAACGGTAAAACGGTCGCGGCGGGCATAACCGATCAGTGTGATACCTTCCCGCTCAGCGATCTCGACCGAAAGTGAACTGGGCGAGGTGCGCGAAATAACAATCGAAGCGCCGATTTTGGCGGCTTTTTGGATCATCTCAGAACTGATGCGCCCGGTCGTCAGCAATATTTTATGCGCCAGGGCTGGTTTGTGCATCAGGTACTGCCCGGCAATTTTATCGAGTGTGTTGTGGCGGCCAATGTCTTCGGCTGAGAGCAATATCTTCTTTCCATCACTTAATGCGGATGTATGGACTCCGCCGGTTTGTTTGTACAGGTCTTGGGCTTCGAACAGGCTGTCAGCCAGCGCTGTAACCTGGGCCGGAGTAACGCTCGCCCCGTTGGCCTGCCTCGCCGTTTGCGAGCCGGATTCAGTTTGTGAAGTGACCCCGCCCGTACACCCGGATGTCTTGCGCCAGTTCTTGGGCTGTTCCACGCTGTGAGTCAGCCAGACATCCACATTGTCGCCGTTTTCGCACGGACGCACGTCGACGACATCCTGCATGCCCTGGATGATGCCTTCGTTATAGAGAAAGCCGATCACCAGCGCTTCAAGGTCAACGGGAGTACACATCAGAGTCAGCCACATGTCACCATTAACCGTCAGGCTGACGGGTTTTTCGACAATCACTTCAGCGGGGACAACTTCAGGGTCTCCATTGCGAAAAAAAGTGTATTCAATCTGTTTGGTTGTTTTCATTTTGCTACCTGTAATTTTTAACACGCCTTGTGTTTATTTGTGTTGTGATAAAAGTCACAAGACGTCCGTAATATATCACATTTCTTTTCCCGTATCAGTGTAGCACAGGCCTTTAACACCTGAAAGATGATGAATATCACTATTCGTGTCTAAATTGGGATGAAAAAAGAGACCACTTGCCATTCGCGCAAAGTAGTCTCTTTTTTACCCTGGTTCCATCTGTCAGCTGTTGGATGACACAAATTTATTGATCCCAGCCCAAGGGCAAATTTGGAGCCTGCCAGGCTGGGTCGGGCTGCCAATCAAGCCATGAACTATTCAAAGGATAACCTTGCTGTTCGATAGTCGCCAGGACTTCGGGTTTGGCATTTTCGATGGCCTCGACCCACTCTTCGCGCAGGACACCCTTCTGAATGCCTTGCTGATATTCGCGGACATCTTTCCATTTCCACGCAAAGGTCGGCTCGATGACCATATCCAACTCGAGGTCGAAGGTGTCAAATCCGCACTGGCTGCGGGTAAACGGAAGCTGGAAGTTGATGTAGTAACAGAGAAACTGGCCGCTGGCATTGTTCCACATCAGAATGGTGGAATAAAATTTGGCCGGTTCAAGCAAAATTAACAGCCGGTTGGTGTGCCAGCGGTAGGTTTCGAGCGTCCAGGGTTCGTTCTGGCATTCTTCCCAGCAATCCCAGACTCCGTTGTCCCCATGTTTTTGGTGAATGTACCCCCACGGGGCAACACATTCTGCCCCAGGGGTGAGCAATAGGGCCGTTTCATCGGATGAGTCTTTTACAACGAGCACAGATTGCACGTACCAGGGCTTGCCGTTGTACATGCCTCGTAAGGCAACCTGGTCAGCGGGGTTCCACATGATTCTTCCTTTCAAATAGGTGCTGACAGTGATAACCAACGCTTGTGTTTGTCAAGCCAGTTCGGCAATCAAGACTTCGAATGCGCCCAGGCTGAGCTGTGAGATATGCTCGTCCTTTTTGCTGCGCCCCGCGGATGAAAACAATATGCGGGCTGTCTTTTTGTCAGGCACGCTAAATTTGAGCTCGTGATGATTGGGGGCGTAGTTGAGCACTACCAAAACAGTTTGAGCAGGTGTGTAGCGCAGGAAAGCAACATAGTCATCGGCTTTTTCGTGAACGGGTTTGTATTCGCCTTCAATCAGGGCCGGTGTTTGCTTGCGGATGCGCACCAGGCGTTTGTAGTAGTTGAGCATCGAAATGGGGTTGTCCTGCTGATCCTTGGCATTGATGCCCTCGGCGTAGTTTGGGTTGACCGGCAGCCAGGTTTCAACATTGGCCGGGCTGAAGCCGCCATTGGCTGTATTGTTCCAGTGCATTGGGGTGCGGTTTTTGTCGCGGGTCATCTCTCCGGCGCGTTGGGCGGCTTCGGCGGGGGCTACGCCGAGTTCATTGACCAATTGCTCATAATACCAGGAGGCCATTGTATCGCGCAATTTGGTTGGGTCGCTGATGATGTAATCGGTCATGCCGATCTCTTCGCCGTTGTAGAAGAAGGGCGTTCCGCGCAGGGTCAGCACCAGCGCAGCATTGACGCGGGCCAGTTCGGCATCGTGCAGGCCGTCGCCGAAGCGGGTATAAACACGCGAGCAGTCGTGGTTGCCGAGGGTGTTGCAGCCCCATCCGCGGGTGGGGAGTTTATCGAGGCGGGCCAGCCGTTCCTTCTGATTCTTGCGAATGTGGGCCGGGGTCAGTTTTTCAGTGCGCATGAGCGGGAAGTTGAAGACCAGGTGCAGTTCATCGTTGCCATCGCCCATGTAGTCGATGTTGTCGTCTTCGCCGACCAGCATGCGGTCACCGTCATATTCGTCGATAATGGCGCGCAGTTCTTTCATCAGATCGTGCAGTTGCGGACCGCCCCACTGGTTTTTGAACATGTCATACCAGTATTTTTCGACCAGGGCTTTTTCTTCGGGGGTTTTGGCGGTTTCAGAGAAGCGGCGCAGCTCCGCCAGGTTCATCGGGACCGTGTGCGGGGTCAGGGCCGGGTCTTCGTAGATGGTACCAAGCGCGTCGAGACGGTAGCCATCCACGCCCAGATCCAGCCAAAAGCGGACGGCATCCCACATGGCCTGTTTGACTTCGGGATTGCGCCAGTTCAGGTCGGGCTGCTGCTTCATGAAATAGTGATAGTAATACTGGCCGCGCTCCGGGGCGTACGTCCAGGCTTCGCCGTCGAAGCAGGATTGCCAGTTGTTGGGCGGGGTGTCGGCCCAGACGTACCAATCGGCTTTGGGGTTGTCGCGGCTCGATTTTGACTCGAGGAACCAGGCATGTTCGTCGCTGGTGTGGTTGAGTACCAGGTCGAGGATGACTTTTATGCCGCGCGCATGCGATTCGGCCAGGAAGGTTTTGAAGTCTTCGAGTGTGCCATATTCAGGGGCAACTTCACAGTAGTCGCTGACATCGTAGCCGCAGTCCCAGTTGGGAGAGGGGAAATGCGGCGAGAGCCAGATGGTGTCTATGCCGAGGTCTTTGAGATAGTCAAGCTTTTCGGTAATGCCTTTGAAGTCGCCAATCCCGTCGCCGTTGCCATCGGCGAAAGAGCGCGGATAGATCTGGTAAAAAAGGGCAGTTTGCCACCATTTCAGGGTTGTCATTTTTTCTCCATATTTTACAGGTTGGGCGCAATGATACAATAATTTTGAGGAGGATTGGGGTATGTTCAAAAAATTGATTTATGTGCTGTTGGCATTGATTTTGTTTGCCCTGGTCTGGGCGGCAGGGCATGACATCATCAAAGGCGAACCGGAAGTCTGGCAGGAGTGGGTGATTGTCATTGCCGGGACATTTCTGGCGACCCGGTTTTTGCTGCGCCTGGCCAAGCGGACCTGAAACAGGCAATAAAAAAAGCGACGGGTTTTCCGCCGCTTTTGGGCTTTCAGAAATTATCCCGGTAGCACAAATTGGATCAGCCCGCTTTCTTCGTCCCCCCGGGTGGCGCGGAAGGCGCCGCCGTGTAGTTTAACGATGGCCTGGCCGATGTAAGCTGTCATGGTCAGATCGATTTCGACAGGGATGGGGTTTTTCGCGCCGCGGCTTTCCAGGCTGAACAAAAGGCCTTCAGGGTCTTGCTCGACTTTGATGGTAATCTGTGCTGGGAGCTGGGTATATTCAGCCAGGTAAAGCGCCAGGTTGAGAATGCCCTGGCGCATGAGCGGCTCGTCAACGCTGATGGGAATCTCAGGTGCAAACGTGTTAATTTCAAATTCGACCTGTTTGTCAGCTTTGTTTTGCTTCCAGTAAGCGATCACCTGATTAAGCAGGCGGTTGGCTTCACTTTCGCTGGGTGCGAAAGATTTTTCGCCCCGGCTCAGACGCGCCATATCGACCAGGTTGCTCATCATGGTCATGGCCTGGTTGCTGTTTTGATAAACAGTGGTCAGGTCATCTTTCTGCATGTCGGTGATCGGCCCAGACATGCCTTTCATCAGCATTTTGGTAAAACCCAGGATGCGGTTGAAAGGTGATTTAAGATCGTGGGCTTCTTCAGAGATGAATGCAGCCAGATCAAGCTGTTCAGGAAATTCAAAGTTATTCATAAGGACCTCAATAACAAACAAAGCAACGATATCTTGATTTTACTTGAATTCGCCCTTTTCGATGCTTACAGAACCTTCCATTTTTCTTAAGCGGCCTGCGGTAGTTGGCTGGTTGCCATGTCTAACACCAGCTATAATCGCAGATAATCCAACTTTTGAGATGAGATCCCTGTGTCTGAAAATCGCCCCGCAATTCCACCGCTTTTCCTGGAACGCATGTCCCGCTTGCTGGGGACAGAATTTGACGCATTTGCCGCCGCGCTTGAAGAGTCCCCGGTCAGCGGGCTGCGGGTCAATACGCTCAAACTGAGCGCCGACGAATTTGCCGGGATCGCTCCTTTTGTGCTGGGCGAAACCATCCCCTGGTGCAAGTCCGCCTTTCGCCTGCCGCCGTCTGAAATTTCGGCGGGCCAGCACCCGTTCCATCGCGCCGGGCTGTATTACTTGCAAGACCCCTCGGCCATGTCGCCCGCTGAATTGTTGTCGCCCCAACCCGGTGAAATGGTGCTCGATCTGTCGGCTGCGCCGGGCGGAAAAACCACCCATCTGGCAGCGCTGATGCAGGGGCGCGGATTGCTGGTGGCGAACGAGATCAAAGATAAACGGGTTGGGCATCTCGCTCAAAATGCCGAGCGCTGGGGGGCGGGCAACGTAGTTGTCACCAACGAGACGCCCGAACGGCTGGCCGATCTTCTCGGCCCGATTTTTGACCGGGTGCTGGTCGATGCGCCCTGTTCCGGCGAAGGCATGTTCCGCAAGGATATGGGTGCGCGCGCCGATTGGTCGCCGGAGATGGTGGCGGGCTGCGCCGTGCGCCAGACCAACATCCTGCGCGTTGCGGCAAGGCTGGTTAAGCCAGGCGGATTTTTGCTTTACTCGACCTGCACTTTTGCCCCTGAAGAAGATGAGGGCGCGGTGCAGTCGGTTTTGAATCATTTTCCCGATTTTCAGGTTGTTCCCCTGCCCATGCTGGATGGATTCGCCAAGGGGCAGCCTGCGTGGCTGGAGCAGTTGACCGGCCAAAAGACCGACCCTGGGCTGGCAGGAGCGGCGCGACTCTTCCCGCACCGGCTCTCGGGCGAGGGGCATTTTGCCTGCCTGCTGCAGCGCGCCGCAGGGTCGAACTCGGCTCGGGAGCAGGTAAATCCCGCTTTCGGGCGCGGAAAACTATCTCGAAAACAAGAGCAGCCTGATCTACACTTTTGGTGGGAGTTTGTGGCGGCCACGCTCAACATCGATTTAACGGAAGACAGGCTGAAGGTGGCGGGCGAGCGTCTGTACTTTGTCCCCGATACGCTGGCCGATTTCTCGCGTCTGCGGGTTGTGCATTCCGGCGTCTGGCTGGGAACATTCAAAAAAGGCCGCTTCGAACCGGCGCATCCGCTGGCGCTCTTCCTGAAGCGCGGACAGGCGAAAAACACGTTTGACCTGAGTGTTGGGAGCGCGGAACTGGCGGCTTACCTGCGCGGGGAGCCGCTTGAATCAGAAGGCCAGCCGGGCTGGGTGGTTGTCACCGTTGACGGTTGGCCGCTGGGTTGGGGCAAGCGCGTTCAGGGGCAGGTTAAGAACCATTATCCAAGAGGGTGGATGTGACAATCAAGTCCTGAGCGGAGGCCCTGAGTGAAAACGAAGGGCCGCAGTCGAAGGACGATTCTTGCCAAACCACCCTTCGATTGTTAATTTCGGCCGCGCTCAATCTTTGTCGTACAATTCCAACGTTTTTTTTATCACCAGCTCCGAACTGAACTCTTGTTCGGCGATTTCGCGTCCGCGCCGGCCCATTTCCTGGCGTAATTGTGGGTTTTCGAGCAGGATTTGCAGGGCATCGGCCAGGCTTGCGGGGTCACGCGGCGGCACGAGCAGGCCGTTGATACCATGCCGCACCGCTTCCCTGCAACCCGGCGCGTCGCTGGTAACGATGGCCCGTCCGTTGGCTGCGGCTTCGAGCAGGGTACGCGGCACGCCTTCACGGTAGGAGGGCAGGCAGACGATCTGGCTGGCAGTGTAGGCCTCGGTCATCTGCTCTTGCCAGCCCCAGGCTTCGACAATGCCCTCGCTAACCCAATCCTGAATCTCCTGCTGGCTGACGCTGGTTGGGTTGTGCGGGTCGGGGTCGCCGACCAGGGCCATGCGGGCTGATACGCCGCGATGTTTGAGCAGGCGCGCGGCTTCAACAAATTCGAGTATGCCTTTGTCCTTGAGCAGGCGGGCGGGCAGAATGATCAGCGGCGGCTGGTTATTTGTTTCTGGCTGGGGCGTGAAGCGGATCAAATCTACGCCGGAACTGCGGATGAGATGCGCTTGTTTGGGGCGGAGCAGTTTGGCCTGTGTAAAGGTTTCTAAATCGTCGGGGTTTTGGAAGATGACCTGTGTATTTTTGAGTACGAAGCGATAGAAAAAGCGGGCGATTGCGCCTAACATGTGGTTTTCTTCATTGAACGCATAGCCCAGGCCGGTGATGGCGTTGATAATGTTGGGAAGCCCGGACAGGTGGGCGGCCAGCGAGCCGTACAAAACACATTTGATGGTGAAGTGATGAACCAGGTCGGGTTTTTCGCGCCGATAGAGTCTCCACAGGCGCAAGACGGTTAACAGTTCGGTCAGCGGGTTCATGCCGCGCCGCGAAAAGGGAAATTCGAGCCAGCGAAAGCCGAGCTCCGTCAGTTTGGAAGCGTACTCGCCGGGTGGTGAGAGAAAACTCACCTCGTCGCCGCGCGCGTGCAAGGCCTTGGCCAGAGGCAGTCGAAAGTTATAGAGATACCAGTCGGTGTTGGCGAACAGGATGATTTTCATGCCTGATTCTTATTCTCAAGCCAGGCCTGGAACATCAAAATCCCCCACAGGTGATACTGCCAGTTGCGTTTTCCTGCCAGGTGTTCCTGCCATTTCTGGCGGATCGGGGCCGCTTGGAAGAATCCCTCGCGGCGCAGGCGGTCTTCGCTGATCAGTTCTTCGGTCCATTCAAGCAGCGGGCCGCGCAGCCAGGAGTCGATGGGCACGCCAAACCCCATTTTGGGGCGTTCGATCATTTCTTTGGGCACATACTTATAAAGCACCTGGCGCAAAATCCATTTGCCCAGCCCGGCGCGGATTTTCATATCGAGAGGCAACCGCCAGGCGAATTCGAGCAGGCGGTAGTCGTCAACAAAGGGCACGCGGACTTCAAGGCTGGCGGCCATGCTGGCGCGGTCAACCTTGACCAGACCGTCATCGGGCAGGTAGGTCAGGGTGTCGAGGAGCATCATTTGTTCGGCCAGACTGAGTGCTTCCGGCCAGCTGCTCGGGTCGGTAAGGGTCGTGTGCGGCTCTTGTGCCCCGATGACGCTTCCGGCGGGCTGTTTCCAGAAAGAGACCAGGTCAAGATAAATTTGCGCTGGAGATGCCGCCCGCAGGGTATCGGCCAGTTTGTGTACTTTATCGGCAGGGTTGGGGTAGCCCAGTTTACCGGCCAGCAGGCTGAGGGTCGGCGCGCGCTGGTCAATCCCGTTTGCCAGAAGCCCGCGTATCGGGGCCGGAACTTTCCCTATTCTACGCCAGATGCGTTCCACCCAGGTGTAGCGGTTATAACCGCCAAAGAGTTCGTCGCCTCCATCGCCCGAAAGGCTGACGGTGACGTGTCGGCGCGCCAACTGCGAAACCAAAAAAGTAGGGATGGCCGATGGGTTGGCAAACGGCTCATCGTACATGCCCGCCAGGGAGGGGATGACGGCGCGGGCTTGTTCGGAGGAGATATACATTTCGGTGTGCTGTGTGCCGAGATGTTCGGCAACGGCGCGGGCATGCGGGGCCTCGTCGTAGCCCGATTCGTTGAAGCCGATGCTAAAGGTCTGCACGGGCTGGCTGCTGATTTGCTGCATCAGGGCCACAATCGTCGAAGAATCGACTCCGCCTGAGAGGAAAGCTCCCAGCGGCACATCGGCCAGCATACGCAAACGGATGGAGTCGGTTAGCAACTCTTCGAGCTCATCGGTGGTCTGGCTTTCATCGCCCCGGAATGGATCGGCGCGGCTGGCAAGAATCTGCTCGCTGGCCGACCAGTAGGTTGCAAGTTCTTCTTCGCCGGGGCGTGTCGCGCTTGAAATGCGCAAAATACTGCCCGGCGGCAGCTTGCGTACACCGCGATAAATACTGAACGGTGTCGGGATGTAGTTGTGGCGCAGGTAAAGGGTCAGTGCGTCGCGGTCGATGTCTGCCGAAAAAGCGGGATGGGCGCGCATGGATTTAAGTTCAGAGCCAAACATGAGGGTGTTCCCAATCCAGCCATAGTAGAGTGGTTTGACGCCCATCCGGTCGCGGACGAGCGAGAGCGAGTTCTCCTGCCGGTCCCAGAGCGCAAATGCAAACATCCCGTTGAATTTTTCCAGCGCATCCACCAACCCCCATTCACAGATGGCTGCCAACAGCACCTCGGTATCTGATGTGCCGCGAAATGAAATCCCATTTGCGGCCAATTCATCCCGCACCATACCGAAATTATAGGCTTCGCCATTGAAAACCATAACATAGCGGCCATCGGCGGATGTCATTGGCTGGTGGCCGGTCGGCGAAAGGTCAAGAATGGCCAGCCGCCTGAAACCCAGGCCGATGCCGCGTGTTTCGTCCAGCCACAGGCCAGAATCGTCCGGCCCGCGATGGGCAATTGCCATGCTCATTTGTTCGAGCGTGGATTGTAGTTTTTCTCTTGTTTCAGAGGGGGAAAGGTTGAAAAAGCCGGTGATGCCGCACATTCTGGTAATTATACCGTCATTGTGTTTGGGCGCTTCGCAAGAGCGCCGCCAGCTTTGGCGCAGTGGATTGCAGGCTGTATTCGGCTTCCATTTTTTTGCGGCCCGCCTGCCCCATTTCGCACCGCCGGCCCGGATTGTCGCGCAAGAATGCGAGCGCCTGCAGCCACTCATCCTGGCTCTTGACCAGGAATCCGGTGACGCCATGCTCCACGATCTGACGATTAACCCCCACCGGCGAAGCGATTACCGGCAAACCGCAAGCCATATATTGGATCAGCTTATATCCGCATTTGCCGCGCTCGAAAGGCTCATCCAAGAGCGGCATGATGCCAACATCAAATCGCTGGATGTTCTGGATTTCGGACTCCTCGCGCCAGGGCAGGATGTGGACGTTGGCATTTTCCCATTTAATTGCATCTCCCGCCCCGATCAAACTCACCTGGGCCTGCCCGCCGTTTGTCAGCATTTCCAATGCCGGGCGCGCCACATCCAGGTATGGGGCGGTTACTGGCGATCCAATCCACCCGACGGTGAATCCGCTGGCGCGCGCCGGGGCCGAGGCGTACAAATCGGAATCGACCACACTCGGCAGGATTTCGACCCGCTTCGCTCCCGCCGCGAGGGCGCGTTCCTTCAGGTACTCATTGCCAGCCACTACCAGGGTGGCATTTTGCATTACCCGGTCAATTTTACGCCCCAGCACCCGGCGGACGAGCGCGCTACTGTGCTGGTCGTAACGGTGGAAAACGGCGTCGTCATAATCAACCACATAAGGCTGGCGGGCAAGCATTGTTTCCACCCAGGCGGGCATCCAGGGCAGGAACTCTTTTTCGAGCCAGAGCAGGTCAAAGTCCCGCGCGCGCAATATAGTTACCAATCGCTGCAGGTAGGCCGAAAACACTTCCCATCTCCGCACCGGTTGCTTCGCATACAGGCGCCGCACATATTCATCAGAAAAAAACGGTGCATTTTCAATCACAAAACCCCGCTCACGCAGGGCCGGGAAATACTGATAAAACCGCACCCGGCTGCTCGGGCCGAGTCGCTGGTAGCGAGGGAGGGCGAGGAGGTTCATTCTGAATTAAGAGATTTAGAACCTTTATTGGAGAATAAAGCAACTAGATTAAATAGACCAAAAACAGGAAAAGCAGGTAAATATCCTATTAGCCATGA
>JAKLPV010000224.1 GCA_022013685.1 Anaerolineae bacterium
AACTAACCGGCATCGAAGGAAATCAGTGCCGCCGAGCAAGGCTTGTCAGAAATCACATCGGCTGTGCCATTTTGGTTTGGGTTCGTCTCAAACGAGTAGCTCTTGAAACCAAGCGAACCATTTATCGCGTCAAGCATGACCTTTTGGACGAATATTTGCGCCAACAAATCAAATCACCCGGCGTTAAAATGTGTCTTGCGTAAGCCCTAAATTATAAGGCTCTTAACTGGTTTCAAGGAGCTAGAAGCAAAGCAATGAGTGAGTGGAGCAAAGTTTTTCCGCGCTGCCTGACATTGTGAACAAACTCAAAGAAACCAAGATAAATCGGTAATTTTTCCTGCGAAATGCCACGATGCGGACGCAACCACGAGCGCAGCAAAGACCAAAAACCTTCCATCGTGTTAACATGAACTTCGTGAAAGCCATCCCCGTTTTCGTCGCGGGCATATTCTCCAGCCGAATGGTTCACGGACTTATGTTGGTAACCCCATTCGGGTAAACGATTATAGATGTCGTACTCATCGGTATACACCATGCTGCCAGGCTTGATCACCTTGGTCATCACCGGCTTGATAGTTACTTGTTGGACGTTCGGCATCATTTCGATGTAAACATCACCATTGCGCTGGATCATGCCCAAAACTGGTGGTTTTTCACCAGCCAAGGTACCCCGTCCGCGCTTTCCTCTCAACTTTCGCCGCCTGCCTTTGCGTTTTTCGCGAGCAACGATCTCAGGATGTCCTTTATGTCCAGCCGTGATGTAAACTTCATCTGCTTCAACTTCTCCACTCAGCACAACTGGCTTTTTTTTGACACAATTCCTGTACGCAACTGGCTTGTCATCGCTTGAACATCACCTGAAGATAAATCCAGTTCTTGTCCGATTTGCTCATTCGATAGGTTCAGGCCCATCAAGTACAGGCACAGTATCCAGGTTCGTAGTGGTTGATGATGGCCTTCGAAAATTGTATCGGTCAAATCATCAAATTGTTGATGACATGTAGCACACCTATATCGTTGTCGATGGGCCTGTCGAGAGTGAAAACCACGCTTTTTCACATCACTGGAACTGCAAGCCGGACATTTTATTCCATCAGGCCAGCGCAATTGACGAATTGTTTCGTAACATTTCCGATCATCAATCAGGTTCTTGATATAAAGGGTTGTCATGCTCCAATTTTATCAACTCTCTCTCACCTCCTGAAAACCGATTAAGAGCCAATTATAAATAACTAGCCAAGGTGATGGCAACTTATGAAATCGAATGAAGCGCCTAGAAATTCTATTAAGGCATCATACTTCTTCTCTCTAAGAGGGCTTTATTTTGCTGGTGCATATGTGGTACTGGTTATTTTGGCATTTTTGAAAGCAGAATCTTGTGTCTATGATTTTCTGGGCCTTTGTACTGGCATTCCAAAGGCTTCTGTTTCTTTGCCGTGGTTTGTTATTTTTGAGAACTTTTTTCATCATCAGGATTCGCTTATTTGGTTTTCTATTATCTTGAATGTAATCATGTTCTATCTTATTGGGTTAGGTTTCGAAAAATGGGCATCTAAGCGTTCAAAGAAAAGACAGGGTTAGATTCATAATAGAATTTTCGATGTACATTCTCGAAATGGAAGCCCTTTGGGGCTAAAAACATCGGTCCGAAGGCGCTCGTCAAATTTTCCGAGATGACTTTCGTGCCATGAGCCACACCGCTACCGGCAGAAGTTGATGATTCCCAACAAAAAAGCCTTGGCCGATAAGCCGGTAAACCCGCAAAATGGGGAGTAAAATAATAGTTGACCTGCTACTCATTTAAATTCTAAAACCGCTGTGGAGTTAGTGTCTTAATGAAATGCCCCTATTGTTCAACGGAAGTACATATTCCCCGTGAAAGAAACTCTTCTGGATATTTATCTAATCCAGACCAGATTGAAGAGTCAGGTGATGGTTTTGGAATTGCAGAAGGCTTTTGTCCGGCGTGTGGTCGCTTTGTTGTTCTTTTTTTAGAAGGACATTATCACGAAAAGGGTGGTTTAGAAACTTATCAAGAAACCGTTATATATCCAAAATATGCTAATGCCCCTTATCTTGGTTCTGAAATCCCTAAATCGTATAGAGATGACTTCCGAGAAGCATACGCAGTAAATGGCATTAGCCCGAAAGCAAGTGCTGCTATTAGTCGTAGGCTATTGCAGAATATTCTGCACGAAGCGTATAAAATTGAAAAGCGAAACTTACTTACCGAAATAAACGAGTTCGCACAATTACCCAACGTTCCACAACATCTTATTGAAGCAATAGATGCGGTTAGAGAGATAGGCAATTTAGCAGCACATCCAACTAAAAATGTTAACACCGGTGAAATTGTAGAAATTGAACCTCACGAAGCGGATTGGTTGCTTGAAGTTCTTTTAGAGTTGCTTGATTTTACTTTTGTACAGCCTGAAAAATTGAAAATGAGAAAAGCCGCCTTAAAAGAAAAACTCGATAGCATCAAAAATCAAACTAAACAGTAGTCTCCGAAAACTGCCGCCAACCGATTAACAGCAGTGTCAAGGGATGAGCAAAAAAGTGAATGAAAAAGGCCTCGCATCTGGAAAAAGATGTCAGGCCTTTTTTTGTTGTCATCATGAAACAGCAAAATCCCGGCAGGGCGCTTCGCAAAATCCCTGGCCCATAAGCCGTTAATCCGCAAAATGGCGGGTAAAATGATAGCTGGGCTGGCTAACTCAGAGTTCTTTTATGAAGGTTTTGGGTTTTATTTCAACAAGTTCCAAGGAACTATTCCGTCAAGATGATATCCAATGATCAAGAAGCTGTTCGGAAGCAAAGCCGATTCGCTACCAGAGAAAATACCTGATCGCGCACATTTGGAACGTTTATTAGCTGAGGTTGCTCTTGACATACCCCAAATTGAATGGATTGCCCTTGTAAAATCCAATGGAATGTTTATCGGCTCTTTTCCATCAAAGCCAGGTGTGGAAACAGATAGAATTTCTGCAATGAGTGCAGCAATGTATTCGCTAGGCGAACGAATTGCATCTGAACTTAATAACGGGAATATGCAGTACACTTTTGCTTTTGGGACTCATCATGATTCTCCTCCGATAGGTGAAAACCTATTGGAAAGTAACATCTTTCTTGATGCAACGTTTGTTCGTAAAGTAACATTTTACGTGATGCAATTCCAATCCCCTTAATAAAAATATTCGCAGATTATAATTGCAGCGGCTATCGCCTCGTCTGCGACTGAATAATGCGCCATTTAACGGCATTTTCCCGGCTGTTTGGGGTGGCGTATTTGCTGGTGCGCAAAATTATTCGTATAATAGCGGCAGAAACCAAAGGAGATTTTTAATGGATGTTTTACTGGTTGGATTTGAAAAAATAAGCACAGAAGACATGTCGCGCAGATTAATTGGCAGCGGGCATTGCCCGACAGCCGTGGTTAAAAAGGCGCGATTATGAGCGACGCCTGCCAGGCCACCAGCATTGTCATCTTTGGCGCATCCGGAGACCTGACTTGGCGCAAGCTCATCCCGGCACTGTACAACAATTTCAAGAAAGGCCGGCTTTCGGAATGCGCCAGTGTGGTTGGCTTTGCCCGCCGCGATTATACAGATGACAGCTTCCGCGCCCACTTACGCGAAGGCGTCTCCCAGTTCAGCCCGGAAACTTTTGACCCGGCCGTATGGGAGAAGTTTGCCGCCCTGATCCGTTATTTCCAGGGCAATCTCGACCAGCCCGCCGACTTCCCACGTCTGGAAGCATCCCTGCGTACCCTTGAAGACGGCCCTGCCAACCGCCTCTATTACCTGGCCACCGCACCAGAATTTTACGCCCCCATCGCTGGCTATCTCGGCGCGGCGGGCATGTCGCGCGACGATGAAGTTTACGGCGCATGGCGCCGCATCATCATCGAAAAACCTTTCGGGCACGACCTCGCTTCGGCCCAGGAACTCAATCACGCTGTCCATGCCGCTTTTGATGAGCGCCAGGTTTACCGCATTGACCACTATCTCGGCAAGGAAACTTCGCAGAACACTTTGTTTTTCCGTTTTGCCAACACCATTTTCGAGCCTGTCTGGAACCGGCGCTACGTCAGCAATGTCCAGATCACCGTCGCCGAAAGCGTGGATGTGGGCGGACGCGCCGGGTATTATGATACGTCTGGTGTGGTGCGCGATATGTTCCAAAACCACCTGTTCCAACTGTTGGCGCTGGTGGCGATGGAGCCGCCCGCCTCCTTCAATGCTGACGCGGTGCGTAACGAAAAGGTCAAGGTTTTCCAGAGCATTCGTCCGATTGCGCTCTCTGACACTGTCCGCGCTCAATATGAAGACTATCGCCAGGCGCAGGGCGTTGACCCCGATTCGCAGACCCCCACCTACGCCGCGCTCAAACTCTTTATCGACAACTGGCGCTGGAAAGGCGTACCGTTTTACTTGCGTTCCGGCAAGGCGCTCCAGCGTAAGACATCCGAAATCATCATCGAATTCCAGCGTCCGCCGCACATGATGTTCGATATGCCTGAAAATAGTGATTTCAGCGCCAACTTCCTGGCGCTCACAATCCAGCCAGACGAGGGCATTCACTTGCGTTTTGAAGCCAAAGTGCCCGATTCAGACCAGGAGATGCGCTCGGTGGACATGGATTTCCACTATCGGGATTCGTTCAAAGACCGCAGCCTGCCTGAAGCCTATGAGCGCCTGCTGCTCGAGGCCCTGGACGGGGATGCTTCGCTCTTTACCCGCTCCGACGGGATCGAAGCCTCCTGGCAAGTGATCGACCCCGTTATCCATGGCTGGACGGAACAAAACAACCCGCCGCTTGTATCCTATAAACGAGGCGATTGGGGCCCTGCCGAAGCGGATTCCCTGCTTGGCCGCGATGGTCATGTCTGGCGGCTGGGGCATGAGTAAATAAAACTGGATGAGGAGAATACATGAAATTCAAACTACCCCCTGTCTTGATTGCTGTATTTGTGTTGGCTCTGGCCAGCCTCGCTTGCCAGGCGCTGGCCGCAGACGCACCCGCGGATTCCGCCCCGCCTGTTGCTACCATCGCAGACACAAGTGAAGATTCATCAACGGATTCGCCCCGCTCTCCAGTTGACGCTGATGCCCTGGCCATGCCTGAACCCGTCCAATCGCAGGGTGCAGGCATGGCTTGTTTTGGCTTGCGCGCCGGAGGCCTGACCTGCCTGGACGAAAACGGTTGGCAAACCTTTACCACTGCCAACTCTGGTTTGCCGACTGATTATTTGAGCGCCGGCGGATTATGCCCCGACGGACGAATTGTGATTGCGCACTATGAAGGCCTGAGCCTCTTCGATGGGGTCAACTGGGAGAATATCCCTGAAACCAGCAACTACAGCAGTGCTGATGCTGTTGCTTGCGCGGCGGATGGCAGTTTGTGGGTGGCGCATTTCCAGGGTGTTAGCCGCTATGCCAACGGAGAATGGACAACCTACGCATCAGCGCTGCTGGCGACTGGCGAATCTGCCAACGAATTGGTCTATGATGTTGCCGTTTCGTCAGATGGTCGTGTGTGGGCAGTCACATCGCGCAGCGTGGCCGTTTTCGAAAATGACGAGTGGGATGTTTTTCAACAAGGACAGGGCTTTACAGAGAGCGTTTTCTTCAACGAACTGACACTCGATTCGCTTGAGCGTCCCTGGGCCGGGTTGAGCAGCGGAGCCGCTGTTTATGACGGCAACTGGAAAATGGTCAACAAACCTGGCTACAGCAGTCCCAGCAGCATGGTATTCGATGCCGCGGGCAATCTTTGGATCGGCACAATCAGCGGCGGCGTATCCATGTATAACGGCAACGCCTGGGTTGATTTCAACCGCAAACTGGAAAGCCTGCCTTCCGACAACATCCAGGACCTGGCCGCAGACAGCCTGGGGCGGGTCTGGGTGGCGACCACCTACGGACTGGTGATCATCGATGGCGACAACAGTCAAACCTATCGTATGGAAAACTCAGCCGTGGGCGATAATGAGATCGAATTTGTTGTCGTGGTCAAAGATGGACCAGCCTTGCCGGCCACAACTGTCCAGCAGCCTGGCTCGATGACCGGCAAACTGGAAAAAGATGACGGCACACCCTTGTCAGGGATGCGTGTCGAAATTTGCGTTGAAAGTCTGGGCTCCCAGTTCTCAGGCGAAACGCCCTGTTCCGACCAGCCATTCTTCTTGTCTACCGAGACCGACGCCAGTGGTGTTTTCGCATTTGAGAATATCCCGGTTGGGTATTATGTTTTGGTGGCTGAAACTGGCGACGGTTGGGCGCAACTGACCACAGAGTTTGGGATTGGTTCTGAGCGCACCCCGATCCTTGCTGGTGAGAGCTATGACATTGGCACGTTGACCCTCGAAGAGTAGCAAACCTGCCCGATCGTGCTGACTTTAAGTAAAAGGATATTTCTCCCAAATCGCCAGAAGGCGCGAATTTGGGAGAAATATTTTAACGACCACGTTTCTGCTCCAGCCAGAGTGAGCGGTCTTTGGGATTTTCGGCATCGAGCAGGAGCGGGTGAATCTCATCCTGCACACGGTAGCCGTGCTTCGTCCACAGATCGGATGCCAGTTTGCGCGGTTGGCTTGTGACGCCCATGCGGGCAAAATACTCGCAGACGCGGGCAACGTCGCGTTCGAAGATGCGGTAGGCATTGCGATTCCCGAGCGGCGAGACAACCTGTGGAAAGTCAATCAGGGTCATGTCGCCTTCCCAGTAGAGAATGTTGTAGGCCGACAAATCGCCATGCACGCGCTGGTGGGCCAGCAGGATGTTGAGATTGGCTAACAGGCGCTCAAACAGGGTGCGGGCTTCGGCCTTGTCCAGTCTGATTTCGCTCAGGGCCGGGGCTGGCTCGGCCAAATCTCCGATGTAGTCCATCAGGATGGCATTGTTCGCCATCTCGTACGGGCGCGGCACATCGGCTCCGGCCTCGAACAGAGACTGGAGCGTGCTGAACTCGTAGGAGATCCATGACTGGTGACGAAGCTGCTCCCCGTAAGTGGTGCGTTTGGCGATAGCGTGCAGGGCCCCGTCATCGATCAACTGTTTGCCTTCGGCATCCAGCTCGGCGCGACCTTCGCGGTAAAGATGGTCTTGCTTGAGATTGCGCAGGGTGCGAGGGCGGTAAACCTTGACCGCCAGCAAATCGGCTTCGACCGCCTCGCCGGCCCTGCACAGGTAGACAGAGGCCTCCTTGCCGCCCCTGACCTTGCGCAGTACGTCAGAAATCCAGAGATGTTCGTAGAAGGCGCCAAGCGAATCGAGCAGCCAGGCTTCCTCGAAGCGCGCAGCATGATAGGTGAATTGGAAGGAAGCGCGCGAGTCATCCTGCTTGTGCAGAAAAACCTGCTCGCTGGATTTCATCGATTTGGGATGCCGGCGTTGGAAACGCTCGTTGCCACGTTCGTCGAGATCGAAATCATCGAGGTCTTCGTAAAAGTTGTAGGTGTTTTTGCTCTTCATGATAGTTGTTTTATTTTGAAATTTAAAAAGAAAAACCGCAGGCAAGCCTGCGGTCAGTGGGCAAAAGAAAAGCCGCAGGCAAAACGCACCTGCGGCAAAACATTAAAACAACCGGCTAAACCGGATCAGTTTCCACAGGAGGCGTGAACTTGGTGGTATTTTGAGAGATGACTTTCATGAGTTTCAGACCTCCTTTCTTGAATAGTGGATGAAGTGCCTGGATTTTAGCCCGAGTTTAGGCAGGAGTCAAGCCTTCAACGATATGTTCAGTTGTGACTGATGACAGGAAACCCGCTCAGGCCAGGGCGGTCAACTCGGAGGTGGTGTAGGGCTTGAGTGCCAAATGATGGATGCCACTTTTACTGAAGCGATTGACGGCCTCTACGCTTGGGGCGGCAGAGAGTACGATCGTCTGGCCTTGCAGGTTGTTGGCCTTTAGTTGCGCCAGCACATCGTCAATCTGTGCGCTGAACAGGGTCTCATCCACCAATACCAGGTCAGCGGGCTGGACGGTTGTTGCGCGCGTTACGTGATGACCAGCGGCAGTCAGGGTTTGCAGTGCAAAAGCAGCCCAGGGATCGTCATCGTCTACCAGTAAGATATTTTTGGGTGTGCTGGAGAGCAGGGCGCTTTCGGGGCGAAAGGCGGCAGGCAGCCAGATTTCGACGACTGTGCCTTTCTGAGGCGCGCTATTGATGGCTATCGTACCCTGATGTTGGTTGACAACCAGCAGCGTGGCAGGTAATCCCAATCCGGTATGATTCTCTTTTGTGCTGACGAAAGCTGCCCAAACTTTTTCCTTCATCTCATTCAACATGCCGTCGCCATCGTCGGCGATTTCGATGACAACCCGGTTGTCTGCAGTGGGGGCAATATGAACATAAATGCGTTTCGCGTGGGCCTCCATCGAGTTTTTCATGATGTTGTACAGGGCGCGTACCATCTGGGCGCTATCAGCCTGGATATGCGGGGTATTTTCATCCACTTCGATCTTTACCAGCGCTTCGGGAAGCCCAACCTGAAAAGCGGCGGCGCGGACAAGGTCGGCGGCCATGACCGGGCGGGTTTGCGGTTCGCGGATGGGGCCAAGCAGGTTCTCTTTGACTTCGACGATCAGGCGCGCGCTCTCGGCGAGCAGATCCAGATCTTCCTCATCTATTTTTTTGTTGCTGGCAACGTCAGCGCGGATGCGTTCTACGGCGGTGGTCATTGGCAGGGCTTTGTTACCGATCCAGTGGATGGCCTGGGTTGTGGCGGCAGTCAGGGCCTCGTAAATCTTGGCGCGCAACAGTTGTTCGTTGGCGCGCTGTAATTCTTTGAGCAGGCCAGCGTTATTGATGGCAATCGCCAGTTGGTCGGCCATGGTTTGCAGCGTCAGAATGTCTTCGTCGCTGAAGGCGCGTTCTTCGGTACTTTGGACGGTCACAGCGCCGAGGACTTTATCGCCCACCACCAGTGGCAGGGCCATCTCGGAGCGGGTCAACGGCATATACGGATTTTTGAAATGCTCAGCGTCTTCATCCACGTCCAGGGCGATGCGCGCCTGGCGCTGTCCGGTAGCCCAGCCGATCATTGAATGACTGCCAACCTCCAGTTTGTGCCCGGCCTCGAGCATGGCCTTGCCGGGGTCGCCGCGACCCGCGCGCAGGACGGCGAACTGTCCGCTTTCATCCAGCAGGAAGACGCCGGCGTAATAGAAACCATATGAATCACAGATGATATCAACAGTCTTGGGCAGCAGTTGGTCGAGGTCGAGAATGGATGTAACCTGTTTACCGACCAGGTTGGCGGCTTCGAGCAGGCGTACACGGCGTTCGGCTCTTTGTAGTTCGGTTAGGGCTTGTGGTGTCATGGTTATTGGCCTCCACTTAGAATGGATTTAATTTGTTCGAGAACGTTTTGCTCACGGCCCTTGACGTTGAAGCCGCGCGCGCCGCGCCTGGCTGCGTCACTGGCGCGCGCCGGATCATCGTAGGCGCTTAAGATCAAGACCGGCATTTCGGGCCAGGCCTCGTGGATGCGTTCCAGCAGGTCGAGACCGGCATCGTTTGCCGGGGTACCGCCAAAACCAGGCATGTTCAGGTCGAGCAGGGCCAGGTCGAAGTCGGGGCTGGCGTTCAGGGCTTGCCAGCCTTCGTCACATCCTGGCGCGGTTTCGACATCGTACCCTGCGCGGAGAAGTGTTTTTTGCATACTACGCGCTACTGCGGCTTCGTCGTCAACGATGAGAATTTTGGGCATACCGGCTCCTTGAGTAAATTGAATATTAATTGATTATATCAATTTGCTTGCCAACACGGGCGGGCAACTCGACAATGAAGGTTGCCCCTGCGCCCGGCTTTGATTGTACCGATATTTGACCCCTGGCCTGGTTGACAATTTCCATACAAGCCGAAAGCCCCAATCCTGTGCCGCCGCGGTCGCCCTTGGTGGTGAAGAAAGAGACCCAGATTTTTTCGAGCAAATCGGGTGGAATGCCAGGGCCGTTGTCTTGCACTTCACTGATGATAACTTGTCCGCCCCTGCCCGGGCGCATGCGCACCTGAATGTGGGCATCGGCCTGACCAGACATGGCTTCCCATGCGTTTTTGATCAGGTTATTGAAGACTTGCCCCAGTTGGCGGGCATCGCCATAAACCGGCGGCAGGTTTTCAGCCAGGTCCAGGCTGACGGCCCCCTCGGGCATGCCCATCTCGAAGACCGTTTCCTGCACCAGTTGGGCCAGGTCAATGTCCCTTTCATTTTTTAGCCGGGCCGGGCCGATCAGGTCTTCCTTGATGTCAAGAATGGTCTTGGCGCTCTGCTCGATGATATCCAAATCTTCCAGGATGGATTCCAGCCCGAGGGGCAGTGGTTTTGCCGGCAGTTGGGCTGCGGGGCGAACAGCCTCCAGTGTGGCAAAGACCTCCTGCGCGGCAAACCAGCCAGGCCGAGCGCGCGTCTTTTCGTCCGCCGAGGCCAGCAGCGCCCGGAACAGGGTCGACATTTCCAGCAGATCGTCCCGCACGCGCCGGGCGCTGGCCGGGATGGGCGCGGCCTTGTTGCCGACCCAGTGGATGGCCTCGCCGGTGGCTGTGGCGATGGCTTGCAGGGTTTTGTTGCGCAGAAGTTCCTGGTTGGCCTGGTTTAGATCGCGCAGCAGGCGGGCATTGTTGATGGCGATGGCTGCCTGGTTGGCCAGGGTCTGGAAGGCCGCCTGGTCGTCTTCGGTCAGCGGTTCTTCGGGGTTGCTGTGGACGGAAAGCGCCCCCAGCGGCTGGTCTTTGACGATCAGCGGCAAGGTCATTTCGTTGGATGTGATCTGGATTTTTGCATCGCGGAGGGCTGCGCCGACCAGCGGATCGTTCGCGACCCGCAGCCTGTTTTCGGTAAATTCGGCTTTGTGCCCGGCTTTTAGCTCGGCCCACTCACCCGTTGGGTCGAGCAAAAAAACTGCGGCCCCGGCGAACCCGTATTCTTCGCAGACGACCCGCACGGTCACGTTGAGCAGTTCGTCGAGATCGAGAATGGATGTGATGATCTGTCCGACACGCGCCCCGGCTTCGAGCAGCCGTTGGCGGCGCTGGAGCAGGATGATCATGCGCCGGTTCTGTTCGTTGAGAAACTCATTGCGCTCGGCAGATCTGGTTAGCTCGCGGATCTTGCCTTCGAGCCGGGCTACCAATTCGGATGCGAAATCTTGCTGGAAGTTGGTTACATCCGCGACGATTTCGCGCTTCCCGCCCAGAAATTCGAGCAGAGACTTGGAGATTTCGTCGATGTCGCTGGCCTTGTCGATATAACCGGCGAATCCGGCAGCCAGGGTGCGCTCGCGCGCCTGGGGTGAATCATCTGCACTGTAGGCAACAAGTGGGGTATTGGGTAGCAGGGTGCGCAGGCGGGCAGCCACTTCGCGCCCACTCATTTGTGGCAGGTTGATATCAAGCAGCACCAGGTCAGGCTGGGTATCTACTGCCAGCTCCAGGCCGTCGAGCGGATCAGCCGCTTCGAGAACAATGAAGTCGCGCGCCAGCATCCGTCTTACCAGGGCGCGCGATTCAGGGTTGTCTTCGATATAGAGTAATTTTGGCAGGCTGCGCGGGTCGTTTGTCATGGCAGTGAGAAAAAGAATGTTGCGCCTTGCCTGGGCTGCGAATTGGTCCAGATCTTGCCGCCATGGCGTTGCAGAACGCGTTGGACAATGGCCAGGCCGACGCCTGTGCTGTCCAACTCATCGTCATGATCCAAGCGATGAAAGATGCGGAAGATTTTATCAGCATACTGCATTTCAAAGCCCTGGCCGTTATCGCGCACGAAGAAAATTGTCTGTTCATCTTCTTGCAGGCTGCCGACTTCAATTTCAGGGTGCTGATTGGAAAGGCTGTATTTATTGGCGTTTTCCAGCAGGTTGAGCCACACTTGTTGAATCATGACATAATCGGCCTGGCAGGTGGGCAGATCTTGAACCAGCCATTGGGCGTTGTTGTTTGGGTATTTTTCTCGCAACTGCTCGATAATGCTCTCTACAATACTTTTGTTGTCGCACGTGATAATTCGTAGTGTTTGACGGCCAACGCGCGAAAAATTAAGCAAATCGTCGATCAGCTTGCCCATTTTCTTGCCATTTTCATTGATTTTTTTTAGATATTGCAGACTATCACCGTCGCCGTTGCTGTTGTTAAAATCTGTCATCAATATTTGCGAGAAACCGACCACGGCCCGCAAGGGCGAGCGCAAATCATGCGATACTGAATAAGAAAAGGATTCAAGTTCCTGATTGACCGCCTCAAGCCTGCGCGCGTTGACAATGGCCAGCCCGGCATAGCCCGCAAACAGACGCAAGGCCTCGATTTTTTCTTCGCTAAACGGCTGGCCGGAAATAACGTTGTCCAGGGCAATCAGGGCTACTGGTTTTTTGCCCGCCCAGGCAGCCAGCGTGATGTGTTCTCCTACCCCATACATCTCGCTTTCAGGCGATAAATTTTTGTCAAGTTCGGTGTAATTTTTGGTCAGGCTTATGCCATTGGGGTTTTGCAGGGCAATGTGCCAGTCATCGTATTTTTCGGCGCTACGAACGTAGTGACTGATATCTTCTATGTTGCCTTGCCTGTCTGTGCCATATGTGCCCTGAATGCTATGTAGTTCCTCATCATATAGGAATAAACCAACCCGATCAAACCCCAACCCCTTTTGGATGCTTTGGTGAATTGTTTTTAAGCACCAATCCAGTTCTTCTGCCTGGGTTACTTCTTTGCCCAGTTCAATTACCCGTTGAAATAATTTTGCCCGTTCTTTTTCGCGTTCTTCAGCTTCCTGTTTTTTTTGGCCTTCCAGGCGCGCGCGGCGTAGGGCATCCAACACAATTCGCGAGGCCAGAATTTGCAACGATGCGACGAGTGAAAAATAAATCAGGCTGTCGAGCCAGATGCTATAACTATCGACAGCCACGCTTGGAATGGGTAACCGTCCATTTTTCTCAGCATATAACAAAGCATAGCCCGAACCAGCACACAACATAGCTGCTGCCAGTGTCCAGATTGGGCGTGCTGCCACCAGCCCAGCCATGGATAGTATTACCAGGTACCCAATGTAACCTGAGCTGAGAACCCCGCCGCCAGTGTACGCCGCCGTAGTAAAAATAGCCCAAGTCGAAAATATTAAAATAATCGAGGCTGAACGTGGATGCCCCCTGCGAATGAGTGAAACCATGATAACCAGCGCTATGATGGTGAACACGAATTGCAAACTGTAGCGCAGGCTGTTGGCCCTGTCGTTTGCAATGTTGATGCCGGTATAGATAATGGACAACAGGGCAACAAAACTCAACACCACCCGCAACATGCGAGCCGTGTAAGTTTGCATATCATTGTCGAAACTTGGCAGGGTAAATAGTTTTTTGATCAGGTTTATCATGTGTAACACGAGTATGTACACTAACGGAACAGATTAATCTCCTCTATTTTACTGCTTTTAGCGGCAATATTTATTGTTATTGCAGATCGGTTCTTGTATGGGGCATTGCAATGGGCGTTCTGGCTGCATCTGATAGATAATCTCATCGTTTGGCAGCACCACAACCAACGCGTCGATAATGTCATCATATTTATATTCCCGTTTACAACCGAATATGATCACATCACTGTTGTGTGGCAGGCTTTCTGGCGCCAGGCCGGATAACACAACGGTTTCGTGACCGGGCTGCGGGCCAATCAGGACAAATATCGTTCGAGGATATTCTGTTGTGCTGTATGGCGGCCAACTGGGAAGCCCTTCTCCCTGGGCAAGGAAGCGCGGGTACAGCGCTACTCCATGCAGGATAACAGCGGACGGTTCGTTTTTTAAGAATTCACGCACATCCTGGCGGTCCTGGCCAAAGCCGCCAACCTTATCAATCAACTCCTCTTGCGAAGCAGGCTGATAGCGCGGCGAATGCAGCGTTTGGGACAAGGGGATGAGCCCGCCAATCAGCCCGAAGCAGGCCACCACGCCGGCAGCTTTTAGCTCCCAGGGGCTTTGATTGCGCGCCTCAACGGCGGGCCGGGCAGACTCACCTGTTGCGGGCTGCCGTTTAAAGAACGCTTGCCCTGCCTCGAGTAGTACCGCCAACCCCAACCCAAAAAACAGAATCATGATCCAGTCTATCGGTACAATATATCGCCCTCCCGATGTGCGCGCCAGGGCATTCGCGGCGGCATAGGTCAAAAAAACAATCGGCAGCGCCAAACCCGCCAGCCTAGATTTTTGCATGGCGGCTCCGATCCCGAGAGCCGTCATGCCCAGGCTTAGT
Organism: Anaerolineae bacterium; assembly: GCA_022013685.1. Taxonomy (GTDB): domain Bacteria; phylum Chloroflexota; class Anaerolineae; order Anaerolineales; family Villigracilaceae; genus UBA8950. The sequence goes on from JAKLPV010000224.1 coordinate 14,242, forward strand.
GAGAGCATAATTACGGCCTGTGTACTTAAATCTCCCTGCCAGCCCACCTGCCAGATTGTTTCGCCGCTCTTGATTGTTTCTCTTATACTGAGAATCTGCGGCGCGAGCGGGAGCCCCAGTGTCGATGTTTGCAGATTGTTCAGAAACTGACTAACCGGAAACGGCACGTCAACGGGTTGTTCAGCCTGGGCGGCAAGCGCCAGCAGCCCAGGCTTTGCGGGCAAGGCCGGGATTTGCTCCTGTTCATCCGGGATGTAGCGCTGTTCGATTACGTCCCGAATGCGCGTGGCGTATAGTTCAATAATCGAAGTATTGCCGCCGCTTAAAAATGTCCACGGGGAAATGCTGGCAAAAAAAGCCAACAATCCCAGGCTGGCAACGGCCAATCCCTTGCGCCATTTGGGCAGTGAAACCAGCACTATCAGCGGCAGGAAAACGACCAGTAATGCCATGACATGCGGACGCAGCAGCGAGGTCAACCCCAGCGTTCCGGCCCCCAGGGCAGCCTTGTGCCAGTTTTTCTGAGGGTCTTTAATCCACTGGATCAGAAACAGGCAGAAAATCGCCAGGCCCAACCCGGTTGGGAAGTCGGTCAGCATATGCTTGGCGGTGGATGTATTTATTAATGCCATTGCAGTCAGTGCATTAATTCCGCGCCAGGCGGTGAGCGCGGCGGCAATCAGCCCTGCTGGGCGGCTGTGCAGGTTTTTGCCGATCAGATAAACTACAGCCGGAAAAACGGCAAACAGTCCGGCTTGAATTTTCATCAGCAGATCGTAGTTTTGGCCGAAGAAGGTATGCAGGTAAATCAGAAACGCTATATAAAGCGCCCGGTCATAGAATTGACCGTTGTTGATGCCCTGGCCGATCAAAGCATACTGGCTGGAACGATCAAAAAATTCGAGATCGGCAAATGGATAAAACTCGTGATTGGGAAACATCGGCGGCGTAATGAAAAAACTTGCCTGCAAGGGTTGACCGGCCCAAAAATAGGCAGAAACACCCCAAATGGCTAAGAAAAGAAGCATATCGGTGCGGCGCGGCCAGTTGAACCGGATTTGCCGCAGCAGGACGGCAGCAAGCACCATCACATAAACCTGCCAGGCGAGCAAGGGCACGCCTGCCCCGTACCAGTAGGGTTCGTCGCTTGCCCAAATTTTTAACCAGCTAATGGCTGCCGCGATCAACCCGAATATGACCAGGGCGATCAGCGCCACTCGCAGGGTAGTTTTTTGCCTGTACCAGTAAGCCAGGCCGCCTTCGCGAGAGAAATCCTTGCTTAATGTCAGGCTGAGTAATAGCGCAAGCCCGCTGGCAAAGGCGATCCACGCCAGAAAGGGCTGAAAACCGATGAAGTAATAATAATAACTGCCGGTTTTTTGGGCTGGCAACCAGGCCAGCCCCCAGGTAAGCGCGAATAAAAGCCCAAGCGACAGGTTGAGCGCAGCCTGAAATTTGTAACTTGCGATCTTATTCACAAACGCTAAATTTTTTTCCTTATGTTTGGTAAACCACAATCCTGCGATGAGTGCCAGCCCGGCCAGAACGAAAACGCTGGCTGTCAGCGCTGTGCGCGCGGTGGATTGAAATTCTGCATTGGCGGCAAGCATTGCCAGCCCCGCGATAACTAACGCAAGGCTGTTGAAAAGTAGATAAATGGGGAAATACCAACGGGTAAGATATTGGGGCATTAGCGTTGCTCGTAGCGCATTTCGGGGTAGTTGGTGTTGGATCCGTTGAAAAGTGCGCTTGGAATGTTTTTAAATTCCTGATCGAAAAAAGCCAGCGTGTAAGTATTGATGATTTCCTGTACGCGCGCGCCGTTCAGTGGGCCTTTTAGTCCCAGTTGCGAGGCCAGTGGCGAGAGTGCCGGCAGGTCGCTGAAATCGTAGTGATTGGTTCCGAGAATGGTAATGACCGGAGCGGGTGATTTCAGGTTTGGGTAAAACCGGGAGAACAGACGGTTATTTTTGCTGTCGATTTTATCAGCCCAATCCTGGCTGAACAGAAATAGGAAGGGCTGTTGCAGGCCGTTGTCGAGCGCGGATTCTGAGACCGGGGTCATGAAAGCGTCCATGGTTAAACCAGCTTTGCAGCGCGGGTCGGTCGCGCAAAACTGGATGACCGCTCCGCCGCCGGTCGAATGGCCCATCGCGCCGATCTGGTCCAGATCGAGCGGGCCGGTGAAACGCCCGGCGGGGTCGTTTGTGTTCCATTTGGTCAGTATGTCTAGCGTGTAGCCAATATCTTCGGCCCATTGGGCGACAAGTTTACGGGCAGCCGCATCATACTCATCTTCAGGCACGCCGCTGGGCAGGGCAGACGGGTTGTTGGGAGCGATTGTGCCATCCGGGAAAATGGTCAGGATTGCGCCATAGGTATGCTGGATCGAAACGACGATGTAGCCGCGCGAGGCCAGTTCTTGCATCTGGAAAGTATTTTGTTCGCGGAAGCCGCGCCAGCCGTGCGAAAAGAGAATTAGCGGGTAAGGGCCGCCTTCCGGGTTTGGCAGAGCATCTTGATACGAATTTGTCTTGGCGTAGGCCAGGTGGTCGAGGAACCAGGGCGGCATGTTGATAAAGTCTGAAAGTGCCGGGGTGAAGATTTCAGCGGATTCCATCCAGGGGGCTACTTTTTCGTCCGGGCCGGGTTTTGCCGGATACCAGGCCTGGACCATCAGCCGGCGGAGCGCCTCGCCCTCAGCGTAGGGATCGCTGCGGGAGTCATCGGTCAGCTCGAAGGTGGTTGTTCCCACGCTGAAAGGGCCTCCCGGCCTGGGGATTGATGGAACAGGCAAAAGGGTTGGCAGCGCCACGGAAACGCCCAGCAGGAGTGCCAGGCCGAGGGTCTGGGGCCAGCCGGGGCGCGGTGCGGAGTCCGCATCTTCCCCTTTTTTCTTGAGAAAATCTGGCAGGGTGACCAGGAAGGTGAAGATGGTGATGATGTAGAGCGGAATCATCTGCCAGCGCCAGCCTTCGATGCTGTAGTGGTTGATTAACAAGACGATGGTAAAGGTGGGCAGGATGTTGATGGCCGGGACGCGCCTGCGCTGGATAAGCGGCCAGAAAAAATAGATCGAGAGAAAGAGTGGAATCAGGATTTCGAGGAAGCGCATGGTTATTCGCCGTAAATGCGTGATGAAAAGTTTTTTAGGCCCAGGAATGTGCCAATTAGGAGTTCGCCCATGCCAACCAGGCCAAAAATGATGATGAGCAGGTTGCCCTCGCCTTTGACAACAGCCTGAGCAGGTTGCTCGGGCGGGTAGAGTACGGTAACTTTTTGTCCGATTTCGTAGGCGGGCGGGTACGAAGAGTGGTTGGACTGGAATTCAAACGAGCGTCCGCCCTGGGTGCGAAAGCGGACTATCGGCGCATAGGTTGTGCCTTCGCTGTCGCTGCTTTCGACCAGGCCAATGACGATGCCCTCGGTGGAAAGCCCGTTGCGCTCGAGGTTGGCCTGCTGGAAATACAGCCAGCCGGCGATCCCGCTCAGGGCCAGGCCGCTTAAAATGATGATTGCAACAACCAGTAAGTTTTTGTGGAGCATATGCGCCTCGCCGGATTATCTCATATGTTGCTCTGGGTAAATGCCTTGTGCGGCTTCGTTTTTAAGCCGTTGCATGGTTTGGCTGGCGATTTCGACCTGCGCTGGTGTGATCAGATTTTTGGCCTGAGCCTCTTCAAATTCATCCCAATCCAACTCAAGTAGTGTGCCATTGGGAAAGCGCCAGACATCCAGGAAGAGATCCAGCATCGAATAATTTTCGCCAAATGCCTCAATGGGCAGGCCAATATCAGAGTAATGACCAACCAACTCTTCCTCATGGGCTGCGAAATTCGAGCAGGTTGAAATTTTCTGAAAAATGATAGACCTTGCGAATACTGCGAATGCTCTGGCCGGGTTGAATCAGTCCCTGTTTTTGCAGGGCGTGTTCGAGACGGGCGCTGACGTCGGCTGGCAGGGTTTTGAAGGTCACCAGTTGCTTTTCATCCACGCTGACCAGTTCTTCTTCGTAGACGGTCAGCTCTTTGCCAGGGCGATGGTAGAAAATATTGACAGTGCTCATGGATTCTCTTTTTCAGGGCGGGCGGCTATTCAGAGAAAGCTCCGGTCGATTTATTCCTGAACGGCATCAACCGCGGCGGCCAGTTTCAACTGTCCCTCGCGGTAGGCCTGGGCGGCCAGCAGTTCAGGCACCAGGATCATATAGAACATAACCACAGGCATCAAGAGGGGCAAAAGGCAGATTAAAATAATGGTGAATATCAAGATTTGCATTCCGATACTGTACAGAAATGAGATCGCAAAGGTCATCAGGATGACAACGAAAAACCCGCCAAGGTTGATGCGCAGAATCGGCCACCATGCGCGAAATTCAAAACCGGCGGTAAATCTGCGTTTGATTACAGCGTGAATGGCTGCCGGGTAAGAAATGATGGAACTGACGATTCCCAGGGGCAGGACGAGACACATGGTCGCGCCTAAAATTAGGAGCAGGATTGGGAAAAGGGTATTCATTGTATTGGTATCATCCTGGAGAATCATCACCATCATCCCCACCCAATATATTCCCAGGCCTGTGAACATAATCAGTATCGCTGGCAGGCTAATGACGAGCTTGACCCCGTAAAGGCGCAAGCCATCAATAAACATTTCATTCAGGTCATCCCAGGCGGGCATGGAAGGGGCCTCGCCTTCAGCGACTTTTCTAATGATTTTGGCGATGTAGCCATAAGCGATGATGGAAGGCAGCAGCGGGATGAAAAAGGTGGCAAGCATCACCAGGCATCCGAGCAGGAAGTTCTTGCGTGATTCGGCGCTGTTAAAAGGAAAGGTGAGTATTTCTCCGAGGTTGGACATGTTTTCTCCATGGTGTATTGCAGATCATGATGTGGCGCAAAATTCCATAATGATTTTAGCGCTAAATTGGGGATCAGGCGATGAAAGGGATTTCCATTGATCAAGGCAGAAGTTTTTTAGCTTCCAGCTTTTGAACGAAATCTTCACCCCAGGGCGAACCTTTGACGTAGAACACGCCCGGCTGGCCGATGGGCGCGGGCACGCTGACGGTTTGCTCGCCCTGGTAGGTTTTCCCGCTCCAGACGTGAACCCATTCTCCAGCGGGCAGGTAGAGCGTGACTTCGCTTGCGCCCTCATCGGTGACCGGGGCGATCATGAAGTCTGCGCCGAGCATGAACTGCTCGGATGTGATCTTCCAGGTTTGGGGGTCGTCCGGGTAGTGGATGAAGGGATGGCGCACGACCGGCAGCCCGCTTTCAGCGGCCTCTGCGATCAGGGTCTTGCGGTACTCGAACAGGGCGGTGAAAATCTTCGACCAGCGCGCGAAGGCGTCCAGGGTTTCGTCGTCGCTGTAGAACTGGGCATTATTCTCAGGCTGGTTGCCCTCGTGGGTGCGGAAGATTGTTGTGAAGGCGTTCAGCTCCATCCAGCGCAGTAACAGCTCTTTCGAGCGGTGGTAATTTTTGAGCGGGTTGGTGATGGTAGTGTAGCCGCCGATGTCGCTGTGGTTGTAAGCCATGCCTGAAAGTCCGCCGCTGTTCAGCCCGGTCACGGCACTCTTGATACCATCTTCGGCGCTCCATGAGACCATCTGGTCGCCGGCCCAGAAAAGGGTCGAAAAGCGCACTGAATTGGTGTATCCGGCCCGGCTGAAGAAGACCAGTTCTTTGTCTGAATTGTTTTCCACGATTGCGCGGTTAATCGATGCCCAGCCGACCGGCCAGCGGTTGTGCAGGATGGGCGCAGATGCCGCGTTTGCACTTGAAACGACCGCGTCATAGGGCAGCGATTCGCCGAAGTCAGCCATCCAACCCGAAGCGCCAGCGCCGAGAACGTTGTCCTCGATGATGCCCAGCAGCCAGTATACGGCCTGCGGGTTGGTCAGGTCTATCATGCCGTATTTGAAGCTGGTATTGAGCACCAGGTAGGGTTCGCCCTGCTGATTTTTGACCAGGTAGCCATTTTCGACGGCTTCCTGGAAAAGGTTGCGGCGCGCGTTTGGTTTTTCGGACACATCCACCACATACGGGTTGAGATAGACCATGACACGGATGTTGCTCTCGTTTAGGTCGCTGACCATTTCGTCCCAGCCAGGGTAACGCTCGTAATCCACTTCCCAGTTCCACCACAGTTGCTTGCCAAAGGATGTGCTGCGCTGGCCGACCCAATCTTGCAGCCAGAAGGCGCTGATGGGCGTCCCGCGTTCTTCCAACTCTCCCCAGACCTGGTGGACTTTATCTGTGCCGCCCTGCATCCCCACGATGGCCCCGGAGTGGATCCAATCGGGCAGGGCTTTCATCCGTCCGCTGAATTGGGTGTACTGCTGGATAATTTCTGCCGGGCTGTCGCCGTCGAAAACGCTGGCGACGATGGTGCCGCCGAAAGCCATTACCTGCACCCGGTCTGCCTGGCGCAGGTCAAACTGACTGTAACCGTCATTCTGGAGCAGGATCGCGCGCATCTGGTTGGTCATATAAAATGGGATTGGCATATAAGTGCTGAAGGCGTTGCCGCCCGCGCCGCCATTGGTCAGGTTTGCGCCGGTGGTGATCGGCTCTTCGCCGCGCCCAACGCCCTGCTCGCTGACCCAGATGGGCACTTTCTTGCCCTTCATATCGAAATAGGTGAACTGTTCGCCAAAACCGAAAAAGTGTTCCCCTGCGTTACTGGCGTAGGTCAGGAAAATTCGATTGAACTTATCAGCGGGCTGAAAGTTTTGCGGGTCTTGCAGCCAAAGGCTGATGTCGATGGTGCTGGGCTGATCGCCGGGAGCAAAATATAAATTATAGAGCACCGTTTCGCCGTTGTTGCAGAATAAGCGCCCGCTCAAGGTCATGGCCTGGTTTGCTGTATCGTCTGAAATCATTTCCACGCGCTGGTTTGGGCAGACCACTTGCAGGTTTTCCTCGAAAAAGAACATGCCGCGCTGTTCTGTAACAGTTTCCTTGCCAAGCGCCGCGCCGACAAAGGCTTGCCCGGCGACAGTTTCCCACAGGATTTTTCCGTCCTGATTGCGAATGGTTAATTGGCCGCCGTTCTCAGATTGCCACACAGCTTGATAATTGCCAACTTGTGAAATTCCTGTTGGCGCGAAAGGTTCGACAATCGTCAGCGCGCCGCGCAGTATGGCGTTTTCGGGCCGAATCAGTCCCGCCAGAAAATAACCGGCCAACAATACAGCCACCAACAGGGTAAGAATGCGTTTCATGAACCTCTCCCAGGGAAAAAAGATACCAAATTGTACCTTACGTGCGCGGGCTGCTGTTTCGTCCGATAGGCGCAAAGCGCGCGCCGGTCAGATGCGCCAGGTCGGCGGGCGACAGGCGAATGTTCAAGCCGCGCTGGCCACCGGAGATGTGGATTTCGGCCTGATTCTGTGCTGAAGAATCGATCAGCACCTGAAAGCCTTTGTTGATCAGCGCCAGCGGCGAGATGCCTCCGGCTTGCAGGCCAGTCAGCGCTTCGGCCTCTTTCTCGGTTGGGAGATGGACTTTCTTCTCCCCAAGGGCGGTAGCCAACTGTTTCAAGTCGACCTCGTCCGCGCCGGAGATGATCGCCAGGATGGGCTTGCCGCGCTCGCGTTTGACCACGATGGTTTTGTAGATGATTTCAAGCGGCGTACCCAGGAAGGAGGCTGTTCCATCTGCGCCCAGTTTGTTGGCGGGGGTCTCGAAGGCGGTGTACTTGACCTTGTGCGCATCCAGGTAACGGGTGACATTGTTTGTGACCATAACACTCTCCCAGCGTGATTATAGCCAAAAACAAAACGGATGAGTCAAACTCATCCGTTTTGTTTTCCTTGAAATCTTATGCAGGGTTGTTAGCTGGTCTTGCGATTGTAGATGAACCAATAGACCAGGCCTACCATGAGCGCGCCGCCAATGATATTGCCAATGGTGACAGGAAGCAGGTTGGCGACGAAGAAATTTCCCCAGGTCAGGTTCGGGAAATCTGCGGCAGTTTTGCCGATCAGTTCGAAGAATTTGGGGCTGCCGAAATCTTTGATGAACAGACCGATCGGGATGAAATACATGTTGGCAATGCTGTGCTCAAAACCGGCGGCGACGAAACATGCAATTGGGGGAATGATCGCCAGAATTTTGTCGGTAGTTGTGCGGGCGCTGTAGCACATCCAGACAGCCATGCAAACCAGGGCGTTACACATGATGCCCAAGGCTAAAGCTTCCATGAAGGTAAGATTGACTTTGGCGTTTGCGATATTGAGTGCTGCCAGACCGATAGAACCCTTACCGAACATATATTGTCCGCCCACAAAAACAAGCAATGCAGTCAGAACTGAGCCAACAAAGTTTCCGAGATAGACAATACCCCAGTTACGCAAAAGCTGGGATAAGGTAACTTTTTTGCTGGCGAAAGCCATGGTAATTAGGGCGTTGCCGGTGAAGAGTTCTGCTCCACCAACAACCACGAGAATAAGGCCAATGGTGAAAACAAAGCCAATAAGCAGGCGAGCTACGCCATAGGGTAAGTCTCCGCTTCCAGCTGCGGCGGTAGTGGCGAAAATGGCGCCAATACCAATGAATGCGCCAGCCAGAATGGCCATCAGGAACATATTGGTTGCATTCATGGTTGCCTTTTTAACGCCGATGTCTTCAGCTTTGGCAGCCATCGCAGGCGGGAGCAGGGAGTCAAACGAAATTTGGTCAGTCATGTTTACTTCTCCTCATGTAAAATTCTTATTTGGTTGATTTTTGAACAACATATCAAAACATCAGGGGCGAGATACTTGCTTTGGGCCGAGCCTCCTTGTCAACAGTGTTAGTCTGTTAAAATCTCAAGCTAAAGGGTACATTTATTTTACTTTTATATAGAGTATGAAAAATCCTGTTTATATGTGATGAATGTCACAAATCGTGATTATGACAATTGATTGATAAACAAAAATGGCTTCCCTTTCATGTTTGACTAGACAAGTATCGGGGTGTAAAATTGCCCAATCTCACATAAGGTTGTCCTATGCCAATTTACCGCTTTGTAGCCACATTTACGCATCATGACCCGCGCTCGGCTGGATTTTTATCTGACGCACGTGCATTGGGGTTCCATGATCTGCAACGCATTAAGTGCCAGGATTTGTATTTCATCGAGGGCCAATTGTCGCAAGAAGAAATGCAGCAATTGGCCCTCAAACTTTTAAGCGACCCGGTAACGCAAAATGTTGAAAGTTCCGTGTTGAAGGTTGAGCGAAATCTTTCAACGTCCCAACCTTCAACGTTTACCACGCTGGAAGTCGCCTATCGACCCGGTGTGACCGATCCGGTGGCCGAGCAACTCGTCCGCGCGGCGCACGAGTTGGGCTTTAGGGGTGTGGTGCGCGCGGCAACCGGTTTAAGGTTTAACGTTGAGGGTTTGGATGCAGGGCAAGTCAATAAACTTGCTCGCCAACTCCTGGTGAATAATGTCATCCAGCATTGGGCGCTTGGCGAAATTGTGCCGTCCTTCCCTGAAGAAGCCCAGGCCAGCGGCGAAGTGGAAATCATTCCCATCCGCTCCGCATCTGCCGAAGAACTTTTGTCCGTTTCGTCAACTCGCCGTGCTGCCCTTGACCTGGCAGAGATGCAGGCCATTCAGGCTTACTTCCGCAAGGCCCAGCGTGAGCCCACCGATGTGGAGTTCGAGACCATTGCCCAAACCTGGAGCGAGCATTGTGTGCATAAGACATTCAAGGCGCGCGTGGTAATTAGTAATTTGGTAATTGGTAATTACCAATCCAATCCCCAATCTCCATTACCCAATTACCCTCCCGAAGTCGATTCAATCATCAAAACTTATCTCAAAGCCGCTACCGATAAAATCAACGCCCCCTGGGTTATCTCCGCTTTTGTGGATAATGCCGGGATCATCGACTTTGACGACGAGTTTGAGATTTCGTTCAAGGTTGAGACGCACAATCACCCCTCCGCCATCGAACCGTTTGGCGGCGCGAATACCGGCGTCGGCGGCGTCATTCGTGATGTGATCGGGGTCTCGGCCAAGCCGATTGCCGCCACCGACATTCTCTGTTTTGGTCCGCAAGACATGAACCCCGACAGCCTGCCCGAAGGCGTTTTGCATCCGCGCCGCATCCAGAGCGGAGTGGTGGCGGGGGTGCAGGATTACGGCAACAAAATCGGCATCCCGACTGTCAACGGGGCAATTCTCTACGATGAAGGTTACACCGCCAATCCGCTCGTCTTTTGCGGTTGTGTTGGCATCGCCCCGAAGGGCAAACATCGCAAAACCCCGCAGCCCGGCGATCGGGTGATCGTCCTGGGCGGCCGCACCGGGCGCGATGGCTTGCGCGGCGCGACCTTCTCTTCTATGACCATGGACGCCCAGACTGGCGAAGTCTCGGGCGCGTCAGTTCAGATTGGCGACCCGATCACCGAAAAAGGGCTGATCGATGTCATCACTCGCGCCCGCGATTTGGGGCTGTACAATGACATCACCGATTGCGGCGCGGGCGGATTGTCCTCCGCCGCGGGCGAGATGGCTTCCGTTATCGGCGCAGATATCGAGCTGCAAAATGTACGCTTGAAATACCCCGGCCTGGCCCCCTGGGAGATCTGGCTCTCCGAAGCACAGGAGCGCATGGTGCTGGCTGTTGCGCCGGAGGAACTCGCTGTGCTGCAAGATCTGTGCGACACCTTCGACACTGAACTGACCGACATCGGCGCAATCACCGGTGACATGCGGCTTGTAGTGCGTTATGGCGGCAAGATCGTCCTCGAGTTGGAAAATGAGTTTCTACACGAGGGCATTCCGCAACGGCAGCTGGAAGCGGTAATTGGTAATTCGGTAATTGGTAATTACCAATCGCCAATTACCAATCCCCAATTACCAGACCGGCTCATGGCCCTGCTCTCCTCCCCCAACATTGCCAGCAAAGCGGCCACCATCCGCATCTACGATCATGAAGTGCAGGGCGGGACGGTCGTCAAGCCCCTGACCGGCGTCGAAGCGGATGCACCCTCAGACGCGGCAGTGCTCAAACCCATTGGCACGAAAGGCAAAAAAGGCATCGTGCTTTCCAACGGTATCAACCCCGAATACGGCAAGCGTGATGCCTATAAAATGGCGCTCTCGGTCATCGACGAAGCCATCCGCAATGCGGTTGCTGTCGGCGCGGACCCTGGCCGGATAGCCATCCTGGACAACTTTTGCTGGGGCGACCCGTTGCGCCCCGAGACACTCGGCACGCTGGTCGAAGCCTGCCGCGGCTGCCACGATGGCGCGCTGCTTTTTGGCACGCCCTTCATCAGCGGCAAAGACTCGCTCAACAATGAGTACCTCGGCACCGACGGTCTGCGCCATTCCATCCCGCCGACCCTGCTCATCTCGGCCCTCGGCATCATCGATGATGTTAATACCGCCATCACCATGGATTTAAAGGCCCCCGGCAACGCTCTTTACCTCATCGGCCAATTACCGATACCCAATTACCCCGTCCCCGATGTTCCCTAAAATGCCCCCGCCCTCTACCGCGCCCTGCATCAAGCCATTCAAAACGGGCTTGTCAAATCTTGTCATGATTTGAGCGAAGGTGGGCTGGCAGTTGCCGCTGCGGAAATGTGCATTGGAGGCCGCCTGGGCCTGGAACTGCTCGGAACGCTCTCGCCCGAAACCTGTTTCGCCGAGACGAACAGCTGTTTACTCGCTGAAATCGACCCCGCCGCTGAAGCCGACTTCCGTATCCTGTTTGCCGGCCTGCCCCACGAAAAAGTTGGTACGGTCACAGCGCAGCCGGTACTAAAAATTGCTGGCGAATTCATCGCGGTTGACGCGCTTGTCAAAGCCTTTATCCCCGCACAATGACCAAAGAAAGACGAAGGACGAGGGGATTTGGTCATTCGTCTTTCGTCCTTCGTCTTTTACCCTGACACCTGAGACTTGACACCATGAAAAAACCCACTGCTCTGATCTTGCAAGCCCGCGGCTCCAACCGTGACCTCGACGTTGCCGAAGCCCTTACCCTGGCGGGCGCGGAACCTGCCTTTGCTCCGCTCAATGACCTGCGCGCGGGCAAACAGCATTTCATCGATTACCAGATGCTCGTTGTGCCTGGCGGCTTCTCCTACGCTGACGCGCTCGGCGCGGGTAAGTTGCTGGCCCTCGACCTGAACTCCTATTTCGCCGAAGAAATTTTCGCCTTTGTCGCCGCTGGCAAGCCGGTTATCGGCATCTGCAACGGCTTTCAGGCCCTGGTCAAATCGGGTGTGCTGCCTGGCAACAATGTCATTGCGAGGAGCGGCGCAGCCGAGACGAAGCAATCTCCTGTTAATCGAGATGCGCTTGTGCCAGGGGAGATCGCTTCACTCGCCAAAGAACGGCTCGTTCGCGCACCTGCCCTGGCGGGTGGTGCCAGGGACGACATGACTACTTTAACGTTCAACGAGCAAGGCCATTTCGAGTGTCGCTGGGTCAACCTACAGCCTATTTCCCAAAAGTGCATCTGGACTCGCGACCTTGATGAACTCATCACCTGTCCCATTGCCCACGGCGAAGGCAACTTCCAAACCAATCACCAATCGCTCATTACCAATCTCACTTCCCAAGACCAAATCGCGCTGACCTATACCCACTCTGACGGCTCCCCAGCCAATGGCGAGTACCCTGCCAACCCCAACGGCTCGATACTTGACATTGCCGGCATCTGCAACCCGGCGGGAAACGTCCTCGGGCTGATGCCGCACCCGGAGAATCACATCCATGCCTGGCAGCATCCCCGTCACACTCGCGGTGAGGTGGGTCAGAGTGGGCTGGCATTGTTTGAAAATGGTGTGAAATACGCTGCGCGGGTTTAATGTTGAACGTTGAATGTTGAACGTGTGCGCCGTTTTTGTAACATTCAACATTCAACGTTTTATGGAGATTTTATGCTGTCACGCGAAAAACTGCTCGAATTGCTTCCCCATGCCTTTGGCGAAACCAATTTGCCTTTGCCCGGAAAAACTGTTGGCAAAGTCCGCGAGTGGTATCCGCTTTCGGACGGCAAACGCCTGATCGTCACCACTGACCGGCTCTCGGCCTTTGACCGCATCCTCGCCACAGTCCCTTACAAAGGCCAGGTGCTGAACCAGCTCTCGGCCTGGTGGTTCGAGCAGACTCAATCCATCATCCCGAATCATCTGATTTCCATCCCAGACCCCAATGCCGCCATCGTGACCGAGGTCGAGCCGCTGCTGGTGGAGGTGATTGTGCGCGGGTACATCTCAGGTGTGACGACTACGGCCCTCTGGTATCGCTACAACCTGGATGAGCGCGAGATTTACGGCTACACCTTCCCCGATGGACTGAAAAAGAACCAATCCCTGCCCGAACCGATCATTACACCGACCACCAAGGGCGGCCCGGGCGGCCACGACGAGCGCCTGACCTGTGCCGAAGTGGTCTCGAAGGGCATTCTCGATGCCGACACCTGGGAGCAGGTGCAAGCCGCTGCGCTGGCAATCTTCAAGCGCGGACAGGAACTTGCCCAAAAAGCCGGGCTGGTGCTGGTCGATACCAAATACGAGTTCGGCCGCGCTCCGGACGGGCGCATCCTGCTGATTGATGAAGTCCACACCCCCGATTCGTCCCGTTTCTGGAAGGCCGACAGCTACGAAAGCCGCTTCGCCGCGGGGCAGGAACCCGACAACTTCGACAAAGAATTTGTGCGCATCGCCTACGCCGACCAGGGCTACCGCGGCGACGGCGAAATCCCACCCATGCCCGCTGAATTGTGGGCGGCAGCTTCCGAGCGCTACATCACGATCTACGAGATGCTGACCGGGCAGGAATTTGTGCCAGGTGAATATCCGGTCAATGAGCGGTTATTCAGAAACGCGCAAGGTTTAATTTGAGAGATTGGCTTTATGGAGTTGGAAAGAATCACCATTGTTGTTAGAAAGTTTCACGACATAAACGATGCCGATATCGCTGTTTTGACATCTATCTTAAACAATGATGAGAAATTAAGGGTTTCTCTTGGAATTCAAGATAAGCCACAGATGTCTGTTGATGAATTTAAAGAAATTGGTGCAAGATGGATGGTAGATAATATTGGGCAAGTTTATTGTATCTATTCAGACCAGCCTGTGGGTACAATTTCTATTAGTCAGATTAGTCCTGAAGGTCAAGCAAGGGTAGGATACTGGTTAACCAGTACGGTGTGGCACAAAGGATATGGAACATCTGTTTTTGAGTGGCTTTTATCTGAGTGTAAACGGATAGGCATCAATGAAATCAGCGCCAGAATAGGCGCAGAAAACATTCCATCCTTGAAACTGTGGCGAAAATTTGGTGGTAGTACTACCTTGGATGGGAATCAGTTCACTGGGAGGCTTCAATTAGGATGAAAAATATGTCCCCCCTCGTCGGAATCATCATGGGCAGCAAATCGGACTGGGAAACCATGCAGCACGCCAGCGAGACGCTCGACGGGCTGGGCATTCCCTATGAAGTTAAGGTTGTCTCCGCCCATCGCACACCGGACCTGCTCTTTGAATATGCCGCATCTGCGGCGGAGCGCGGCATCGAAGTCATCATCGCCGGGGCGGGTGGGGCCGCCCATTTGCCGGGCATGGCCGCTGCCAAGACTCATCTGCCGGTGCTGGGCGTGCCGGTCCAGTCGAAGGCGCTCAACGGACTCGATTCGCTGCTTTCGATTGTGCAGATGCCCGCCGGGATCCCGGTTGGCACGCTGGCCATTGGCCGCGCGGGAGCGGTCAATGCCGCCCTGCTGGCGGCTGCGATTGTCGCCAACGCCCACCCCGAATATCGTCAGGCCTTGCTTGATTATCGTAAAAGGCAGACCGATACAGTCTTGGAGAATCCCGATCCGCGCGAAGCGTAGGGCCAGCAATGCCTGTCCTTTTGAAGGAGGCGCATGGTAGCGACAGAGAAACCCTGCGCCAGGGGGAAGATTTCTCGCCAAAAAGAGGCTCGAATGACAACCTTGCCATGGCGATGCAAAAACAAAAGAGCCAGGGAAACCTCCCCGGCTCTTCGTTTTAACTTTCCAACCTTCAACATTAAACGTTCAACGTTGTTGTCTTACATCATTGTGCTGACAATTGCCAGCAGCACCCCGCCTGCGATGACTGATCCGAGCTGGCCGGCCGTGTTTGCGCCCATGGCGTGCATCAGGATGAAGTTATCGAAATCTTCCTCCTGGGCCATTTTGGCCGAGAGACGCCCGGCCATGGGGAAAGCGCTGATGCCACAAGCCCCGATCAGCGGGTTGATCTTGCCGCCCGACAGGAAAGACATCAGCTTGCCGAACAACAACCCCGTCACCGTATCCATGATGAAGGCCAGCAAACCCAGTCCCAGCACCAAAAGCGTCTGTAACTGCCATTCGCCCGTTGCCGCATCGAAGAGGAACTTGTCGGCGGTCATGGTCGCACCAATCGCCAGGCCCAGAAACAGGGTCGCGATGTTGATGATCTCGTTTTGGGCGGCCTTGTTCAGGCGCTCGACCACCCCCGACTCTTTGAGCAGGTTGCCGAGCATCAGGGTTGCCATCAGCGGGGCCGCACCGGGCGCGATCAGGCTGACAATAATCGTGACCACGATCGGAAAAGCGATCACCGTGGCCTGCGAAACCGGGCGCGGGGCGTAATCCATGCGGATCAGGCGCTCTTTGCGGCTCGTCATCAGGCGCATGATCGGCGGCTGAATGATCGGGATCAGGCTCATATACGAATAGGCCGCCACCGCAATCGGCCCCAACAGTTCCGGTGCCAGCCTGGAGGTTACAAAAATCGCTGTTGGGCCGTCAATGGCGCCGATCGTGCCGATCGAAGCGGCTTCATTGAGCGGGAAGCCCAGCCAGGTCGCCAAAATCAACGTGCCAAAAATGCCGAACTGCCCGGCAGCGCCCAATAAAACCATGCGGGGTTGGGCCAGCAGCGGGCGGAAGTCGATCATCGCGCCCACGCCGATGAAGATCAGCAGTGGGAACAATTCAGACTTGATCCCGGCGTCATAGATCACTTTCATGAAACTGTGCTCGTCGTAAACCGACATGCCCAGGTTCGCAATAATACAGCCAAAGCCGATCGGCAGCAACAAGACCGGTTCGTACTCTTTTGCAATCGCCAGGTAGATCAGGACCCCGCCGACCAGCAACATACCAGCGTTGGCCAAGCCGAAAGAGGTAAACCCGGTCAGCAATTGCGGGAGAATTTCGGCCAGGTTCATACTTCAAACTCCACCAGCACCTGGCGGTGCGTCACGGACTGTCCGGCGGTTATGGCCACCTTGGCAATTTTTCCGCCGCGTGTGGCGCGGATGGCGTTCTTCATTTTCATCGCGTCGATCACGCACACTTGCTGGCCGCTTTGGATGGAATCGCCAGCCTTGACGTTGACCTCCGTCACCGTGCCGGGTAAGGGCGCGACGATGCTGGTTCCGCTCGCCGGGCCGGATGGCGCACCCGCCGGGGCCTGTTTGGCCGTTTTCGAAGCGGATCCAGGCTGCGGGGAGTCTGACCTGGTGGCGGCATGTCCATTTTCAGGGGTCACTTCAAAGGTCTCATCCCCGATGCGGGCCAGGATCGGGCGCTGGTTTAAATCTTCAATTTCGACTTCGTAGGTTACATCCGCAATTTTGACTGTATATTTCATATTTTTTCTCCCCCTCTCCGTTTTGGAGAGGGCCGGGTGAAGTTCTCCCTTTCCTTTTAGGACAGGGCCGGGGTGAGGCTATCGCTTGCTGTTGCCCTTCTGGTACATCTGACGGGTGCGCATACCCAACTGCCAGGCGCTGACGAAAGCCGTTTCGGGCATAGGGAAGTAAGCTACCTGCTGCTGTTGCTGCTCGGCCAGTGCCAGCGCGACCGCCACGGCCGCCGCCTTGGCCTTTGCTTCTGCGTGGGGCGGGATGCTATCCCCTACGGGGACAAGTTCTCGCTCTACATCTGTTTCTTTTGTTTCTTCGGATTTTTCCTTGACCGGAATGGCCGTGATCAGCGACATCATGCCCCAGAAGAGCACGATCGCCGCAAAGGTCAGGCCCATGCCCAGCAGGGTGATCCAGAGTGTTTGAGTCATCATTTCCATAAAGCTCCTGGGGTATCAGGGGGCAGGGTTCAAGTGTCAGGTTTTGTTTTTACCTGATACCTGACATCCCGCACCTGATACATCTTTACACCGGAATATTGCCATGCTTGCGCGGCGGGGCGGGGGCATATTTGTCGCGCAGGGCCGAGAGGGCGGCGATCAATTTCGAGCGGGTTTCACGCGGTTCGATGATGTCGTCGATGTAACCGGCTCCGGCGGCGTAGTACGGGTTGCCGAACTTTTCACGATACAGAGCAGCCATTTCGCGACGTTTGGCGGCCGAGTCGGCGGCGCTTTCGATTTGTTTGCGATACAGGATGTTGGCCGCGCCCTCTGCGCCCATGACGGCAATTTCGGCGCTCGGCCAGGCGTAGGTGATGTCGGTGCCGAGATATTTACTCGACATGACCACGTACGCGCCGCCGTAGGCCTTGCGGGTGATGACGGTTGCCTTGGGAACGGTTGCTTCAGAGTAGGCGTACAGCAGTTTCGCGCCGTGACGGATGATGCCGCCGTGTTCCTGCGAAATGCCGGGCAGGAAGCCGGGCGAATCGACAAAGGTCACCAGCGGAATGTTGAAGCAGTCGCACATGCGCACGAAGCGGGTCATCTTGTCGGCGGCGTCGATGTCGATCACGCCTGCCATGACGGACGGTTCCTGGCCGATAATGCCCACGCTTTGCCCGCCCAGGCGCGCCAGGCCGACGATGGCGTTGCGCGCCCACTCGGGCTGGATCTCGAGAAAAGATTCTTTATCAACGATGGTTTCGATGACCTCGTGCATGGAATAGGAATGCGAGGGGTCGATCGGGACGATGCTGTTGAGCAGATCGTCCATGCGTTGGGGGTTGTCGCTGGTCTGCCGGAAAGGTGGATTTTCAACGTTGTTGGATGGGAAATAGCTGACCACGCGCCGGGTCAGGGCGATCGCTTCTTCTTCGGTGCGGGTCGCAAGATGGGCGGTGCCACTGACGGACATGTGAATGTCTGAACCGCCCAGCGATTCAGCGTCGACCACTTCGCCGGTCACGGCTTTGATGACCTCGGGGCCGGTCAGGAACATAAAGGATTGCTTTTCAACCATGATGATGATGTCTTGTAGGGCTGGCGAGTAAGCCGCGCCGCCCGCGCATGGGCCGAGCATGACGCTGATCTGGGGGATGACGCCCGAAAACTGGGCATTGCGCCGGAAGATTTCGGCGTACCCGCCCAGGCTTTTGATGCCTTCCTGGATGCGCGCGCCGCCCGAATCGATTAGCCCGATAATGGGTGCGCCGTTGCGCAGGGCCAAGTCCATTACACGGCAGATCTTGTGGCTCTGCATCTCTGAGAGCGTGCCGCCGTAGATCGTAAAATCTTGCGCGTAGACGTAGACTGGCCGGCCTTCGATTTGGCCGTAACCGGTCACAACACCATCACCCAGGAATTTTTCAGGGGCCATGCCCAGCTCGTCATTGTCGCTGGTGATGAACGGTTCCAACTCGTTGAAAGTACCGGGGTCGAGCAGGCCGTCGATGCGCTCGCGGGCGGTGCCTTTGCCTTTGGCGTGTTGCTTTTCAATGCGGTCTTGTCCGCCACCGGCGCGGGCTTTGGCGCGTACCGAGCGGAGTTCTAAAATGCGGGGGTCTTCTTCGGGCATGGGGAATCCTTTTCGGGGAATGTGAAAGAATGCATTATGAGTATAGCCTCGCTCCCCGCGCCCTACTAGTGATGCCCGTCAGGTGAAAGTCATATTAGGTTAATGAAATTTTTATGATTTGTGTCAGATTAATATGATGAATGGGTGCAGCCTGATTGACTTGTTGAAACAAAAACGGGCGGAGCACCATGCTCCGCCCGTTTTTGACGTGATGATTTATCTCGGTTTGTAAAGCGGCACAAAGACCCGCGCTTTCGCGTAGGTTTCGTTGCCACTGGCATCAGTGGCTTTATAGGTCAGGGTATAGATACGTCCTCTGCCCAGGGCAGAGCGCTCGGCGCGCAGCCGGAAGTGGGTGTCGTCGATGATGACAATGTCGTTAATGGTATTGCCATCGCCAATACCATTGTCCGGTTCGTTGGATGTGACCGAAACGAGTGTGATAACCGGATTCGGGTCGAGATTGTCGCTTGCGGTGACGCTTACGGTAACTCTCACATACTTGTGATTGGCCGGCCAAAGCAAATTTGGGGTGACTGAAATTGTGAGCGTCGGGGCAATATCGTCGACGATGACCATGTTCAGGCCGATGATGACCGGGTCGTGGTCGGAAGAACGATATGGATCAGGGGCGTAAATAGCGTCCTGGGCATCCTGTTTGAAGGTCATGTCGTAGTCAATCAGGTCGGCTTCGTCGGCGTTGATGTGCCATGTGGTTACACCGGTCACTTCGTCCATCAGCCCGGCGCTGGCCAGGGCGTGGTCGAGATAGCCGATCTGTCCATCGAAGACATACGAGTAGGCGTATTCGCCCTCGAAGGCGTAGACCAGGTCTGTGTAGTCGTCGGCAGTGCCGGCAAGGTCGTCTGGACCGGCCAGAATGGCGTCAATCGGGTCTTCCTTGTCGTAGGAATTCAAATCGCCAATAATCAGGAAGTCGTCATCGCCGCTGGCGGTCGGGTCGGCTGCCAGCCAGTCTACCAGCGCTTCGGCGGCGGCCTTGCGGGTCAGGTTGCAGTTGCCTGCGCCGTCACCAAGGTCGGGGTCGCCATCACAGGCCGAGCCTTTGGATTTAAGGTGGTTGACAACCACGGTGAATATGCCGCCGGTGCTTTCATCCATAAAGGTCTGGGCGAGGGCCGGGCGGTTTTTGGTATCGATAAAACGCGGGTCGACAGACGAATCGAGGATGGCGTATTCGCCAATCAGCGAAACAGAAGCGGGTTTGTAGATGAAGGCCACTTTAATTTCGTCGGTGCCAATCACGCCTGTGTCGAGATAAGCGTAAGTGCCCGTGCCCATGTTGTCATTGAGTCCTGCCACCAGGTCTGCAATGGCAGCGGTATTATTTTCGATCTCCATCAACCCGACCACATCGGCATCGATGACAGACAGGGCGGCGATGATCTTGGCGCGCTGGCGCGCGAACTCTTCTGGTGTGTTGGCGCCGCGGCTGTTGAGCGTGGTGAAGTAGTTAAGCACATTGAAGGAGGCAACTTTCAACGTGCCGCCGACATCTTCCGGCTGGGTGCTGCGCAGGTTGGCCGGGATGTATTCTGCTCCCTGTGTCGGCTGGATGCGATACAGGTTGAAGCTGTAGTCGAGTACGCCGGTCACATTGCGCAGGATGTCTCCGCCGCGGAACAGGTTATCCAGATCGAAGGCGCTGCCGTTCGGATGGAGGGCCGGGTCTGGGTTTTGGGTGGTGCGGCCATCGTCGAGTGTGATGCGGTCGAGCAGGAAATCCTGGGCGGCCTGAATGGCATCCGGCCCGGGTTCGACTTGCGCAGTGGGCGTCAGGCGTCGCTCGGAGGTCAGCACGATCTCGTTGAAGCGATCAAAGTTGAAATATTCTGCAATGTAGAGATCCTGCGGGAAGTTGACCAGCATCCCCTCGTAAGCTTCGAGAGCTTCCACGCTCGTCACGGGCAGAGAAAGAGCTGTGGGGGCCACACTGTTGCCAGTGGAGCAGACCCAAATTTGCACAGCGGTGATCTCTGTCAGGCCGTTGAATTCCGAAATGAGACCGCGCGCACGCACAGAGTCGCCAATGTTGACATCCATTCCGCCGGGGGCGTAGACGAAGATACCGTCTGAAGTTGCCGGATCACCGTCGCCAAGCGCATCCTGAATGTGGAAACCATTCAGATCGCCGTCATCGGGCGAGGCGTTGTTCTGGAAGTCTCCAACAACAACACCTTCGATTGCAACGTCTGCACCGATCAACGGACTGGCTGCGCCGTTGCCCTGGACCGTGTAAATGGCTGTAAATGGATCGCCGCAAGCCTCGACCGGGGGAATATAGATATAGGCCTGGTTGGCTGAACCTGGGGTATTGTAGGCTTCGCCCAGGCTGATTGTGCCACTGAAACCGGGGATCCCGGCCAGGTCAAAGTCGTTGCGTACCCAATCGCTGGCGGCCTCGGTGTCGAATCCATCCGGGATGCGCGATGCGCCGCCGGGGGCGAATGCCGCACCGTCGTAAGAGACGCCGAGCACGGGCATGTGGTAGGTCACATCGCTTGCGCCGCCATCATGCACGGCGACCGCATCCACAATGGCATCCCAGGGTATTACATCGAAGACGCCGTCATCATCGGTGTCGAGATCATCACCCAAAGCGCCGCTAAAATTCTTGACAAGCAAAAGGGTCAGTGTGCCGTTCTCTAACGCATTGGCAGGTAGGTCGACTAGGTAGAAGCCAGCGGAATCGGTGACGCCGAGGCCAATCACCTCGTCAACTGTGCCAACAACTGTTCCGCTGAAGTCCCCCTCGATTTCGAGCATGATGTATTCGCTGTAATCGGTGTTGGGTGTGCCGAAGAACTCAATATATTCCACGTCAGCACCGGTTGTGCTGGCAGAGAATTCGTTGATCTTTGGCTCAGCAATTCCACCGCAGTTGGCCGTATGCATACCAAGACCGTCAAAAGCGTCTGTGGCATAGCCGTCCCATTCAAGTGCCGGGTCGAAGACAGTGCTGCCATCGATGTCACCCGCGCAGATGTCCGCTTTGCGGAGCAGGGTATTATCCGCTGTGCTGGTGAGATCACTCCCCCATTGGGAGCCCGGGTCGAAGCCAATTTGCCCGATGATATCCAGCACTGTCGCGCCTTTGAGCAGCACAACCGCATCATCACCGTTGAACCAGCCCGCTCCGTTGGTTTGGTCGGCCTGGGCCAGGATGGCGGCATTTGCGGAGGCCTGGGCCAGAACGTAAACGTCTCCGTCTGCTACTGTACCGGTCAGGTTGATGGTTAATCCGGCAGATGCGTTTCCATTGAAGTACATCTGGACACTGTAGCTGCCAGCCGCCAGATCGATGGCTGCCCCGGTGCCATTGTAAATCTCAAGCGCCTTGTTGTTGCTGGAACCTTCGATGTACTCGGAAAAAAATAGCTCTGTTGGCGCTGCAGCGCTTGCGGGCTGCACGGGCAACAGAGCTATAGCGAGTGCCAGAACGAGCAGACTGGCAAACGCGCGATAGGAAAAATTATTCATGGATAAATCTCCTTTGGGTTTGGATGAACAGGATATATTACGAGATATTTATTGTAGGAAAATCCTAACAAAAACGCAAGGTTACTTTGGTCATGGTCTTGCCGGATGCAGGCAAAATTGTTTCTAAAAACCCTGGCATGATTGCGGCTATGCTAGAATTATGAAAAACGCGGAGCCAACCTGTGACTTTCCTATCCAATTTCGAATCCCACCTGCCAGACGCTGAACGCGCATTGTGGCGCTCGCTCGATTCGCCGTTTGCCATCCAGACCTTTCTCGATTCGATGCCCTATGTCGGCGAGGCGCGTGACCGTTCGCCGCTAAATGTGATGCTCGACCGCCAGTGCCACTGTCTGGATGGGGGTTTTTTGGCCGCGTTGGCTCTGTGGCGAATCGGGTATCGCCCGCTGCTGATCGATATTGTCCCTGACCCCGGCGCAGATGACGATCACGTGCTGGCGCTCTTCCAGATGGAGGGGCGCTGGGGAGCGCTGGCCAAATCGAACTACATCAACCTGGGCTTTCGCGAACCGGTTCACAAGAATCTGCGCGAGCTGGTGATGACCTATTTTGAGCATTATTGCAGTGTGTGGAAGACCAAATCGTTGCGCGGCTATACCCGTCCGTTCGATGCCTCGCGCCATACCTGCCCGGATTGGGCTTGCGACGAAGCCGCGTCCAACCGGCTGTATTACAAACATTTTTACGGGCGCAAAGCCATCTCACTGATCACGCCATCGATGGCTACCCGCCTGAATCCCATCACTGAGCGCATGTACAAAGCCGAGACTCTTTTCACAAACCTGGATGAGTCTTTCGGCAACCGGGATGAATGAATTTACTGGGCACAAGATTGCTTCGGCTGAATCCACCTCGCACTGACACAGGTATTTTAAATCCCCTCCAATAAAATCAACTTGCGCTGCGGCTCGCCCAGATAATCTGCGCCGCTCTCGCTCACAAGCACATCTTCCTCCAGGCCGATGTAGCCGTAGCCCGGCACGGCCAGCCCCGGTTCGATGGTGTAAACGTTGCCAACCTCCACGCGCTGGTTCGGCTGATCGCCGTATTTCTCCCAGAGCGGCCCGAGCAGCGCCCCGCCGTCGTGGGCCACGCGGCCCAATTGATGACCGGTCCCGTACATGTATTCAGGGTAGCCTGCGGCTGTCACTGTTTGGCGGGCGGCGGCATCGGCATCCTTGCCGATAACTCCGGGTTTGAGCACAGCCCGGCAGGCCTCGACTGCGGCCCGGATTGTGTCGAATCCGCGCCGCACTTCGGCTGGCGCATCTGTCTCGCCAGGGCGCAGGATGTAGACCATACGCTGGATGTCGGAGCAATATTCATCGAATTTAACGCCAAAATCGAAATGCAGTAAATGACCGGGCTGAATTTTTATATCGGTCGGCCCGGCATGCCCGACGACTGAATCAGGCCCGCTGTTGACGGCCGGATTTGAGCCACGCGGCCAGGCGAACCCGACGCCTGCTTTCGCCATTTGGGCGTGCATAAAGGCTGCGACTTCTTTCTCGCTCATCCCGACCCGGATAAACTCAAACGTTTTTGCGTAAATCTGATCTGTGATTTCCACCGCCCGGCGGATTTTTCCCGTTTCGGCGGCGGTTTTGCGCCCGCGCAGCGAGGAGATGACCGCCTCGGCGCTGACCAGCCTTTCAGCGTAGGGCGTGCCTTCCAGGTAGGTTTGCAGCTTCAGGTACATGGCGTGCGTCAGCCCATCAGCGTGAACGTTGTTGTGACTGAAATTGACCGCGATCTGCTGCGGATCCAGCTTCGCCAGTGTTTCGCGCAGCAGGCCGCTGACGGCCGTGTCGTAGGGGATGATCTCATCGTACACACCCAAACGCCCGACTTCTTCAGCTTCCAGGCGGCCGATGATGGCGATTTTCCGTCCGCTGCGGGTCAGGAGCAGGGCGCTTTCCCAGGTCAGGTCGGCGGGACCGAGGATGAAATTGAGCACCGGGTCGCGCACACCGCTCGTTTCGCGCACAAAGGTCAGCCACAGGTCGATTTCTTTTTCTTTGAGAATGTCGATGGCTTGGGATACTTTTTCCTGAATTAGGGTCATGGGGTCTCCTCTTGGTAAACCTGACAGGTTTTATCAGGCTCCTTTTATGTGTCAGGTTGCTTGTTTGGTGTGAACTCGGCTTGCAGGTGCTCTTTGGAAACCTGTCAGGTTTTAACGATTAGCTTCTTCGGGTCTTTGATCAGGAAGACCAATATTGCGGCAGTCAGCAGGCCGCCGACGATCGAGATCATGAAAGTGGTCTGGTAGCCTGCCAGGTCGGCGATCCAGCCGCCGAGCAGCGGAGCCAGGATGGTGGCCGGGGCGACCAGGGTGTTGGCCATGCCGATGTAGATCGGGCGTTCGGCTTCAGTGCCGAATTCAACCGTCATGGCCATGCCGATCGTCCAGAAGGCGACGTTGGCCAGGCCGGAGAAGATGAAGACAGCGTAGAACCAACTCAAGTCGGGGGCGGCCCAGGCCAGCAGCGAACTGAGCGAAACCATCAACATGCCGAAGATCAGGATGGTACGATGTCCCCAGCGGTCGGCCAGCCAGCCCATGCCGACGTTGGCAATTGTCTGCGAGACGGTCAGCGCCGCGGTCAGGAATCCGGCGGTGATTTCATCCATGTTGAACTGGCGCAGACCATAAACGATGTAGAAGGCGAATCCCATGCTGGCAAACTGGTAGATGATGCGCATCGCCAGAAACCAGGCGAAATTACGGTCGCGCTTGAGAATGGCACCCATGCCCGTAAACGGCGATCTGGTTTCAGCCGGGATTTCTTTTAGCTCATCGACCGGCTCACGGGTGAAACCGAGTACCAGCATCGAAAGCCCGTAGCCGACAGAGGCGATCAGAAAACACAGCACAAAATCGAGCGGCGAATCGAGCCAGCCGAGCAGGTAGCCCGCCCCAACCGCCGAAGCGCTGATAATGATGTTGGCAAAGGCAGATTGCACGCCGAAGAAGGTCCCACGATAGTCGCTGGGAATGATCTTGGCGATCATGCTCTGCCAGGGATTAGCGGTGAAGCCTGAGCCAAGCCCCTGCCAGATGAGCAGGAGAAAGGTGAAGGGTAGAATGAGTCCCGGCCCGAAAACGGGTAAAAGAAAGGCAGCCAGCGCCAGCCCCAAAAACGGAACCCGCTCGTGGATCGTCATCATCATCACCATGGGTTTGTAACGCCGCAGGCGCGCCACGCGGTTGGCGGTCAGCAGTTGTGGCAACTGCCAGCCGACCGAATGGATGGCGGGGATCAGGCCGATCAGGATGGCTGAGTCGGTCATGCTGCTGACGAAAAGCGGCAGGATGGTGCCGAAGGAGCTAAAGCCCCAGCCCAGGCCGAAGAAGGTGGCATCGGACATGCTGATGATGACATTGAATTTCAGGTTTTTGCGGATAAGTGCTTCTAGTGCAGACATGGGCGGGATTCTACCACCAGCGCACCGTTTAAGAAAGCGCTTACATGGATGACGGTTTTGGCGCACGGCGCGAACCCGGCCAGAAAATTTGTATAGAGGACTTTGCTTACGATATTTTAAGGTAACTGCAACCTTTGGCCTCTTGAAGTGACTTTGCATTTATGTTAGAATGACAAACGTAACCCCAACAGATAGGGGGAAAGTGTAAAGTGTCCGCCATATATGGCGGGTACAAATGTTCTATTTATAAAGAGGCATAGATGCGTTGTCCGTATTGCCAGCATGACGAATCCAGAGTCATTGATACCACCCGCGACAGCCACGGGGGCATTCGCCGCCGCCGGGAGTGCGAATCTTGTGGGCAGCGTTTCAGTACCTATGAGCGCCTTATTTTGGCGACGCCGCTGCTGATCAAGCAGGACGGCACCCGCGAAGAATTCGACCGTGAAAAACTGTCACGCGGCATTCGTATTTCATGCGCCAAACGCCCGGTTTCGGCTGCCGACATCGAGCGCCTGGTTGGGCAGGTGGAGGCTGAACTTCAAAAACTGGGCAAGGCTGAGGTCTCTTCGCGTATTGTCGGTGATATAGTCATTAACGGCTTGAAGGAACTCGACCAAATCGCTTATATCCGTTACGCGATTGTTTATTTAAGGTTGGATGATTTGCACGAACTGCGCGGTGAAATCGACCGCCTTTTAGACGCCTAAGAGTGCAGGGTCAGGGATTTTGACAATGTTCGCATTGTCGCATCTCCGGCCCTGTTCTGTTCTCAAAGCACCTCCAAAATTTTATTGCATAGGAGTAAAAAAATGGTTGCGAATGAATTGGTTTCCCATAAACACGGCTTGCTTCCCACCCCATCCATCCCGGCAGATTTGCCGCCGATCGAATTGACCGACAATGCCCGCCAGGTGCTTGTGCGCCGCTATGTGCGCCGCGGTGACGATGGCAAGCCGGCAGAGACGGTTGAAGAAATGTTTTGGCGGGTGGCATATCATGTTGCCAAAGTGGAGCAGGCCTGGGATGGGGATGTCATCGAGCGCGCGCGCCATTTTTATGCTCTGCTTACCAGTAAGAAATTTTTCCCTAATTCGCCGACCTTTACCGGAGCCGGCACACCACTCGGACAACTGGCAGCCTGCTTTGTGCTGCCGATCAGCGACGATATGGGCCGTGACGAGGCTGGCATTTTCCAGTCGCTGCGCAACGCGGCCCTGATCCAGCAGACCGGCGGCGGTAACGGATTCTCCTTTTCGCGCCTGCGCCCGGCGGGTGGGCTGGTCAAATCGTCTGCCGGACAGGCCACCGGGCCGGTCGGATTCCTGCGCGTTTACGACCATGCTTTCGGCGAGATCGCCCAGGGCGGAACCCGGCGCGGGGCCAATATGGGCGTCCTGCGCGTCGATCACCCGGATGTGGAAGAATTCATCATCTCGAAAACCAGTGAAAACGCCATCACCAATTTCAATATTTCGGTCGGCATTACCGACGCCTTCATGCAAGCCGTCAAAGACGACGCCGATTGGGAACTGGTCTTTCCCGATATTTCATCGCCTGAATACCGCGCTTTTCGCGGCACGCTCGAGCAGGCCCGCGAACAGGGCATCCCGCTCGTGATCTACAAGACCGTCCGCGCCCGCGAGTTGTTCAATAAGATTGTCACCCAGGCCCATCACAACGGCGAGCCGGGCGTGCTCTTTTTGGACGCCGCCAATCGCTCCAACCCCGTCCCGCACCTGTACCCGCTCGAAAGCACAAACCCGTGCTTTATTGGCTCGACTCGAATTGCTACAGACCAGGGCATGTTAAAAATCGAAGACTTGGCAAATTCCGGCGCTGAATTGTTGGTTGCCAGCGATGGCCGCGCTCCGATGGGCGGTATAGGTTATTCGGGCCCGGTTGGCGGGGTAAGCTACCGGGCAGCATCGCCAGCCTGGAAAACCCGCGAAAATGTTGAGACCTATACACTCACCACGAAGCATGGCCATTCTGTTACTGCTACCCCTGACCATAAATTCCTGACCAAGACACGCGGTTATGTAGAACTTTCGTCTTTACAGCCGGGTGAAACCTTGCTGCTTCAATCGGGGCGGGGCGTGTGGAGCAAGAACCCAAGGCTGCCAAACCTTGAAAGCCTGCGGGAGAAATCCCTTAGTATGGCGCAGGCGGGCGACCGGGCTTCTGGCAACCTGGTGCAGCGCAAGGATTTTGCCGACCAGTATTCAAATCTTCCAGAAAATTGGTCGCATGAACTTGGCGTTGTTTTGGGAACCCTGCTTGGCGACGGTTGGCTCAGCCCCACGAGCAACTCACCGGTAGGAATGGTTTTCAATTCTGGCGACGACGAACTATTAGACAGGGTGCATGGCAGCCTGCGCGCGTGGTTTGGCGAGGGCCATTTGCACGCAAGAGACTCTGTCCGCCAGTTGACCTATGGCCGCCTGCCTTATGAATTTTTTGCCAGTTTGGGGGTGGCTGCATCTCGCGCGCATGAAAAACGGGTTCCCGAATCGCTTTGGCAGGCCCCGCGTGAGGCGGTGGTTGGCTTCTTGCAGGCCTTGTTCACCACGGACGGCACAGTGAATGTTTCATCGCACAAAAAATCCTGCTCCGTTCGCCTGGCAAGCGCCTCGCTTGAGCTTCTTCGCGATGTGCAACTTTTGTTGCTGAATTTTGGCATTGTCAGCCGCATTCACAATCGCCGTCCGGATGGAATGCGGCTTTTGCCCGATGGGCATGGCGGCAAAAAAGAATATTTTACCCACGCCGATTATGAATTATTGATTGACAAGGTCAATCGGGACGAATTTGCCCGTGAAATTGGTTTCCTGAACGCTGAAAAGCAGCGCAAGGTGCTCGAATTTATCGGCGCAAAGAGCCGCATCTCGAACCGCGAATCGTTTGAAACGAGAGTGCTTGCCATCGAACCCGCTGGCGCTGCCGATGTGTATGACCTGACCGAACCCCAAACCCACAGCGTGATTGCCAACGGCATCGTGGCGCACCAGTGCGGTGAGCAATGGTTAGGTCCGTTCGAAAATTGCTGTTTAGGTTCCGTTAACCTGGCCCAGCACCTTGGCGAGGGCAATAGCGTTGATTGGCAGGCCCTGCGCGAAAGCGTGGAACTTTCTACCCGCTTCCTGGATGACGTTGTCGAGGCCAATGCCTATGTCCCGGCGGTGCCCCAACTCAAGGAAGCTGCCCACCGCGCCCGCCGCATCGGACTGGGCATCATGGGCCTGGCCGACTTGATGTACCATGTGGGCGTGCGCTACGGTTCAGCCGACGGACAGGAATTCGCATCTGTCGTGATGGAATTCGTGCGCTACCACGCCATGAAGACCAGCATCGAAATGGCTGCCGAGCGCGGACCTTTCCCGGCCATTGAAGGCTCGATCTACGACCCAGACAACCTGAAATGGCGCGCGCCCAAGTCCATCGTCCCGATGACGCAGACCTGGGATCGCCCGGCCCTGGCCTGGGATGAAATTGCCGGCGAAATTAAAAAGCACGGCATCCGCAACGCCGCCCAGACCACCGTCGCGCCGACCGGCACAATTGCCACCGTCGCGGGCTGCGAAGGCTACGGCTGCGAACCGGTCTTCGCGCTGGCCTATATCCGGCATGTCAACGACAATGGCAAGGACCTGCAACTGACCTACGGTTCGCCCTCCTTTGAGAAAGCCCTCGAAGATGCCGGGATCGAACATGAGGCGCGCCAGGCCATTTTCGAGAGCGTTATGAACCACGGAACCTGCCAGGATGTGGCCGATGTGCCTGAGAAAATCCGGAATGTCTTTGTGACCGCCGGGGACGTGACCGCCGAAGAGCACGTCCGCATGGCGGGGGCCTTGCAGGCCTTTGTCGACAACTCGATCTCCAAGACGATCAATTTTCCCGAAGGCGCCACTGAAGCGGACGTGGCCCACTCTTACATGCTGGCCTGGGAACTGGGCGCGAAGGGTATCACCGTCTACGTGACCGGTTCGCGCGACAAGGTTGTGCTCGAAACCAAAGCCACGCTTGATAAGAAACAGGCTGCCGAGAACCCGGTTGAAATGGTTGTCAAAGTGGAACAGCCCGAGGGGCGCGTCATCTGGCACGAGACCAAGAAGCAGCGTCCGCGCGCCCTGCGTGGACAGACTTTCAACATCGATACGCCGCTTGGCAAGGCTTTCATTACCGTCAACGAGAACGGCGGCGACCAGCCCTTCGAAGTCTTTATCAACACATCCAAGGCCGGCTCAGATACCGCGGCCGTTTCGGAAGCCATCGGACGCCTGATCTCGTACATTCTGCGCCTGGCTTCGCCGGTCGCGCCCATCGATCGTATGCGCGAAGTTGTCACCCAACTGGCCGGCATCGGCGGCGGACGCTCGCTCGGCTTTGGCCCCAACCGCGTGCGTTCCCTGCCCGATGGCGTCGGCCAGGTCTTGGACGAATACCTGACCAACAAGAGCGAGCCGCACCTGGACTCTGGCTCGAACGGCGGCAACGGCCATCACCCGGCTGTCTCAGGCCCGCAGCCCACCGCGCCGCACATGAAGATCGGCGACCTGTGCCCCGAATGCGGCCAGGCGGCCGTCGTCAACGAAGAAGGCTGCCGCAAGTGCTACGCCTGCGGGTTTAGTGAGTGCTAGGGATTGTTGAACGTTGAGTGTTGAAAGATGAAGACTCCCGAAGTTGAAAAGGCTTCGGGAGCTTTTTGTTTAAGTCTTGCCATGGTTTCATGAAAAAAATCCCCAAAAAGCAAGGGGATTTTGGGTGAGATGGGGATTCTCTGTTTTCGATGTAAAATTAGCTTGTTGTCCATCAAAACATGGGTTGGTAATGTAGAAATAAACAACGTGGAGAAGAAACATGAATTTGGAAGAAGCCCGCAAAACTTTATGGCTAAAGAGCAACCTGCGCCCATTAGGGGAGCTCCAAGATGAAGGTTATTTAACCAGGGAAAGGTTGGAATGGGCTGCACGTTGGGCCTATAATCCTCGCTTACAGGAAGCCGCTAAAGTACTTTTGGCTGCACAAAATTCACCCGATCTTCCACAAAAACCGGTTGACATGCCTGAACCTGGTTTTGACGTAGGAATTAGCCTTGAAAAAGCCCGTGCCATTCTTTGGCCGTTTGCTCCCTACAAAGGTCAGCCTATGGGGGGGCTTGTTGAGTCGAAACAGCTTTCGCTAAAAGATCTGGGCTATGCCATCGAAACTGCATGGGATGAAAAAGTCCGTCTGGCGGCGATTGCCTTGTCTCTGGTGCGTTTGGAGCAAGTTGTCAAAGAACCTGCTCCCCAGGCCGGGTTAGTGGATGTAGTTTCCGGTGGGCGCAGCTATGCTGAGCGCAAGCAACTTCAGTTAACGCTACTTGAAGGCGTAATCTTGGGCATGTTTTTGGGGATACCACTTACTGTATTTATTATTTTGTTAAGCGATAGTTCCGAACCGAATCAAAATAGCAAAACTTTTAGTGAAGTTGTTTCTACGCCAACAGGTGTTATCGCGCTTCTGGTTGTTCTTGCTTTTTTAATTTTAATGAATTGGTTGTTTACTTACATTTCTGACCAAGTCACGAAACAATTTGATAAGAAAATTGAAGAATATCGCCGTGGTGAAGCTGGTGAAGACAAAACGGTTGAGATTATCCTTCAAGCCTTGGATGGAAATTGGAAATTGTTCCGCAATCTCACCTTGCCTGGTCGGAACAAGGCCGATTTAGATTTGGTGCTGGTTGGGCCGCCGGGAATCTGGGCGCTTGAAGTCAAAAACTTTAACGGAGAATATCGCAACGTGGGCGAAGTCTGGGAATTTCGACGCGGCAAAAGATGGAAATCTGCCTCTGTCAATCCTAGTCGACAGGCTCTGAACTGCGCTGTTCGTTTGGCTAATTTTTTAAAGGCCGATAATCTAAATGTATTTGTCAATCCTGTTGTAGTATGGGCTAACTCTGATGGTCTTCTTCGCGTAGAAGATCCTACAGTTTCGGTCTGGTTTATTAATCGTTTAGTTGATGAGTTAGGTAATATCTGGCAAGGTGAAAGGCTATCTAAACCAGAACGAGAGAAAGTTAACGATAAACTTTCTCGGCTGTGTGCCCAACAAAAAGCTGAGTAATCCTATGCCCATTGTGCAGCTGGTCAGGAAGCTGGTCACGGTCAGCGTGGAGACGGTTAAGATTGTGAAAGGGCTTTGACCCAGCCCCCTTCCCGGCCTTCCCCTAAATCCTGCTCTTGGATTTGGGGGAAGGGGAAATGAATTGAATCTTTGGAAACAATCGTTTGAACCCTTCCAGTCATTTCCCCTCCCCTGAATTCCGCACTTTGGAATTCGGGGGACGCGCTCCGCATGGTTTTGGCGGAGGTTGGGAGGGGGCAGGAACAGAATGCAAATATGCCACCCCGTCAGGCCACTCCGAAATTACAACGCCGCGCCGCCGAATTGCGCCACAATACTACTCCTGCCGAGCAAAAACTCTGGTCAGCCCTGCGCGCGCACCAGATTGAAAATGTGCATTTCAGGCGGCAACATGCCATCGGTAAATACATTGTGGATTTCTGTTCTCCGCGTCAAAAGCTGATCATCGAGCTGGATGGCGGTCAGCATTTGGAGCAGCAAGAATACGATCAAGTGCGCACCGAATTTTTGCAAGCCAAAGGTTATTGCGTATTGCGTTTCTGGAATAATGATGTACTATTCGATTTGAACGGTGTGATGAAGGTTATCCTGGAGGCGCTGGCTCCAGTCGACGAGTTTTGAAAAGGTTGGATGTCCAATGAAACTATTGATTGATTTTAAAAAGATGGAATATAAAGAACATCCAAATAACCTTGGCTATTTAACAAGGTCGATGCGTTTGCTTATTCGGAATTGGATCCAGTCAACACCGGTCAATCCGCCCTTACGCTACCGAGGTTTTTGGGGAAAATTCAAAAGGATTTCCTACATGGACTTTGGCAAAGAAATTCGCTTTGACAAAGATTCCTTGAACACTGTTCTGGTTTCACACGCCAACCGTTTGGTTGTATATGACATTCTGTCCGGGTTTATCTATTCTATACTCATTGTTTTCAGCGCCTTGGGGGGCGCAATCTCCTGGCTATATGTCCGGGATTCGATGTGGGGAGGTCTCCTGCTGGCGGGTTTGCTCATTATCATTGTAATTTTTTCTGCTCGAATAGCCGAGTTTCTGGTCGCCCGCCATTTTGCCGATAGCCTGGCCGCCATCTCGGGAATTTACCTGTTTATGGAACTTGAGAAGGATGTGCGCCTTAATGATCCTTACAAGAGAAGGGATTTGCTGGAACTCTGTCATTATCTGAAGAGAAACCTGGTTTTGCTGGCAAGCACCTTCAGCGGGCGCGGAGCCGAAAACGATAGGCTTTTTTATCAACGCTTCGACGCGATGAAAGCCTTTGTTCAGCAATTCGAACATGCAATTGTCGCCTCCACAGAAGACACGCTGGCGCAGTTGCGCCAGGATTTCCCGGCTTTTCTCGAAACCCTGATCACCGGCCAATATGGGAAATTTGCTGTGGAACAGGATGCGGATGCTCCGCAAAGCACAGAAATCAGGCAGCCCAAAAGCACACTGGATAATTTACTGCGGCTGCTCGTGACCACCTTCCCCTTTGTGCTGCTGGCGGTGCTGTTCTTCCTGCCCGAAAAAGTCGTTGCCTTGGGGATAGACAGCACCGCAGTTTTATTGGTCTCTCTCGCCTGGATATTATTGGTCATCGATGCCAACCTGAAACTTGGTATTGTTGAACGCGCCACAACCCTGATGAAAACAATGAAGGAATTGCGCTGATCTTGCCACAATGTGGGTAATTGCTTGGTGGAAGCATTGCTACGCCACTACTGTGTAATCAATCAAATGACCTTATCGTTGAATAACCTGAATGGGAGAACCCCATGAAAAGCAAACCCCTGATCGTTTTATTGGCAGCATTGCTCGTGGTGAGCGTTTCGCTTTCCTGCTCTTTGTTCCCCTTTGGCGCAATGCCGACCCCCGAACCGGACCCGTGCTGCAAGGTTACCCCTGGCGGCCCGCTCAAATTTGAGCCTGAGAGCCTGCCTGCGGCCCAATTGGGCGGGGCCTACCAGGCCGAGATCCGCATTACGCAGAATATCACACCCGCAAGCGATATCTTCATTTCAAACGGCAGCCTGCCCGCCGGGCTGGAAATCGTCAAAGTGCAGGGCGAAGATAGCGCAATCATCAGCGGTATTCCACACGAAACGGGAACCTTTCATTTCACGGTCACCACCAACTGCTTTTCAACCATGGTGATCGGGCAATCAGGGGATATGGAATATTTCATCGTTGTCGAAGAAGAATGAACGAACTCGGGTAAATCTTTTTCACAGCAGAGTCGCGGAGTTCACAGAGATTTTTGTAACTATTCAGCCCTCGATTGTCATTTCGACGAGCGGCAGCGAGGAGAAATCTGCACCCTGACAGCTAAGATTTCTCGCCGCTACGCGGCTCGAAATGACAAAGTATGGTGAGCGACAGCAAAAACATGGGCTGAATAGTT
>JAKLPV010000225.1 GCA_022013685.1 Anaerolineae bacterium
ATACCAGAAGCCCCTTGTTTCTTTTTGCAGGTTCTCCACGTAATCTTTTCCATAATTCAGCGTGCGCATAAAATCCGGCGGGACAGGCTGCGGGGCGGGGAATTCACAGCCTACGCCAGCGGGGGTCGCCGTGAAGGACGGCAATAATGTCGGCGTCAAGCTTGGCAGAATGCTAAGTGTTGGGAATGCCGTGGGCGTCAAAGTCTGTGTAGGCGATGCCGTGGACGTCAAAGTCTGTGTAGGCGATGCGGGAACTGAATTGTTGGAATTGCCAGCCAAATTTTCAATCCAATTTTGAATAGCGCCCGGCCAGCCGCGCGGGTCCCACCAGGGATAATCGGGAGGATTGTCGCTTGAAAGATATGCTACGGGTGCAGCAAGCCCAGGCCCTTTCCCTTGCGCAGCCGCGAACTCGGCCTGCTTCTTTTTCTCCTGCTCCACCTGCCAGGCGGCCAGTGTCTCGGCGCGCTTGATGTACTCCGGGGTCGCCTTGTATTCTGCCAAGCGCTCTGCCTCGGTTTTATCGGCATTTTCGAGCCAGGCAATCTGTTCCTGTTGTTTTTGCCAGGCGGCCATATTTGCCTGGTAGGCTTTGTATGAATCGGATTGAACATAGGCGGCGTGCCGTTCTGCCTCGGTCACATCCGCCTGTTCCAGACGGGCGATACCAGTGGCTTGCTCTTCCTTCCACTGCTGGTAAGCTTGTTCCTCGCGGCGTTCTTCTTCCCACTGCTGCTCCAGTTTGGCCATGACCTTGGCCTGGGCCTTTTCTTTACGTTCCTGTTCGGCTTGCTCGGCAGCGAACTGGGCCTGGGCGGCGGCGTGGCGTGCAGCTTCTTCTTCAAGCCGTTTCTGCTCGTAATAGGCCGTCATGCCAGCCATGGCCGCCAGCGCGCCTGCTCCCCACAAAATGGAACCTGCGGATGAATCGCTCTTCGCTTCAGGCACAGACGGATTCAGCAGCGATGCCACCCATCCGCTGAAAGTGCTCTCGGTTGGCGTGGCGCGTGGCAGTAGCGTGGGAGTCGCGGTCGGGCTTTCTCCACCCCCCGGAACATCCGTCGCACCGAAGACAATTACACCTGTTCCACTGGTTGGTGTGTAAGTTGGCATCAACCCTTCGACTTCGCTCAGGGGCAGCACAGAAGATGTTGCCGTCGGGGTCGAGGTGGGAAGTGGTGTTCCGATTGGCGTAGATATAGCCGGAGGCAGCAAGACAACAAGAATGCGGATACTGGCCGTCACCTTGCGGGTGTTGCCCATCCGGTCGGTGGCGGTAGCGTTCACATCATAACTACCCATCGGAGCCAGGGTGCCATCGCCAAAGCGCCTGTCCCACTGGAAAGTGAGCGGCAGGTGGCCGGGCGCGTAATTGTAAACCCGCTTCGGCCAGCGGTTCTGCAGGTCGCTGATGACCAGTTCGGCACTTTCCAGGCCGCTATCGGCATCGCGGGCGTCAAAAGTCACAGCATCCCAAATATCCCATTGACCGGGCAGGTCGATCTGCGGCGGAGTGTTGTCGATCTGGGCCGCGAAAGGCACGATCGTAGACAGGCCGGCCATATCCACCGATTTGACGTAGATTGTGCGCGCCCCGCTCGGGAGACTGCGCGTATCCCAGACCAGGGTCCAGCTTGCGGTGCCGGTCGCAGCCTGCCAGGTCTGGCCATTATTAAAGGAGATTTCGACTCGCTGTAAGCCGCTGCCGCCATCCGAAGCCGTGCCCTGCAATGTTACGGTCTCCTGCACCCAGGCCGGGATCGTTGTCAGGATCTGCAAGCTCGGCGGTATGGTATCAACCTTCAAAGTCTGGTTGGATGTGTTCTCCAGCCCGGCCTTATCTCGGGCAATCAGGGTCAGGCTGTGCTGCCCGTCTGTAAGCGTCAGCGGCGCGCTATAAACCAGGGCCGGGCCGCCGCCTGTACTGAGCGAAGCCGAAGTGTTCAAGGCGTACGTAAAACTATCGATTCCGGAACCAGGTGTCGGGTCTGAAGTGGTCGCGGTCAGGGTCACCGTTGAAGTGTACCAGCCATTCGTCCCGCTTGTTCCGCTCACGCTGCCGCTGATCAGCGGCGCACGGGTATCCACCGAAATGCTGCGCGTCTCCTGCGTTACCCAGTCGGCAGGAATGATGACAGGTAAAAACTCGCCAGTTGCAAGGTCCATCAACCTTGTTTGAGGAGGAATATTGTCCTTGCCAAATTCATACAGGGCGAGTATTCCATCCGGGAGTACCGGCGGGGCTGCGATCTTTTTTACGTATATGCACTGTTCGACATTTGACGATGGGGAAGAAGTAACTGTGATGGTAGCAACAGGCTGCACATCTCTTGTACTTGTTGGAATCGCAGGCGTAATGAAGTGCGAAGGAGTGCTGCAACCTGTAAGTATGGTCAGCAAGAGAAAAGGCCAGTATTTTTCAAGGGTTGTGACCACAGACAATCCTCTTTACGGCCCCGTGGGTATCCAGCCTGCCGCTCGCGCATTGTCTGCAATGTAAAACATGGTTCCATCTACAATATTCAGGATAGCTACATGCCAACCGGTTTGATCTTTAACACCCAACGCAAAATGCGTCTCATCAGGAGACCAAACATAGCTTCGTATTATATTATCTTTAAAACAATATAATTTTGTTGTTCGCGTTTGAACGTTGATTACTCCAAAGGTACTATCACGACCAGAAAATGAAATAACAAGGTAATTTCCTTGAGGAGACCAGTTAGCAAAATCTATGCGAGGTAGAGTCTCATCAATACTCTTTATATTTGTAAGTTGTGACCAGGTCCCGTCCCGTTGGATAAGAAGTAACTCTGGAATGTGATCAACCCATGTCGGCATGGCAAGCTGATTTCCATCGGGTGACCATATTCCCAAATAAGGCAAACTTCCTTCATCCCAAATAATCTTCTTTTGCTTTATATCCATCAATATAGTTTTGCCGTCCCGACTGATATATGTTGCCAAGGTCAAAGTGGGATCATAAGAAGTCCAAGCATAAGGCAAAACAAGACGTGCGGGAGAAAACCCTTCAAAAATCTCAGGGAAGTTTGTTGGCAATTTTTCCCATTCGCCGTTAAATGGGTTCAATCGAATGAGGTTGTTATCAAAATCAGTTTGCCCATCTGTGTTTTTATAGGATTGAGAAATCAACAGGTTTTCATCGTTGATCCAACTATCTACGACCCAATCATTTTGCCAATATTGGGTTTCAACCAATTGCCCATTTTTTCCAAAAAACCAGGGTTTGGTGCCGAGGTTGCCCCCGAACATAAACCATGTATAGTTTGGAGATGGCTTGGCCTGGCTGGCCGGAACGATAATGGGTAGAAACTCGCCAGTTGCAATATTCATCAACCTGGTTCGGGGAGCAATTTCGCCCTGACCAAATTCATAGATAGCAAGGATTCCAGCCGGCAGAGCCGGCGGAGCTGGGATCTTTTTTACGTCGATGCACGGTTCGACATTTGACGATGGGGAAGAAGTAACTGTGATGGTAGCAACAGGTGGCACATCTTTTGTACTTATTGGAATCGCAGGCGTAATGAAGTGCGAAGGAGTGCTGCAACCTGTAAGTATGGCCAGCAAGAGAAAAGGCCAGTATTTTTCAAGGGTTGTGACCACAGGCAATCCTCTTTACGGCCCCGTGGGTATCCAGCCTGCTGCTTGCGCGCCGTCTGCCACATAAAACATGGTTCCATCTGTAATATCCAGAATGGCTACATGCCAGCCAATTTCATCTTTAATACTAAATGCAATTTGCTTCTCATTAGAAGACCAATAATAATCTTGTGTATAAAGATAATCACGAAAACAAAAGAGTTTTGTTTCTCTGGTATGAATGTTTATCGTTCCAAAAACATTATCCAGCCCATCACCAAATATAAAGAGTAAGTAATTTCCCTCGGGAGACCACCCAAAAAGATTTACCCGTGCATTAAATCCATCTTTATTCTTTATTTTTATATTCGGAAGTTGTAAGGAGTTTCCATCTTGCTGGACAAGCAAAAGCTCTGTGTCTTTATTCTCCCATACGGTTATAGCGAATTGCCTTCCATCTGGCGACCATTCACCAAGAAAAGGTAGATTGCCTTCACGTTTCCAAATGATCTGTTTCGTCTGAATATTACTAAATACTGTTGCACCATCCTCTGAGATATATGTCGCAAGAGTCAGACTTGGGTCATAAGATGTCCAGGCAGCTAGACCAGCGGGAGGAAGGCCAACATAAATGTTTGGGAAGTCTGTTGGCAGCTTTTCCCATTCGCCAGTGAAAGGATCCAATCGAATGAGCGTGTTATCAAAATCAAAACGGCCATCATCTTTCTTGTAAGATTGGGAAACCAGCAAGTCCCGGTCGTTGATCCAGCGATCCACCACCCAATCGTCCTGCCAATAGCGGGCTTCGACCAACTGTCCATTTTCCCCAAAAAAGAAAGGCTTTGTGATCAAAAAACCTCCAAACATAAACCATTCATAATTAGGAGAGGGCTTGGCCCAGCTTGGAGGAACGTTAACAGAGAGGAACTTACCTGTTGCAAAATCCATCAGTCTGGTCTGCGGAGCAGTATTGTCCTCACCGAATTCATACAAAGCAAGTATTCCAGCCTGCCGAACTGGCAGGGCCAAGGTCTTTTTTACATCAACACATTGTTCTGTGTCTGGTAGTGGGACAGGAGTAGCGGTAATAGTAGCAATAGGTTGTAGATCTCTTGTGCTTGTTGGAGTTGTAGGAATACTAGCTTGAGAAGGAGTTCCACAACCTGCCACGATAGCCAGCAAAAGGAAGACAGTTGATGTTTGGCATATTCGGATCATGGTTTATCAATCTTTTCTTTCTGCACTGAGATTATTTCTATTTTCCACGCAGCCTGCGCTGTTCATTGACATAGTCTGGATCAGGCGCGACACAACTTCCATTAAAACATAACTCTTTGAACTGGGCTTGTGTCATTACAAAGAAAAACCGATCTCGCACAGGTTCATACTGAATTCGATAAATCTGATTCGGCTTCTCTCCTTGATTCTCAGAAGTGACAGCATCCATAAATTCCGGAAGAATTGAGCGAAGATTATTATCAAGTCGCCAAACATCACCCCAGGCGGCGGGTCGGTCGAGCAAAATGCCGTTGCACCAGGATGGATCGGGGCTGTTCAAGATTCTCTCTGCTTGTTCATAAGCATAATCAAGATCGTGATAGTCACCCGGGATCAATTCAAATTCTTTCAAGATATTATCGGGGTTGTCAGGGTTTCTCCTGATCCTATTGATGCGATCGCGTATGGACTGCAAGGTTCCCAAGGCGCGGTACAGCCCGTTTTCGCTGCCATATTGGTTCGCCTCGTAGTAATATTTTCGGGCAAAGGCTTCGGTGACTGCATTACCCATATCTGCGTTCCGATAGAACTGGCTTCCTTCGTAGTAGTATCCAACGGCAATCTGCATCCGGGCGTCGTAGGGTTTGTTCGGGTCGGCATACCAGAAGCCCCTTGTTTCTTTTTGCAGGTTCTCCACGTAATCTTTTCCATAATTCAGCGTGCGCATAAAATCCGGCGGGACAGGCTGCGGGGCGGGGAATTCACAGCCTACGCCAGCGGGGGTCGCCGTGAAGGACGG
>JAKLPV010000226.1 GCA_022013685.1 Anaerolineae bacterium
CGGCATGTTGGCTTACGATTGGCGCGGGTGCTACGATCGGCAATTGCATAGTCTTTCACCAACCTGAGTTTGTAAATTTCGCAATACTGCTAAATTATCATGCTTGGGCGTAAATGTCAAAACACAACAGTCGAGTAAATTGAGAAAATCCAGACTTGCATTTTCTGCGGATGCTATTTTCGGGCACTCGGCCTTTGGCGCGAGCGTGGCGGTGACGATTGTCCGCACATCGAAGGTTGGGGTAAAGGTGGGGATGGTCGGGAGCGGGGTTATTGTGGGGGTTTCAGGTTTGGATCTATCAGGTTTCAGGTCAAGAACAGGTGTCAGGGTTGCGCTGAGCGCAGCCGAAGTGTTTTTGGGCGTCAGGGTTTGAGTTGCAACGAGGCCTGGGCTGGCGGCGGGGATGTCCGCTGCTGGGGCGGCGCAGGCGGCGAGCAAGACAGTCAGCAGGATGAGTTGGGCGATGAATTTCATGGGCTTAAAACAATAAGCCGCCAGTGAACGGCTGGCGGCAGGGTGTCTATTTGGCTTCAAACAAAGAACGCGGCAAACCCGATTGACGGATGATGCTTTGCAATGTCCCGATTTTTAGCTCATCATGATTGGGAACCGGTACGGTAATTGTGCTGTTGCCTGTCTTTTTCTGTAAAACAATGTGGCTGCCTTTTTGGCGCACTTCATCTAATCCATGCCCGGCCAGGAGTTTGCACAGTTCCCGCCCTGAGAAAACGCGCAATTTGGGCATCGCATTAATCCCCGGCGGTTGTCCGAACTTTCAGGCTGGATACAACCGGCATCAAGGGCATAATGTAGGTTTCTTTTTTGAGTCTGCGCCGAATTTCCGACTTGGAAGCCGCTTCAAAGAATAATTCCACCGCTTCCAGAAGATTGGCGCGGGCTTCTTCGATGGTTTTTCCCTGACTGGCGACATCCACTTCGGGGCAGGTGGCGATGTACATGTCATCTTGCCGTTCAATTACCGCGGTTAATTGTAAAGTTTTTGCGCTCATGGCATTTTCTCCAGCCTGCCAGTTCATTGTTAGCAGGCGCAATTTGATTATATATCAACTTCTTTGCTCTTACCGAAACGGACAGACATCCGCCGGTTGATACTGGCGACTTTGCGCGCCGTGATAATCGCTGCCGAGCGGAGTCAAAATTTCAGGGTGGGCGTCGGCATAGGCGATGGCAGCGGCGCAGGCATCGTACATGAGTCCGCTGGACTGGTAGGCGTTCCAGAAACCGGTTGCCATCTCGACGTAGGGATAACCGGGACTATCTGCCGGGAATTTCTTTTGCAGGGTGGCGTATTTGACCTGGGCCGCTTCCGTTTCGCCGAGGAAAGTGTGCAGGATGATCATGCGGTAGTAGGCGTAGGCCGCCAGGCGCGGGTATTCGGTGGGGTCAGGTATTCCATCAGCAGGCTCGAAATGGTCGGGGGTATCAACAGTTCCGCTTATTTCTTGAAATGAAGCGGCAAATCTTTGGTGGGACCACCAATCTAACTTATCGCTGAAAATCACATCTTGATAAAACCTAAAGGCCGTTACATATTTTCCATAGACTGTTTCCATATCCGCATCCTGTACTGCTTGAAATCGGAATTTCGGGGTTTCAAAGCTGCTATGCGACTCAGTAAAGTTTTTCCCGTTCCATGTATAAGTGCTTGTAAGATAGCGCCAAGGAATGTATGCGGTAAGGGAACCGGTTCCGGGACGATCTCCAGTGAGTAAAATATCCTGGACTCCTGATTTCGAATCTTGAATCTTTAAATTTGCCAAGCCCCACATCCCATTTGGCAAGTTTAAATTGGCAAACCCCTGACCATCCCACTCGTAAATATAAAGCTGATAATTTCCAAACCCTGATCCATAGCTTGTTAATGCCAAAATATCTGGGACATTATCGCCATTTAAATCTCTGGTAGCCCCTAATTGGAGAAAACCTTCATCAGTTATAAGTTCCTTTACATCATACTGTTCGTTTGTGCAATATAAAACAAATAATCGTCCACCCATGGAAAAATCTTTAAAAACTAAATCCGGTTGAGAATCGTTTGTCACGTCAGTATAGGAATAATCTTTATACCCGTTGCAATCAGTACAATTTTGAAAACCGGATAACTTTAATCTCGATATAACCGACGAGATAGAACCTCCCTCGTTCAAAAATGCCTGTATCTCTTTCTCTGTTCCTGTAAACATGCACGCATCATTTTCAAAGCAATCTGGCATGATTGGGATACGGAAATCTGGCACAAGTTCAGGGTTTTCTTTGGGACATTCCGCCTTTGGCGCAGGCGTGGCAGTGACAATTGTGCGCACATCGAAGGCCGGGGTGAAGGTGGGGATGGTCGGGAGCGGGGTTATTGTGGGGGTGTCAGGTGTTAAGGTATCAGGTGTCAGGCTTGCACTGAGCGCAGTCGAAGTGTCTTTGGGTGTCAGGGTTTGACTTGCGGAAGGGCCTGGGCTGGCAGCGGGGATATCCGCTGCTGGGGCGGCGCAGGCGGCGAGCAAAAGGCAGAAGAGTGTGAAAACGAATCCCAAACGGCGCATGATGACCTCCAAAAGTTTTTTAACCAATCGCTTGTCATTTCGAAGGAGCCGCGTAGCGGCGACTGAGAAATCTTCATCACGAAATCTTCATCACGTGGTTAAGATTTCTCGCTATCGCTCGAAATGACAGACTTAGTTTTCCTTCGTGTCCCGTCGTTGCCGTCGTGGTGAAAAAAACTACCCCGGCAAAAACTTTCCATCAATTACATCGATCACCCGTTTATTCAGCCGGTCGAGCACTTCCATCAGGCGTTCTTGCCAGTCGGGGTCTTTCAAGAAGGTGCACCAGTAGGCATTCTTGCCGCCGCGCACGCCGGGGCCGAGATCAGAGAGCACGCGCTGCGACATGTGCTCGGTCAGGGCCGGGTAGCGCAGGGCGATCTGGCTGCTTTCGGCGTTGACCGAGAGCAGCCCGGCCGCGTCGGCGCGCAGTTTGACCTTCATCTGGAAGAACAGGTTTTGGACCATTTCGGGCAGCGGTCCGAACCGGTCGCCGAATTCTGCCGCCAGGGCTTCGACTCCCTGCTCGTCACGCAGACTGGCCAGGCGCCGATACAGGCGCAGGCGCAGATCCTGGTTCGAAACGTAGGATTTGGGAATGCCGATCGCCAGCGGCAGGTCGACCGTGACCGGTTCTTTCAGTTCGTTTTCGAAGCTGGCGAAGGGCAGCGCCGTCAGGGCCTTGACCATTTCACCGCTTTCCACATCTCCGCTTTCGACTGCCAGCGCGGCAACCTTCAAGCGCCTGACTTCCCCGGCCAGCATACGCGTGTACAGATGAAATCCGACCGCATCGATCTGGCCGCTCTGGCGCACGCCGAGCAGGTCGCCTGCGCCGCGGATCTCCAGGTCGCGCATGGCGATCGAGTAGCCTGCGCCCAGTTGGGTGTTCTCGGCGATCACTTCCAGGCGTTCCTGGCCGTCGACCGTCGGCGGCTTCTTGCGGTGGCGGAAGAAATAGGCATAGGCGCGCGAAGCGGCCCGCCCAACGCGCCCGCGCAACTGGTAGAGCTGGGCCAGGCCAAAGGTGTCGGCCCGGTCAACGATCAGCGTGTTGGCGTTCGGGATGTCGAGTCCGCTTTCGATGATGGTGGTCGAGAGCAGGATGTCGATCTTGGTCTCGCTGAAATCGTGCATGATGTTCGAGAGCTGGTGCTCGTCCATCTGGCCATGCCCGACCCCGATCCGCGCTTCGGGGACGAGTTTCTCGAGGTGCATCTTCATCGCATGGATGGTCTGGACGCGGTTGTGGACGAAGAAGATCTGTCCGCCGCGCTCGAGTTCGCGCAAAATGGCCTGGCGGATGAGCTTGGGCGAGTACGGCCCGATATGGGTGATAACCGGCAGCCGTTCTTCCGGCGGCGTGTTGAGGGTCGAAATGTCGCGCACGCCGCTCAAAGCCATGTACAAGGTGCGCGGAATGGGAGTCGCCGTCAGCGTCAGCACATCCACTTCCGTCCGCAGCTTCTTTAAATGTTCTTTGTGGGTCACCCCGAAGCGCTGTTCCTCGTCGATGATCGCCAGCCCAAGGTCTTTAAACTCGACATCCTGCGAAATCAGGCGGTGAGTGCCGATCAAAATGTCGATCTGCCCGAGCAGCAGCTTGCGGATAATCTCGGTCTGTTCGCGCGGCGAACGGAAGCGCGAAAGCATCTCGACCGTGACCGGGAAGGCCGCCAGGCGCTGCTGGAAGGTTTCATAATGTTGTTGGGCCAGGACGGTGGTCGGTACCAGCACCGCCACCTGGCGGCCGTCCTGGACAGCCTTGAAAGCCGCCCGCAGGGCGACTTCGGTCTTGCCGTAGCCGACATCGCCGCACAGCAGGCGGTCCATCGGGCGGGCTGTTTCCATATCGCGTTTGATGGCTTCCAGCGCCGAAGCTTGGTCGGGCGTTTCGACGTACGGGAAGCTGTCTTCCAGTTCTTTTTGCCAGGCGCTGTCGGCTGAGTAGGCATACCCGCCAACGGTCTGGCGCTTGGCGTACAGTTCGAGCAGCTCCTGGGCCACTTCCTGCACGGCTTCGCGCACGCGCTGCTTGGCATTCGGCCATTCCTGCGTCCCCAGGCGGCTCAGGTTGGGCGCGCCGCCCTCGCGG
Organism: Anaerolineae bacterium; assembly: GCA_022013685.1. Lineage (GTDB taxonomy): Bacteria > Chloroflexota > Anaerolineae > Anaerolineales > Villigracilaceae > UBA8950. The sequence goes on from JAKLPV010000226.1 coordinate 4,651, forward strand.
CCCACGTAGCGCGTCAGCCGGTCGGCCTGATGGACCGGCACAAAGATCTGGGCGTTGTCTTGATATTCGACCGCCAAAAACTCGCGCTCGTGTCCCTCGAGCTGGCGCTGCACCAGGCCGGCAAATTTGCCGATCCCAAAATCGACATGCACGATGTAATCGCCGATCTTCAGGTCGGCAAAGGCCGCTTCGGGCGCTTCGGCTTGCGGGCGCTGGCGGCTGCGCGGCAAGGGGCGTTCCCAGCCGAAAATTTCAGAATCGGTGATGAGATGGATGAGTTGGGATTGGTCCTGCCCCGAGCGCAGGATGAAGCCTTCGGAGAGCGAGGCGTCAAAGAAGCGAATTTGCTCGGACTCGCTCCCCCCGTGGCCTGGCGCGCGTTGATCGGGCGTTTCCCAATCTGCGGCATCCTGCAGCAGCTCCTGCAGGCGTTTGCTCTGGCGCGAATGGATCAGCACCTGGTCGCCCTGGGCGGTCAGCGCAAACAAATACTCGATGAACGGCTTCAACCGTCCGCCGAAGCGCTGATCGTGCCCGAAGACGGAGGCCAGACCGAGGCCTGCGTCCGGGTCTGGGGCATCTTCCGCGCTCGAAAAGCCCAACGCCAGCGACGGCTTGACCCGGATGGCGTCGTTCAGCTCTGACCATGAGAGATATGGCAGCGGGAAGTCCGCGGGCAGGGTGCCCTCGTTGATGCTTTCCTGCCTGAACCGGACGGCCTGCTCCTCGACCTCGGCCGCCATGGTTTCCATCAGGCTGAAATCGTCGGCTAGAATGAGCGCCCTGTGTGGCAGGTAATCGAGCAGCGTCGCCGGGAAGGGGTGCAGCAGGGGAATGTGAAATTCAGAAAATGGTTCATCGGGATTGGTAATTGGTAATTTTTCTTGATTTTCCAATAACCAATTACCACTTACTATGTACTCTCTCGCCGGTGTGACCAGCACGCTTTCCAGCTTCGCCAGCGTTCTCTGCGTGGCCGGGTCAAAACTGCGGATGGTGTCTAGCTCGTCGCCGAAAAAGTCCAGGCGGACGGGGGCGGGTTGGGCAGGCGGCCAGATATCGAGCAGGCCGCCGCGCCGTGAGAACTGTCCCGGCCCGGTGACGGTATCGGCCAGTTCGTAGCCCAACTCGCTCCAGGCGCGGATCAGGGCTTCGGTCTGGTATTCCTCGTTCAGCTTGAGCCGTTTGCAGGCTTTCAGAAAATCACGCCGGGGCAGGGTGCGCGTCATCAGGGCCCGCACCGAAGCGACGATGATCGGCGGGATTTCGGGTTTTTGCGCGCCGGGCAGGTGGTAGGCCGAGAGGGCGCTGAGTGCATCCAGGCGTTCGCGGCGGGTGTTGACGCCCCAGGCGGCCTGCTCGTAAAAGAGCGGATTCGGCTCGGCGAATAAATAGCGTTTGGCGCCCGGCAGCCAGAACGCCAGTTCATCGTGCAGGGCGGTGGCGTGGTCGGCGCGGTCGGTCAGCAAAAGGATCGGCTGGCCCAGATCGCCATGCAGCGCGGCCAGGGTCGGCAGCCGCGCCGCGCGCGGCAGTCCCAGCCCGGGCAGAGGCTTGCCGCCGCGAACTTGCGCGAGGAAGGTTTGATATTCGGGGGTCGAGCGAAGTTGTTGGATGAGTAAATCCATAAAACCCTTTACCACAAAGGACAAAGCTTAAAAGATTGATAACTATTCAGACGTATGTTTTGGCCTTATTTTGTTATCGTTTTGTCATTTCGAAGAAGCCGCGTAGCGGCGACTGAGAAATCTTGCGCATATTGGAGAAGATTTCTCACCGCTACGCGGTTCGAAATGACAACTGACCGCTGAATAGTTACAAAGATTGAATTGTTCCACAACAAGTTCAGACAAGGGTGGATAAATTATGAGACCAGGCGGCTTGTTCTCAATTCAAGCAATACTTGTTTGCCAATTTCAAAGACAAAATCCCGTTTCATAGATCAGCTCCTTTGAAAACTTTAACAGGCTCAAAAAGTAACCTGGCTGATGAGAAGTTCTGTTTCGCCAGTTGATTTCAACTGACCGTTTAAGCTCAAAATATCGAAGATTTCCCTGGCGCTGGTTTTGAACTCATCATAATTCAGGCTGTTTTCGTCTGGCATCAATGCCGAAGACATCAACGAGCCGAGAAAATGCTCCCAATCGAGTGTGTATTCGAAAGGAAAGAGCAGTTTTTGATAAGAATCGTTCCCAAAGTAGAAGGACAGCGGCTGGCGCGAGATCCTTGCAGCCGGTTCAGGCTTTGAGAATTTCTCAAAAAGTTGCCCAACGGCCTTTTCATAGACCGGATCGGTGCCGTAATTGCGCAGCAGCGCCAGCCATCCCGCTGGTTTCAAGATACGCAGGAACTCTTTGCGCGCCGCATCTGGTTCGAACCAGTGGATGGCCTGCCCGACGCTGATCAGATCGATGGAGTGGGCGGCCAGGCCGCTGTGCTCGGCGGAACCGTTTATTATCTGACAGAATCGGTTTCCTGAAAAGACCCTTTCCAGTACGCCGCGCATTTCATCTTCGGGTTCAAGCGCATAAACCAGCTTGGTTTTGCCAACAAAATGCCTGGTCAGGATGCCCGTTCCCGCGCCAAGATCGGCAACGACAGTCTGCGCAGAAACATCCGCCGTGTCGAAAATTGCCGCGATGGCTTGTGCGGCATAGTCCCAGCGATATTTGGCGTATTTCTCGGCTTTGGTATCGTATAAGCGGGACAAGGCGGCTCAATCCTTTGGGTCAGGATGTTCATTTCGCGAATAAGGCAATCGTTAAGTATACAGCAAAATGTTCAGGTATGCTTATTTTTCGGGAATAACCGGCCGTGATTGTCATTTCGAGCCGTTTTTTGGCGAGAAATCTTGTGCATGGGGATGGGAAGATTTCTACCCTACGGGCACGATGTCGCTCGGTGCTCGAAATGACAAGGCTCCAATAAGTGTATAATCCGCGTTTGTGAACATTACGTACCCGCGCCACGCCCCCAAAAAACCGCTCGGACAAATCACCCGCGGCAAAACGGCCCGCAACCGCCTGCGCCCGGTCGATAATTTTTTCCTGAAATACGATCCCGGCCTGTTGACCCGCTGCGATGGCGATTTTGCCAAAGCCCTGTTCGTCGACCTGGGATACGGGGCCGAGGCGGTTACCACCCTTGAAACGGCCTCCCGGTTGCGCAGGCTGAATCCGGGCCTGGGCATTCTGGGCATCGAGATCGAAGCGGATCGAGTGGCGCGCGCCCTGCCCTTCGCCGACGAACGGACATTTTTCCGGTTGGGCGGTTTCAATATCCCGCTTTTACCCGGAGAATATGTCCGCGCCATCCGGGCTTTCAACGTTTTGCGCCAGTACGAAGAAGCGGACGTGCTCCCGGCCTGGGCCCAGATGGCGCGCGGGGTCTTGCCGGGCGGGCTGCTGGTCGAAGGCACCTCCAACCCGTTTGGCAGCATCCTGGCGGCCAACGTCCTGCGCCGCGTGGACGATGAATCCGCTCCGTGGCGGCCGGAAGCCCTCGTTTTTTATACCAATTTCCGGCTGGGGTTCGATCCGGCCGAATTCCAGACCATTTTGCCCAAGAACTATATCCACCGTGTTGTCGCGGGCGAGACGATATATAATTTCTTCGAGGCTTGGAAGGCCAGCGCCGCCGAATCTGCCCCGGTGCGGACGTTTGGCCTGCGCCCATGGTTCGTTGCCAGCGCCGAAGGCTTGTCGCGGCGCGGCTACCGGGTCCGCATGCAGAAAAAGTGGCTCAACCGCGGTTGGCTGGTTTGGGAACATTTGTAAGGCAATTTGCCAAATTGCCCCACAGTTCATAAAGGAAAACCATGGAAACTACCAATAAACCGACCGGCATGTTTGCCTTTATCGTCATCTGGATCGGGCAACTGGTCTCTGTGCTGGCCTCCAGTATGAGTCACTTTGCCCTGACGATCTGGATGTACCAGCAGACCGAAAGCGCCACCGCCCTGGCGATGATGCAGGTTTTCTTCATCACACCCTTCCTGTTGATTTCTCCCTTTGCCGGGGTGATGGTCGACCGCTACAACCGCAAGCTGATGATGATGCTCAGCGACCTGGCGGCCATCGTGGCGACAGGCGGCATCTTTGTCCTGTATTCGTTGGGGATGCTCGAATTTTGGCATCTCTACATCGCCGCCGTGCTGAACGGGATCGGCAACACCTTCCAGTGGCCGGCCTATTCGGCGGCCATCAGTACCATGATCCCCAAGGAGCAGTTGGGCCGCGCCAACGGTTTGATGTCGCTGATGGAAGCCGGGCCGGGCGTGCTGGCTCCGCTGCTGGCCGGGGCTTTGCTGCCCTTTATCGGCTTGACTGGCATCCTGGCGATCGATGTGGTCACGTTCTTCTTCGCGGTCGGCGCATTGCTGTTTGTCCACATTCCGCAGCCGCGCAAGACCGAGGAAGGTCAGAAGGAATCGGGCAATATTTGGAGCGAGGCCGCCTACGGGTTTACTTACATCTTTGCCCGCCCGAGCCTTTTGGGCCTGCAACTGGTTTTTTTCTTTGGGAATCTGTTCAGCGGGATCGGTTTTACGCTCATGGCTCCCATGATCCTGGCGCGCACGGACAGCAACAGCCTGATCTTCGGCGCGGTCCAAACGGCCGGGGCGATTGGCGCGGTGGCAGGCGGGATTTTAATGAGCGTTTGGGGCGGTTTCAAGCGCCGTGTGCATGGCGTTTTGCTTGGCTGGATGCTGACCAGCATCTCAGGGATGTTTTTGCTCGGCATTGGCCAGGGGTTATCCATCTGGATTCCCGCGATGGTGTTTGGGGCCCTGTTTGGGCCGCTGATCAACGCCTCCAACCAGGCCATCTGGCAGGCCAAAGTGGCGCCAGATTTGCAAGGGCGGGTTTTCTCAGCCCGGCGGCTGATCGCCTGGTTTGCTCAGCCGATTGCGCCGATCATCGCCGGGACACTGGCGGACTTCATCCTCGAACCGGCCATGCGCTCGAATGGCGCGATGGCCTCGATCTTTGGCGGCCTGGTCGGCACCGGTCCCGGCGCGGGCATGGGACTGCTGATGGTTGTTTGCGGTCTGGCTGCTGCGCTGGTTGGTCTGACGGGTTATTTCATCCCGGCCATTCGCAATGCCGAAGACCTGCTGCCCGATCACGATACGCTCCAGGCTGCTGAATAGCCTGTCATCCCGCCCATGCGAAAGCTCATTGTCGTTTTTGTTTTTTTCCTTGCCGCCGGTTTTATTGCGCTCAGTTTTGGGGAGATCGAACAGACGCTTGAAACCCTGGCGCGCGCCCAACCGGTGTTTATCGCCCTGGCCGTTCTTTTGCAGGCGGGTTTTCTGATCAGCGAGACGGCGGCCTATCGCGCGCTCTACCGGCTGATGGGAATCGATGAAAACCTGCGCCACCTCAGCCTGGTGGTGGTGGCAGCCAATTTTATAAATGTGATCGCTCCCAGCGGCGGCGTGAGCGGCATCGCCATTTTTGTGGATCATGCCCGGCGGCGGAACCAACCCGCGGGCCGAACGGCTGCCGCCGCTGCTCTTTATTTGTTTCTGGATTATGCTGCTTTTTTGTGCATCCTCTCTTTGGGGATCGTTGTGCTGATTCGGCGCGGCAATCTGGGTGCCGGGGAAATCGGCGCTTCGGCGCTGATGGCGCTTCTCTGCCTCGGGATTGGCATTCTTATCTACATCGGGTCGCATTCGGGGGAACATTTGGGGCGGGTGCTGGCCTGGCTGGCGCAGCGTATTAATCGATTCTTGTATCCGTTTTTGCGACGAGATTACTTGCGTGAAACTCGCGCCCATGAGTTTGCGCTGGAAATTGCTGAGGGGCTTTCGGTCTTGCGCACCGAGCGCCTTGGCTTGCTTAAACCGTTTGCTTACACCCTGGTTGGCAAAATCTTGCAGACCCTGATCATGATGTTTGTTTTTATGGGCTTTGAAGTTGATTTTTCCACCGGGACGATCATCGCCGGGTTTGCCATCAGTTACCTGTTTCTGATCATTTCTCCCACGCCTTCGGGTGTGGGCGTTGTTGAAGGCATTCTGCCCCTGGCGCTGGTCTCGCTGCGTGTGCCCTGGTCGCAGGCGGTGGTGGTGACCCTGGCCTACCGCGCGCTGACTTTTTGGCTGACGTTGCTTTTTGGGGCCGCGGCTTTCCGGATTTTGCAGAAAGAATAAGGCTGTGCAGCGTGCTTATCCCGCCACCATCACCCCGGCGCCGTAGCCGACAACGCATTCATAATCCCCGCTGACATCGCCGGATGTGGCGTAATTCAAAATTTTAACTGCATCTGCGCCGAGGGCTTTGGCGGCCCAGAGCGTGGCGGCCAGGGCCCCGATCCCGCAGGCCTGGCCTTTTCCGCTGCGTTCGGCTTCGAAGAGCGAATCGGGGTCAAATGATTCGGCGGCGGATAGCATGGCCGCATCGAGCTTTTGGGCGCTGTCCTGATCGTAAAAATGAGACAGATCGGTCGAAGCGACCAGCAGGCAGTCCTGCCCGCGCAGGATTCCGGCCAGGGTCTCGCCGAGGATGCGGGTGGTATGCGGGTCTTGCTGGCGCACCATGACCGGGATCAACGCAAACGGCGCGGCCAGCGCCCGCTGCAGGAAGGGCAATTCGATCTCGAGCGAATGTTCGGGGTCGTTGGCAACCGCGGACAACCCAAAGCCGAGCTGCGCTTTGAGACGGGCAGACAGGTCGCCGAGCGCGGCGCGGGCGATCGGGATGTCGCCGAGCGGGGTGCGGTAATAGGCATGTGCTGATGTAATTAACGGATGGGGATACGGGTGGTGCATCGGCGCGATAACGGCGACCAGGCTGGGGGTCAGTCCGCGGGCGGCGGCAAAGGCATAGCCCGCGACCGGCCCTGAATAACGGTGCCCGGCGTGCGGGGCCACCAGGCCGATCACTTTTCCCGTAATTTTTTCGATTTTCGCGCGTTCAAGGTAAGAATCGACCGATTCAGCCAGGCGTTTGGGCTGGCCTTCGTACCATGTTCCGGCGATCGAGGATGGGCGGATTTCGGAGACGGTTTGCATGGAAAAGCCTCCTTTTCTTTCATTTTAGCACTCAAAATATCTTTTTTGCTTCAAGTCCTGAGCGGAGACGGGCTTTTTGCCCGGCGCAGTCGAAGGGCGGTTTCATTTGAACTTGTCGAGGATATACCGCGTGGCCTCGAAGGCCAGCGGCGGCAGGGATTCGGGCGCAAACCACTCGGCGGCGTCGGCGTCGTCGGCGGGCTGGAGCGCGCCGCCTTCGATCTCAGCCTGGTAAAAGATGACAAAATCGGCCCCGCGCGGATGTTCGCGGCGGGCGTAGATATCGAGCAGGGCGGTGATGCGCACCTCGAGACCGGTTTCTTCAAGGCACTCGCGGATGGCGGCCCGGGCAGGATCTTCGCCGCCGTTGATAAATCCTGCCGGCAGGGTCCACTGGCCGCGATGGGGCTCATTGACGCGCCGCACGAGCAGGACCTTGCCGTTTTGGAAGATCAGCGCGGCGGCTGCGACTTTGGGGTCATCAAAATAGACCCAGCCGCAGGCCGGGCAGACCGGGCGAGGCTGGCCGAATTTTTCACGGCTGACGAGTGGGGTGGCACACGAGGGGCAAAAGCGGATATCTTCCAGGCGCATGCTGGGATTGTAACTCAAAAAGAAAAACCGCCCGGGGATGCGGGCGGTTGAGAATGGTTACTTTTTGCTGGCGGTGTTTATTATTTTCCAGCGTAGGTCCGATTGCCAGCGCAAGAAGAAGGCTGCGCCGCCGCTGATAAGGGCCAGCGCGCCCAGCGCGATCAGGGTCCAGGCCGGGATGGGTGGGGCAACGGGTGCCGGGGCGGGGAGCGGCTCTGCCCATGGCTGCTCTTCCGCGAATGGTATTGCTTCCTCGGCCGCGGGCAGCACAGCGACTTCCGCTGTGGGTTCGGCCGCCAGTTCAGCGGTCGGTTCGGCGGTTTTTGCGGAGGGTTCTTCGGCTTCGGCGGCTGGGTCCTCCGGCGCGGGGGCGGCCGGGGCCATTTCGAGGGCGGCTTCTGGCGCGGCATCTTCAGCGGAGCCTCCGCCGCCCATGGCGCGGTCCATCAATGGATCGCCCCCGCCCATGCCATACACCATTTGTTGTGCCGCGGCCATGCGCGAAAGCGCCGGCAGGACGCTGTTGGTCGCCACCGAAAAGAAAAGCAGGATGCTTGCCAGAGCGGACGCCACGCGGAAGATCGGGAAGCTGCGCGGCAGTGGCGGGCGCACGCGCGCGGCAGAAGGTTTCAGGGTGAAATTGCGCGGCGCGCGGCGTTGGGGCAACTGGCGCAGCAAGAAACGAGTCTCGCGCAGGTCATTGTAGACCGCGCGCAGCTCGGGTTCGATTTTGAGACGGTTTTGCAGGCGTGCAACATCTGCCAGATCGAGTTTTTCATCCAGCAGGGCAGAAAGTTGTTCAACGTCGCGGAAAGAAGTTTGAGTCATGCTTGGCTCCCTTCTTCAAGACGAAAAGATGCCGGCAAAAGTTCCTTGAATCCTTGCAGACATTCGCGCAGACGCAAGCGGGCACGCGCGAGGCGGCTTTTGATGGTTCCGAGTGGGGTGTGAATCGAGATGGCGATTTCGCTGTAGTCCAAGCCCTGGATGTCGGCCAGAACGACGACGGTGCGGAAGTCGGTCGGCAGGGCGTTCAGGCAGTGCTGGATGGCATGCTCCAGTTCGTCGGCTTCGCTTTTTTGTTCGGGGGTCATGGAGGTGTCGGCCAGCCAGCGCGGGGATTCGATCTCTTCATCGTCGTCGGTGGCGGGTTCGAGCGGGGTGGTGGGGCGGCGTTGTTTGCGGCGCAATTCGTCGTAGCAGGCATTGGTGACGGTGCGTAGCAGCCAGGCCTTGAACGATCCGCCGCGGAAGCTGGTGATATGCCGAAAGGCCGAAATGAAGGCCTCCTGAGTGGCATCGGCGGCCTGGTCTTCATCGCCAAGGATGCGCAGGGCGGTGTTATAGAGCGAGTCTTGATAAGCCAGCACCAACCGGTTGAAGGCATCCAGATCGCCGTTTTGAGCATCGTGAATCAGGGCATTTTCGTCCATGTCAGAGTCCTGCCTTTGAACAGCGATTATTGTACCAGAGACAGGCGATGTTGGATGAACAGGAAGAGCGCGCGCCATAAAAGCATCCCCAGAGCGGCGCTTGCTCCGAGAATGAGCACGAACAAGGGCAAGACGATCCCATTCAGCATGACGGCGCGCAAAACCCCGACCAGCGGAGCCGCCAGGAGCATGGCATAAACCGGTCGCCACAACTGGCGCGGGTTGATCGTGATTTGTGCTGAGAACAGTCCGAGCAGGGGAGCAAGCAGGAACCAGCCCGCGAGCAAAGGCAGGAAGCTGGTCATCATTCTGGGCAACAAATCCAGACTAGTTGGGCCGTGGGTGGCAAATCCGGCCAGGGTGACCACGGCCAGGGTCAGTGTGTCGCCAAGAATCAGGGTTGGGCGGTAGAGTTTCATGCAGTCAAATTATAAACGCCTTTGACCGCGATGCCCGCTATCCGATTTCTTTCATGACCGTGTTCAGGTCCTTGTCGCCACGCCCGGAAAGGTTGATCAGCAATATCTGGTCTTTTCTCATCTTCGGGGCCAGTTTGATGGCTTCGGCCACGGCGTGAGACGACTCGAGGGCAGGGATGATGCCCTCGGTATGGCAGAGAGTCGAAAAGGCCGACAGGGCCTCCTCGTCGGTGGCGGAGGTGTAGAAGGCGCGTTCCTGGTCTCGCAGCATGGCGTGTTCAGGGCCGATCGCAGCGTAATCGAGACCTGCCGAAACGGAGTGAGTATCGGCGATCTGGCCGTCTTCGGTCTGCAGGACAAAAGTCCGGGTTCCGTGGATCACGCCCAGGCGTCCGCGGGTCGGGTCGCCGAAGCGGGCGGCATGCTTGCCCGATGCGATTCCGCTGCCCGCGGCCTCGACACCGATCAGCTCAACCTCCGCATCCTCGATAAAGCCGCTGAAAATGCCAATTGCGTTCGAGCCGCCGCCGACGCAGGCCACGACCGTATCGGGCAGGCGGCCAAGCTGGGCCAGGGTTTGCTCGCGCGCCTCGCGCCCGATCACAGACTGGAAGGTTTTGACGATTGTCGGGTAGGGGTGCGGGCCAAGCGCCGAGCCGAGCAAGTAGTGCGTATCGCGGACGTTGGTGACCCAGTCGCGGATGGCCTCGTTGATCGCGTCTTTGAGGGTTTGCGTGCCGCTTGTCACCAGGCGGACTTCCGCGCCGAGCAATTTCATGCGGAAAACGTTGGGTTCCTGGCGGGCAATATCGACCGCGCCCATATAAACGACGCAGTCCAGCCCGAGCAGGGCGGCAGCAGTGGCAGATGCGACCCCGTGCTGGCCTGCGCCGGTCTCGGCGACGATCCGTTTTTTGCCCATGCGTTTGACAAGCAGGGCCTGTCCGAGGGCATTGTTGATCTTGTGCGCGCCGGTATGGGCCAGGTCTTCGCGTTTCAGGTAGATCTGCGCGCCACCGAGCTGTTCCGAAAGCCGCCGGGCATAAGTCAGCGGGGTCGGGCGGCCAACGAAGTCGGCCAGCAGCCTGTTGAACTCATGCTGAAAGTCCGGGTCGGATTGGGCTTCCACAAAGCAGGCTTCGAGCTCCGTCAGGGCGGGCATCAGGGTTTCAGGGACGAATTGCCCGCCGTAGGGGCCGAATTTGGAGGGGAGAAGGGTCATGGTTCCTCAGTGAGTGGTAAATGGTAATTGGGGATTGGTAATGGATGCACGGAAATTACCAATCGCTAATTACTTTTTGGAATGGACTTGTTCGACAAACTTTTTCATTTTTGCGGGATCTTTCACCCCCGGGTTGGCCTCCACACCGGAGGCTACATCCACGCCCCAGGGTTTAACCTGCTCAATCGCTGCGGAGACGTTTTCAGGGGTCAGACCGCCCGCCAGCAGGAGCGGAATCCGCCTGGCCAGTTGCGCGGCGGCGGACCAGTCCGCTACCACGCCCGAGCCGCCGTAAACGCCTTTGACAGCGGCATCCACCAACAGGGCCGGAACGGATGCGTGAGCGGATTCGGAAACGAAAAAGCGAATGGCGTCTGGAATCCGTTTGTCTGCTTCAAAATCCGTTCGCGCATCTGATTGTAGCCGAATGGCCTTGAAGGCGTGCGGTTGAAGATTGGCCAGCATTTCTGGCGTTTCGTCGCCGTGGAGTTGGGCGAGGTGCAATTGGGCGGTTTCAAGAATGGAACGGATCTCTGCAACCGGAGCATTGACAAAGACCCCGACCAGGGTGACCTGCGGAAAGTCTTTTCGCACAATGGATGTGATCTCGCGGCAGGCGTGTGGTGTGAGATAGCGCGGGCTTGCGGGGTAGAAGTTGAATCCCAAAAGATCTGCGCCAGCGTCGATGGAGGCCAGGGCGTCGGGGATGGTTTTGATGCCACAGATTTTGATTTTGGTCATGGCGGTTTACCAATGCAGAATGATGAATGATGAATGCAGAATAATTCCGCATTCATCATTCTGCATTCATCATTCCAGAGAGTTCCCGCACTTTGGCGGGGATATCCGGGGCGGTGACGAGGGCTTCGCCGACCAGGATGGCGTCGATGTTCGCTTTTTGCAGGCGGGAAACATCGTCCGCGCTGAAGATGCCGCTTTCGGCGACAACGCTGATCCCGGCCGGAATCATTGGGCGCAGGCGCTCGGTGGTTGCGAGCGAGACTTCAAAGCTGGCCAGGTTGCGGTTGTTGATGCCGATTAAACGGATCCCGTTGATTCTCAGGGCGCGCTCGGTTTCGGCTTCGTCATGAACTTCGACCAGGGCGGTCAGTCCGAGGCTGAGGGCGCACTCGTGCAGGGCGGCGAAGTGGGCATCGTCGGTCAGGGCGGCGGCGATCAGCAGGATGGCGTCCGCGCCGTTGGCGCGCGCTTCATAAATTTGGGATTCGTCGATGATGAAATCTTTGCGAAGTAAAGGCGGTATCAGGTGCGGGGTGTCAGGTGTCAGGCTGCGGGCGCGCAGTTCTCGAAGGGTGGTCAGGTTGCCCTGGAAGAATTTTTCGTCGGTCAGGACACTGATTGCGGCGGCGCCGTTTTGGGTGTAGATCTCCGCCACCTGGAACAGGTCGAGGTGCGGGGCAAGAATTCCTTTGGAGGGGCTGGCGCGCTTCAGTTCAGCGATCAAGGCCGGCCCCACCCCCGGCCCCTCCCCTGCAAGGAGAGGGGGGTTCCGGCGGCGCGAAACTGCGGCGAGGAAATCTCTGGGCGCAGGGGCGGATTCCGCGGCGCGGCGCAAAGCCGGGGCGTCGAGCGCCGCGATTTCCAGCCGTTTTTGGTCGAGGATGGTTTCGAGAATATTTTTCACAACGGACTCTTTCGCGGAATCACGGACGGTTGGCAACGGACTTTGTAACGGAATCACGGACGAAAACGGATTACGCGGATGGTTGCGCAAAGGACTGGCTGAATTTGACCAGCGTCTCGAGCTTGGAGAGGGCCGCGCCGCTGTCGATAGCGTGGATAGATTCGGCCAAGGCGGCTTTGAAGTCGCCGGTCTCAGCCGAAAGGGTGGCGGCGGCGTTCAGCAGGACGGCATCGCGGCGCGCGCCGGATAGTTTTCCGCTGAACATATCGCGCATCATGAGGGCGGATTCATCGGGCGCTCCGCCGCGCAGGTCGGCGACGGTGGTTCGGGCAAAGCCATAATCGAGCGGGTCAAGATCGTAGGTGCGGACAGCGCCATCTTGCAGGTGGCTGACGCGGTTAACGCCGACTGGGCTGAGCTCGTCCGTGCCGCCTGCGCCGTGGATGACGAGCGCGGCGCGCGAGCCGAGTTCGTTGAGAACGTGGGCAAGCGGTTCGGTCAGGGCGGGGGCGTAGACGCCGGTTAGCTGGATCTCGGCTCCGGCCGGGTTGGTGAGCGGGCCAAGCAGGTTGAAAATGGTGCGCTGGCCGATTTCCTTGCGCGGGCCGACAGCGTGTTTCATGGCCGGGTGGAATTTGGGCGCGAACATGAAGCCAATGCCGATCTCGTCGATGGCCTGGCCGACCTGTTCGGATGTCAGGTCGAGATTGACGCCGAGCGCAGCCAGCACATCCGCGCTGCCGCATTGGGACGAGGCGGCGCGGTTGCCGTGCTTGGCGACACGCCGGCCAGTACCCGCCAGGACAAAAGCTGCGGCAGTCGAGATGTTGAAGGTGTGGGCGCCATCACCGCCAGTGCCGACGATATCGTAGACGGGGGTCGTGCGGTCGCTGACCGGCACTTTGACGGCCACAGCCCGCATGGCGCGTACCGAGCCAGTGATCTCTTCGACCGTTTCACCTTTCATGCGCAGGGCGACGAGATAAGCCCCGATCTGGGCCGGGGTGGCCTGGCCGGTCATGATGATGGTCATGGCCTGTTCGGCTTCGTCGGCGGTCAGGTGGGTCGTGTTGATGGCTTTGGCGATATAAGGTTTGAGCATGGGAAACTCCTATTTGGAGACGAAAGACGAAAGACGAAAGACCAATGATTAATGACGAATGACGAATGACGAAGGTTGGCTCTTCGGTCCTTGGTCTTTGGTCCTTCGTCGCCACTCAAAGGTTTAAGAAGTTTTGCAAGATTTGCTTGCCGTGCTGGGTCAGGATCGACTCTGGGTGGAACTGGACACCGTAGGTCTGGGCGGTTTTATGTTTCAGACCCATGATCTCGCCTTCGGATGTGAAGGCTGTCACTTCCAGTTCGGCCGGGACGGGCGATTCGACGATCAGCGAGTGGTAGCGGGTGGCTTCAAACGGGCTGGGGATGCCGCTGAACAGTCCCTGGCCGTAGTGGTGGACGCGCGAGGTTTTGCCGTGCATCAGGCGCGGGGCGCGCGAGACTTTTCCGCCGTAGACTGCGCCCAGGCACTGGTGGCCGAGACAAACGCCCAGGACGGGGATCTGACCGGTGAAATGGCGCATGGCCTCAGCCGAGATGCCGCCGTCCGCGATCGGCTGGCCGGGGCCGGGAGAAATGACCAGGTGCGAGGGTTTGAGCGCGATCAACTCGTCTAGCGTGATCTGGTCGTTGCGGAAGACGCGAATGTCCGCGCCGAGTTCGCCAAAATATTGGACGAGGTTATAAGTAAAGGAGTCGTAGTTATCGATAAGGATGAGCATAAGGAAAACCTTTCTAAAAACACAATGCAGAATGATGACACTTGCACCGCGCTGCGGATGCAGTGCAGGTGATGCAGAATGATGAATGAAGAGCGGTTTTTATTCTGCATTCATCATTCTGACTTCTTCATTATCTTTTCTCCGCCATTTCTACAGCTTTCAAAACGGCGCGAGCTTTGTTGAGCGTTTCTTCATATTCCCTGGTCGGGTCAGAGTCGGCAACGATGCCCGCCCCGGCCTGGACACTAACCGTTTCGCCGTGGCCGACCAGGGTGCGGATGGCGATGCAGGTGTCCATGTTGCCATCGAAGGAGAAGTAGCCGATCGCTCCGGCGTAGGGGCCGCGCGCGTCCGGCTCGAGCTCGGCGATGATCTCCATTGCGCGGACTTTGGGCGCGCCGGAAACTGTCCCGGCCGGGAAGGTGGCGCGCACCAGATCAAAGGCGTTCAGTTCTGGCCGCAGCGTGCCCTCGGCGTGCGAGACGATGTGCATCACGTGCGAATAGCGCTCGATGGTGAAAAACTCGGGCACTTTGACCGTGCCAAACTCGCAGACCCGGCCCAGATCGTTGCGGCCCAGGTCGACCAGCATCAGGTGTTCGGCGCGCTCCTTGGGGTCGGCCAGCAGATCGACGGCCAGGGCTTCGTCCGAAGCGATGTCTGTGCCGCGCGGGCGCGTTCCGGCGATCGGACGCAGGCTGGCTTTGCGGCCCTCGAGCCGCACAAAGATCTCAGGCGAAGCGCCGACGATGTAGAACGGTTCGCCGTCCAAGTCGCCGAAGTCGAAAAAGTACATGTAGGGTGAGGGGTTGAGCCGGCGCAGGGCGCGGTAGATGTTGAACGGGTCGCCGTGGGCCGGGCGCGAAAGGCGCTGCGAGAGCACGACCTGGAAAATATCGCCAGCCGTGATGTGCTCTTTTCCGGCCAGCACTGCCTGTTCGTACTCGGCCTGGGTCCGGTTCGAGGCCACTTCAACGGTAGCCGCTGCGGGTGAGTCCGCTGCGCGCGGGAGCGGCGTGGGAGCGAGCAAACGCGCTTCAATGGCGTCCAGCTTGCGGTTGGCAGCTTCCACATTTCCATCGAAGGCATAGGTGATGATATCGAGGCTGTGACGGGCGTGGTCGAAGGCGATCAGGGTGTCGGCCAGCAGGAAAACCGATTCAGGTAGTTTCCCGCTTTGCAGGTGCTTTTGCAGGCGCGGCTCAAAGTAGCGGATGGTTTCATAGCCGAGGTAGCCGACCAGCCCGCCGATAAAGCGCGGCATGCCTTCGGGCAGTTTGGGGGTAAACCCGTCGAGCTGGGATTGCAGGTAATGAAGCGGATCCTGCCCCTCGGGGATTTGGAAGTGCTCGACGGAAGTTGCCGAGCGGCGTTCCACGCTCTGGCCTGTGATGCGGTACTCATAGCGTGGTTCCAGGCCGATAAAGGAGTAGCGGGCGATGCGTTCGCCGCCTTCGACCGATTCGAGCAGGAAGGATGGGCCGCTGCCGCGCACTTTGAGATAGACGCTGGCCGGGGTATCGAGGTCGGCCGGCAGGTGGCGGACGATGGGGGCAATGCTGGTGCTGGTTTGGATCAGTTCAGTAACCATAATTTACTCGTTTCCAAAAATATCGATATCGTCTACAAATAAATCGAGCGAATAGGATAGGCCGGTGTGGGCGCGCACGATTTCCATCGTCTCTTTGGCTTCGGCCTGCATGCGGCGGATGCCGTCAGCGAGCACATCCTGCGGGATGGTAGGGTGGGCGATGTAATAGGCGCGTTTCTCGCGGATGGGTTCGAGGAAGCTGTTCAGGGCGCGGGTTAATTTGGCCTTGACTTCCACGTCGCCGACTTTGCCGGCCCGGTAGCGTTCCTTCAGCTCGGCGACTTCGTCTTTATCGGGGTTGAAGGCCTCGTGATAATCGAAAACCGGGTTGCCCTCAACCGTGCCGGGGTCTGTGGCGCGCAGGCGTTTCGGGTCGGTGTACATGCCCTTGACCTTGAACTCGACCGTCGCGGCGTCATCGGACAGGAAGATGGCATTTCCAAGCGATTTGCTCATCTTGTTTTTGCCGTCCGTGCCGATCAGGGTCGGCACATCGCCGACGATCTCTTCCGGTTCGGGGAAGACCTCGCCATACAGGTTGTTGAAGCGGCGCGCCATTTCGCGGGCCAGCTCAACATGGGCCTGGTTGTCCTTGCCGACCGGCACTGCCTGGGCGCGCGGCAGCAGGATATCGACGGCTTGCAGCACCGGGTAGCCGAGCAGGCCAAAGGGCATTGTCTCGAGATTGGCGTCGCGGGCCATATCCTTGAGCGAAGGCAGCCGTTCCAGGCGCGGGACGGTCACCAGCATCTCGAAGAGCAGGTTGAGTTCGTAGGTTTCAGGGATGGCCGACTGGACGAAGATGGTGCTGATCTCCGGGTCGATGCCGACCGCCAGGTAATCGAGCACGATCTCGCGGATGAAGAGCGGTATCTGCCCGATGTGGGCGCGCTCGGGGCGGGTGGTCAGGGTGTGCAGGTCGGCAATGATGAAGAATGATTCGTACTGGTGCTGCAGTCTGACGCGGTTTGCGAGCGAACCAACATAGTGACCGAGATGCAGTTTGCCTGTCGGGCGGTCGCCGGTCAGCAGGCGGGGTTTGGATGAATGCATAAGGGTTTTCTCCTTCTTTGGCGGTTCTGACGATCTGAGTTTTTTCTCTCGTTTGGCCCGCCCGGACATGAATGTCCGGGCTATTTTGCGAAGCCGCCTGAAGGCGGCTGGGACTAAGCCTTAACAAAATAGTCCCCTTCGTCCGTTGGGACGAGAGGGGACTCCCGTGGTACCACCCAAATTACGCTTGCGCTTATCCCGCTGTTCGGGGCTTAAGAAAAAATCCCTGTGATGATGCACAGGGATTAAAGGCCAGCGTCACTTTTTTCGGGTACGGCCTCGATCGGCTTATACCCTCACCCTGTAACGGGAGTTCCCGGATTGGACTAATCGTTGCCTTTCGTCCGCTCAACTCGGTGGGCCATTCGGTTCCTGCGCTTTTACCGGATTCACACCAACCACCGGCTCTCTGAAAATCGCTTTGAAACCTACTCGTCCACGTCTTTGTTTTTGTTTGTTAAGTTGGCGTGATTATATGCCTTAGGATGGATTTGTCAAGACAAAAATCTGATTTCCGTTGGTGTTTATCGATCTTTTATCAAAAAAGAACTGCCCCATGCAGTATGGAGCAGTTCTCAACAGATTTACCGAGATTGATTTAGGCTTTTCTGTCTTCCAGAGCCTCGGCGGTTTCTTCTAATGCAACTGTGGCCACCACGGCCTGCGGCTCATCGACATCCACCACAGCCTTGCCTTTTTTCTTGCCGTCACCCAGGTCGATGCCGAACAGTTTCAGAATCGGCACGATAGGCAGGTCTCCCACGACCCGGAAGTTGGCATCCTGGCGCAGTTGGTCGAGGCTGCTGGTCAGATCTTCCTTGCCGGCAAGAACCGGGGTCAGGCGATCGACCATGTCACTGACTTTCAGGCTGGAAAAAACGCGCGGATTGACATCGGCCATGACCTGTTGGATGTAAGGGCTCAAACCGTGCAGGTTCTCGCGCATCCAGTGGATGGTTGAGTTTTCGGCCTCGTCCCCGGTCGTCTCGCCGCTTCCGTTCGTTCCATTGGTGTTGAGAATGCGTCCGATCAGCGGCACTTCCTCGCCCAACAGGTTGATGCTTTGCGAGAAACTCATCAGGTCGGTGATGATTTTCCCGGTTTGACCACCATTGCCGTAGATGTGAACCTTGACGCCCGGCGCCATTGCCATGAAGGCTTCCTTGTAGGCTTCGACTTGCAAGGTGGCAAGTCGTTCGCGGTGAGCGTGTTCAAGTTTCATCTTTTCCAGTTCAACGAGAACGGGAGCTTTTTCGTACAGATCGACCAGTTTTTGCTGGGCGTTGATCTCGACTTCTTTCAGGCGTTGGACGCGATCCGCTTCCACCTCGGCCTGGGCGCGGGCGACTTCGGCCTGGGCCAGACCCTCGGAGCGATTGACCGCCACTTGTTGCTCGGCGACCTGCACACGGGCGGCATCCACTTCGGCTTCGGCCAGACCCTGTGCGGCAGATTCGGCGCGAGTGGCCTCAGCCCGGATTTTGGCGGCCTTGGCGCGTTTCTCGGTGGCGGTCGCTTCGGCTTCGGCCTTGACCAGTTCGGCCTTGGTCTGGGCTTCGGTGCGCATCTGCAGGGCGCGGGCTTCCGCTTCGGCTTCAACCTTCATCGATTCGCCCAGTTTGTTGGCGTCGACCAGTGCAATTTCCTTGGCGCGTTCGGCGGCAGCCAGTTCTTCAGCGCGCAGGCGTTCGGCTTCAGCCTGTGTACGTTCGGCAGCGCGCTCGATCTGGCGGATCTGTTCCATCGCCATGCGCTCGGCCTCGGCTTTGGTTTCGGCCAGTTTGATGGCCGCATTTTTCTGTTGTTCGATAGCGCGCAGTTCGGCATCGCGTTCTTTCTTGATGCGCGCCAGCATGGCTTCCTTCTCCGCTTCAGCCTGCCCGAGGGTCTGGCCGAGTTGCACCTTGGCGATATCGGTCTCGTGCGCGGCGGTCGCAGCAGATTTTGCCAGCTCCAGTTGCTTGACTTCCAGTTCATGGCGGCGGATCGCCAGGGCCTCCTGCTGCGAAAGGGTGGCGGTTTCCACTTCCTGTTCGGCGTCGAGTCGCTCGGCGGCCAGCTTCTTCTCTGTCGCAGCGCGGATTTCGGCTTCCGTGCGCTCGCGTCCCTGGTCGTCTTGAAGCTCCTGCACCTGTTCTTTGTTGGTGGCGATGCTGGTCTCTTTCGAGATGCGCGATTCAGCCTGTTCAACCAGTTTGTGGTAAGCCATACCTTCCAACTGGGTAATGGTTAGTAAGGCCAGGTCGTAACCGAGTTCAGACAAAATTTGGTTGACCTTTGGAAAGGCGATTTCAGCCAGCTTCTGGCGGTTGGCAATGATGTCCTGCAGGCCCATCGTGGCCGAAGCGGCAATTAACTCGGCGGTGCCAACCTCGGTAATAGTGTTGATCAGGCCACCCGTATCAAGACCAACGCGCTGGGCGGCGGTATCCGCTTTTTCAGGGTTGAGTTTGGCAACAGCGTGCGCCCACAACCGAAAGCTGACTTTACTGTTGTCGAGTGCTTCCACGCCTTCATCGTTGATGCCGCGAATCGGAACGGTGAAGCTGATCGTCTTCAGTTTGATGACCTGAGTCAGGGCGTTCAGCCAGTAGCGGGATGGACGTTCGGCGCTTTGCCCAAAAACTTTGCGGTCATTCGACATGGCCGCGATGTGCATGCCATTTCCAACCACAACGTGGATTTCATCGGGTGGCACGATGATTCTGCGGCCAAACCCGAACACGTTGCGGGTACGATCTGCCTGGGTGCGCAGGGCAGAAACGCTCGTATTAAATTCTGCCAGCTGTTGTTCAGATTTTCGCGGGGAAGATGTGGCCTGATCGGCTTGCTGGGCGTCATTCTTCTGTTTGTTGTCCATCTCTGCTCCTTTATGTCAAAAAACGGTCAATGATCATCGCCACCAATTTGGATGTTAGCGTTGTTTGCGCAGTCTCCTTATGATGCGATTTGTATACACAGATATTCGTAGATTTCAGGGAAAAGTTTCAGCTCGCGCTATTTTACTTGGTTTGAGATTTTTCTTGCGCAGATTTAATCAAAAAGGGTGACAAGACTTGTGTCTCGTCACCCTTCTGTTCATTGATTTAACCTATTTCATCGCCCAGAGCAGCTTCTCCTGATCGACGGGCAGGCTGTCGAAACGCACACCGACAGCGTTGTAGATCGCATTGGTGATCGCGGGCGGGGTCGGGATCAGCACAATCTCGCCGACGCCCTTCGCGCCGTAGGGGCCGTCCTTGGTCGGGTCTTCGACGATGATCGAGGTGATCTCGGGTGTATGCACGATCGACGGGATGCGGTAGCGCGACATGCGGTCGGTGACCACGTAGCCGTCTTTGGTGATGAAGTTCTCGAGCAGGGCATGCCCAACGCCCATCACCACCCCGCCCTCGACCTGTCCGCGCAGGCCAAGTGGATTAATGGCGCGGCCGACATCGTTGGCCGAGATCACATGCAGCACGCGCACTTCGCCGGTGTTGGTGTTGACTTCCACTTCGGCGGCTTGTGAGGCGAACGAGAAGGCAACGTGCATGTCGCCGCCCTGGCCGAGCGGTTTGGTCTCGGGAGCGTGATATTCATATAAAACGCGCGGATCTTTGCCGGAGGCTTTCATCTCGCTGTACACTTCGCGCATGTTCAGCGTATGCCCGTTGACATGCACGCCGTCTGCCGCGAAACGGATTTTCTCGGGAGCCATGTCAAATTTTTCAGAGAGGGTCGCCGTGATCGCTTCGCGCAGGGTCTTGGCCGCCAGCCGCGAGGCGTTGCCGGTGACGTAGGTCTGGCGGGAGGCGGTCGTCGGGCCGCCATTGGGGGTCAGGTCGGTGTCCATGACGAGCACCGAAACCTGTTCAGCCGGGACGGCCAACTCTTCGGCGACCATCATGCGCATGATGGTCACCAGGCCCTGGCCGAGTTCTGCGGCCGCCGAACGGACCTGGAAACTGCCGTCTTCGTATAGTTCGACTTCCGCGCCGGATGTATCGTCCGCCCCGCCGCCCAGACCGGTATTTTTAAAGGCCGAGGCAAAACCCCAACTGCGTACCAGGTGCGGGGCATCAGGTGTCAGGCGAGGCTTAAAGAGTTCTTCGCAGCTCAAACCAGAAACGCGTAGCATCTCTGCTTCGACCTTATCGATGCACTCGACCAGTCCGGCGCTCTCGCGCATGATCTGCCCGGTGCTGGTTTCGTCGCCAACGCGCAGGGCGTTCTTGCGGCGCAGTTCGATGCGGTCGAGGCCGAGCGTTTCGGCCAGGTTATCCATCATGGTTTCGAAGGCGAAGGCCGATTGCAGCACGCCGAATCCGCGGAAAGCGCCCGCGGGGGGGTTGTTGGTGTACATCGCGTAGCAGTCGGCGTGAACGTGCGGGATCTTGTAGGGGCCGGCCGAGTGGGTCGTGGCGCGGGTCAGCACTTTTTCGCCGAGCGAGGCGTAAGCCCCGGTATCTCCGTACAGTTCGGTCTTGGCGGCGACGAGTGTGCCATCCTTCTTCGCGCCGAGCTTGACCTTGATCTGGGTGGCGTGGCGTTTGGGATGCACGATCAGGCTTTCGTGGCGGTCAAAGAGCAATTTGACGGGCCGCCCGGTGGCATTTGCCAGCAGCGCGGCATGGATCTGTCCGGCGATATCTTCCTTGCCGCCGAATCCGCCGCCCATCAACTGCCCGACGATGCGCACACGCGTCTCTTCCCAGCCCAGCGCCCGTGCAACCTGGCTGCGGTCCTGGTAAGGGATCTGCGAACCGACGTAAATTTCCATTCTTCCTAAACCTGACAGGTCTCCAGAAGACCTGTCAGGTTTTACTGGCACCGCAATACTGCACTCCGGCTCCATGAACAGGTGGTCGGTGGCCGGGGTATGGAAGGTGTGCTCCAGCACCACATCCGCTTCGGCGAAACCGATCTCCGGGTCGCCCTTGCGGACTTTGATGTGCTTGAGCAGGTTGCCCTTCTCGTGGATCTGCGGCTGGCCTTCCTGGCGGGCCTGGACGGCATCGCTAACCACCGGCTGCAGGTCGAAATCGACCTCGATCAGCTCGACCGCCGCTTTGGCAGCTTCCTGGCTCTCGGCGGCGACAATCGCGATCGCATCGCCGACATAACGGACTCGTTCCCCAACGCCGACCATCACCGGCCAGTCGAGGATCACCAGCCCGTGAATGTTCTCGCCAGGCACGTCCCTGGCGGTCATGATGGTCACAACGCCAGGCACTTCGAGGGCCTTATCTACGTTGATTCTTTGGACAAAAGCATGCGGCACGCCCGCGCGTTTGACCGCAGCGAAAAGCATGTTCTCGAATTGAAGGTCATCGGTGAAGATCGCTTCCCCCGTCACCTTCTCGACGGCATCCGGGCGGATCTTCAACGTCCCGACCGTTGCGCCTTCGGTGGCTGAGGGCGGTACTTGCGGTTCTGCGACCGGCTGCCCGGTCTGGAGCGATTCCGCCGCGGCAAGGATGGCGTTTTCGATGGTCGGGTAGCCCGCGCAGCGGCAGAGCGTGTCTTTCAAGGCATGACGAATATCGGCCGAAGTCGGCTTTGGTTTTTTTTGAAGCAGCGCATAAGATGTCATGATCTGGCCAGGGATGCAGAATCCGCACTGGACTGCGCCGTGCTTGATGAAGGCTTCCTGCAACGGGTGAAGTTTTTCCGGTTTGGCAAGACCTTCGATGGTGGTGATTGTTTTGCCGTCCGCCCGTTCGGCGGGGGTCGAGCACGATAAAACCGGTTCGCCATCCATGATGACGGTGCAAGCGCCGCATTCGGCCTCGTTACAGCCGATCTTGGTGCCGGTTAATTTGAGCCGATTGCGCAGCAGATCTGCTAGCGTTTCGCCGGGCAGGGGGGCAAGCTGATAGTTTTGTCCGTTTACGGTTAAGGAAAGTTGAGTTTTTTTCATGGGTTAAGTCCTCGAATTACGAGGGTCGAGTAGCAGTGTTCTTGGCTGCGTATCGAGGCCCGCAAGCGCTGGTTTCGATACGAGTAGAAAATCACCGCTCTACTCAACCAGCCTATTTTGCCCGTTCCCAGGCAGTCGATAAAGCGTTTTTCAATAAGACCACTACCAGCTCGCGGCGGTATTCAGCGGTGGCGCGCGCAGGCGATGTGCGGAATTTGGCTTCAGCCAGCAGGGTTTCCTGCGCTTCGGCGACCGTTTCTGCCGAGAAAATCTTCCCAGTCAGATAGGCTTCGGTCTGCCTGGCGCGGAAGGGGACCGGGCCGGCCGGGCCAACCGCAATCTGCGCGGCGCGGATGGTCTCGCCGTCGCGTTCGAGCCAGGCGGCCAGGTTGAGAATTGGCAGGGCAATCCCCTGCGCCCGCATGACGCGGCAAAAGGCCGAGGCCTGGTGGGCTTTGATCAGCGGCAGGCTAAAGCCGACGATGATCTCATCCGCTTTCAGGGACGATTTGCCGGGGCCGACGAACAACTCCTGTAACGGCTGCACGCGGCGTCCAGTGGGCGAAGCAACCTGCGCTTCAGCCTCGAGAGCCAACAGGCCGATCATGCCATCGGCGGCGGGCAGGGCGTGGGCCACATTCCCGCCCAGCGTGGCCGAGTTGCGAACTTGCGGCCCGCCGATCAGCCCGCACGATTCAACCAGCGATTGGGCATGTTGCTGAACGAGCGGCGATTCGACGATGCGATTGTGCGGCACACCCGCGCCGATGAAGAGCTTGTCGCCGCGGAGCTCGAGTGCGCGCATTTCGGTGATGCCGGTCAGATCGACCAGGGTATGAACCGGGGCATGATGGCCCTGCTGCAGGTCGAGCATTAAATCAGTCCCGCCCGCGATGGGAATCGCGGGTGCGGGGGCGGAGGCGAGGGCCTCCACAGCTTCTTGTACGGTTTGGGGGTGCAGATATTCTTTCCAGAGGCTCATAGGGTCGGCTCCTTTAGGGCGGTCAGCGGCACTTTTCGAGAGTGTTTCTCACGCCGCGGGGTTGACCCTAGCGACCGCCGAACCAATGTTGGGACTGGATAGGTTGTTAATTTGCGATGTGAGTTTATTTTACTGCCTGTGGATGCCCAATTCAAGTTACAAATGTCATCTGGCCTCGAAACAAAGCGCAAAATCTTTCTCCTGTAACTTTAGGCACAGAAACAATATCACATCTTGTGTTATAGTGCCGGAATAGCGAAAGGAATAAAAAATGTCCACAGCCCCTGTTTCTCAAATACTAACCCTGGCTGAGATGGTTTCCTACCAGGAAGGCAGCATTGTCAGCCGCCAGGTGACCAAATCTGAAGCCGGGAATGTCACCCTGTTTGCGTTCGATACCGACCAGGTCCTTAGCGAACACACCGCACCGTACGACGCCCTCGTACACGTTCTGGATGGCAGCGCCGATATCTCCATCTCGGGCCAGCATTTCACGGTCGATGCCGGTCAGGCCATCGTCATGCCGGCCAACGAACCACACGCCCTGCGGGCCAGCAAACCCTTCAAGATGCTGCTGACCATGATCCGGGCCTAAACCCGATCGGTTGAAAAATCGTCCCTGCCATTTCGACAGGGACGATTTTTTTATTCCGGGCGATAAGGCGCTTCAACCTCGATGTCGCCAACATATTCAGGTAAATTCTGATGCCCGAGCATCTGGCGGATGGCCTGGATTTCACCGATGTGATACCAGTAATGGTAGGTGATGCGCCGCAGGGCCGAGCCGACTGTCTGTCCGACCGCTTTGCCCTCGAAAAGCAGTTCCGCCTCGAGTTTGGCCGTGGTTAATGTATCGAGGAACGGGTCCGCGGTTTGGGTGACGGTCTGCCATTTGGCGAGCATTTCCGCGAGCGAGGGGCTGTTCATCGGCGCGCCATAGGCGAATAGCTCGTTCAGCTCGGGGTAGAGAATCTGCCCCTGCGAGCGGAACAGCCAGTAGCGCTGCTCGTGCCAGGCCAGGTGGCCAACCGTCCAACTGATGCAATTCATCGGGCCAAAATGCCGGATGCCGTCGGCTTCGGAGATGTCTTGCAGCCCGAGCAGCCATTGGCTGCGGGTAAAACGGAACTGGTCGATCAGGGGGTGGGTCATGTTTGCTCCTTTGTCATGGGTAGGGGCACGGCGGGCGATTGGCAGATTATCTTATTTGGTGAAATCCGCCGTGCCCCTACGGGAACGTTATTTCAAGAATTTTTGGATGTGATCTTGCAGTTTCTGCGGCTGGATGAGGCTTGCATCGACCTGACGCGCGCCGACGAAAGCAGCGAAACGCGCCAGGCCTTTGCCGAGGGCGTCGGCAAAAGAGGAATCGTCGGCCGGGGCGTTGTCTTCCAGCCAGAAACCGTTGATCTTGAGCGTGCCCGTCTTGCGCTCGAGTTTGGGGTCGAGACGCGCCACCAGGTTGTCGCCGTAGAGGATCGGCAGGGTGTAGTAGCCCCAGCGGCGCAATTCGAGCGGTTTGTAGACTTCCCAGATGTAGTCGAAGCCGAAGACTTCCTTGGCGCGCCCGCGGGCGCTGACGATCTCCAAGGGGGCCAGAAAAGTCACTTCGTCGAGCGTGGACGGCCCAAGGGGAGTCCATGCTGATGGAATTTCCCCGCTGGCGATCGTCTCGAGCAGCGGAATATCGCTCGAGAGGGCGACCCAGTCCTCCTTTGATCCTTCCACATTCACTTTTGTGAACACATTTTGTTCGTAGAGCGCGGCCAACTGGCTTTTAGCTTGCTCCGGGCTGACTTGCATATCGAAAAAGAGCAGGTTGCGCGGCCAGCGTTTTTCACGGGTCAGGCCGAGGAAGGCGACAACTTTGCGGCTGAAACGGTCGAGAGCTTCCTGGTCGCTGGCGATGCGGTCGTGCTGCGGCGGCAAGACGCGCTCGCGCAGGTCGTAATAGCGGTCGAAGCCCTGGCGGTGATGGACCATCAGCTCGCCCTTGAGCCACAGGCTGTAGAGCGCCAGGGCGGTATCTTTGCGCCCGCGGTAACTTTTGACGGCCTGGTTGCCTTCGAAATCGCGGTTGCCGAGCGGGCCGCGCTCGCGGATGGCCTCCAGCACCTGGGTCAGGACTTCGGGGTGGTCGGCAACGAATTTGGTCCAGCGCGGGTAGAGTTCCGGGTGCTGCATGCCGGCCCGCCAGTAGGGGAAATCTTGCATGGGATAGAAGAACAACCCACCGCCGTAATCGAAAAACTGGCGCTCGTCGTAGGCGACCTGGTAGAGATGCTCGGGACGGAAGTCGAGCACGCGGCCCCACAGGGCGATCTCCTGGCTGCGGGCAACCACGTTGAGCGGATCAAGCTGGAGCGCTTCGCTGTTGCGGATGGCCGCGGCAACGCCGTCTTTGCCTGCAAAACGCCGTCCGGGCCACAATCCCTGGCGGCCGATGATGAATCGTTTGAAGGTGGTTTTGGAAATGGAGATGGGGGTCATGGCCGTTTCTCGTTTTTGTTGGCGGCCCGTTTCGGGCGCGGAATCCAGCGCGGGACGGTCTGGCAGTAATCAAGGTAGGCCTGGCCGAAGGTTTTGCGCAGATGCGGTTCTTCGTAAAGCAGGATGAAGGTCTGGAAAGCGCCCCATAGCAGCAGCACATAGCCGAACAGGAACGGCGAGCCGCGCCAGAGCGCCTGTCCGGCGGCGACGGTCAGTACACCCAAATACATCGGGTTGCGGATGTAGCGATACAGCCCGCCGATGACCAAGACTTTGGGCGGGTCGATGGGGATGGGAGTTCCCTTTCCGGTGCGGACGAAAACGACGGCGCACCACAGCAGGATCGCCAGCCCGCTGACCCACAGAGGCAGGGCGGCCCAGGCAAAAGGCCCCAGGTCGATGGCATTTTTCTCGACCGGCAGGATGAAGGTGACCGGAACGACGAAGAGCACAAATCCCGGCACGGCCAGGAGGAAGAGCATGGTTTTGAGCGTGTTCAAGGTTTGGGTTTCCATTCCGTAGGGGCACGGCGACGTAGCGTAGGGGCACGGCGGGTTTTGCCGCGCAAGAACATCTACAAGTTTTCCGCCGTGCCCCTACAAATTAATTGTGCGGATTTTCGTCATCGTTTTCCCAATTTGATGGGTTGGATTCAATGTAATCCCATTTGGCCCGCATATCTTTTTCATCGCGGATGATGTGTTCGTAATAATTCCTTTGCCAAACGGGCATGGAATCGCGGGGGCGGGCGTAATTGATGCGCAAGGCAACCGAAGATTTGTACGAGCGCACAATGGTTGGGATGGAACCGGAAACAGGTTTGCCGAATTGTTCGGCGGTGACGTCATCCGGCGTAGGGGCACGGCGGGGGTCTTGCGGATTGCCGCGCCCGGAATAATCTGCCGTGCCCCTACCGTTATCATGAATAATGATAATCCCATGCACATGATCCGGCATGATGACAAACGCGCCCAATTCGATGTGTTTGAAGCGTTGCGGCAGGCGTTCCCATTCACGTTGAGCAATTTGACCGAGACCGCTTAATTTCATTTCCCCGTTGATAACCTCGCCAAATAACATTTCGCGGTCATGGGTCACGATCGTGATGTAATACGCCCCGATTTGGGTGTAATCGTAATTAGGTAAACGAATTGAACGGCGATGGTGCCTGTCCTGAGCGCTGTCGAAGGGTTTTGGGGGTCGAATTTGATCATACCAATTGTCTTATTGGTGGCGTAGGGGCACGGCGGGAAATTGGCGGGGTAGTAGGGGCACGGCGGGTTCTGCCGCGCAAGAACACCTACAAGTTCTCCGCCGTGCCCCTGCGATGGAAATTATTTCGGCAGGCGGATGGAACGGCGGTGGTGTTTTTGGGGATCGAATTGTGTCATCGTTCAACATATATGTAGGGGCACGGCGGGGTAGGGGGATGGCGGTGAGTAAGGGGATAGCGACGTAGTAGTAGGGGCACGGCGGGTTCTGCCGCGCAATAATATTTACAAGTTCTCCGCCGTGTCCCTACGATGGCATGATTTCGGCAGGCGGATGGAATGGCGGTGATGGGTTTGGGGGTCGAATTTTGTCATTGTTTGATTGATTGTGTAGGGGCACGGCGGGGGATTTGCGGATTATCTTGCTTGGCGTAATCCGCCGTGCCCCTACTGGCATTCAATTTGGCAGGCAGATGGAGTGGCGGTGGTGTTTTGGGATGTCGAATTGTGTCATCATTCAACACATACGTAGGGGCACGGCGGGGGAATAGCGGATTATCTTGTCTGGCGTAATCCGCCGTGCCCCTACAACGTTATCAAAATCCTAAATCCTTCAAAATCTGGCCTTCGCTCTGCCTGCCCTTGTTGCCGAGCAGCTCGCGCCAGAAATTGTCGTCATACCTGCGCGAACGGACCGGCAGCGGCATGGGCACGCCCCAGCCGAGCAGCAGCACTTCTTCTTTGGGCTGCAGGCGTGCCAGCATGCCGCGGATCGCGTCCCGGCCGGAGAGGCCCGAGAGCACGGCCTGGATGTCGAAGTCGTCTCCGAGCCAGCCGCTGATGCGCGTGCCGAGCTGCGACATGACCTCATCGTAAATTTGCGATGGGCGCTGGTCAACGATCAGCAGGGTGACGTAGTATTTGCGCAATTCGCGCGCGATGGTGGCGAAAGCCGTCTGGGCGGCCATTTCGCGGTTGAGCAGTTTGTGGGCTTCCTCGACGACGATGATCAGCGGGCGCGGCTCCCCGCCGCCGTGCGAGCGGAACTCGTTGGTGCGCTTCTCCCAGGCTTCGCGGATCTTGCGCGTCAGCAGGTTCGAGACCAGCAGGTAGTCCAGGTCTTGCTCGTTGTCGCCAAACGACAGCACCACGTGCCGCCCGGCTTCGAGCGTGTCGATGACCTGCTTGATACTGTCCGCGGCGGGTTTTTCGACGATGTAATGCTTGTTGAACAGGCGGCGCAGTTTGTCGTGCAGGCCCTCGGCGGCGGCCACGTTGACTCCGTTGGCCAGTGCCCAGGCAGCGACACTCTCAGGGTGCGGCTGCTTCTTGATGCGGCCCTTTTCGTCCTCGACCTCGATCTCCTCGCGATTCATCTCTTTGAAGGCCTGGAACCAGCGTTCGCGGAAGGTGGTCATCAGCGCGTTGAGGGTGGTCGGCGTGGTTTCCTTGAGATTCAGTTCGCGGCTGAGCATTTCGATGTCGGGGGGAGCGATGTCGTTCATCGCGATTTCGAGGTTGAAATCGGGGGTGTTCGCCCCGCGGATCCTGGCTCCGGCCCCCAACCCGACGACGCTTAAGCGGCTCGCGAATTTGGTTTTCAACCCGATCACTTTCAGCTTGGTGTCCGAGGCGATATCGTCGAATCCGTACTCGTTGTGCATGTCGAGGACCAGCACCGAGGCCTTGTTGTGCTGCATCAGCCCGGCCAGGACGAGACGGGTCAGGAAGGATTTGCCGGTGCCGGTCGCGCCAAAGACGCCCGACGAGCGCTGGATGAATTTGTCGAGGTTGATACAGACGGGATGTCCCTGTTCGCGGGTGTAGCCGATGACGAAGTTGCCGTCCTTATCCGGGTCGCCGAAAATGGCGGCGATATCGGCCTGGTCGGCCAGCGAAACCGGGGCATGGTGCAGCGGGACGGTTTTGACCGGGATCGGGCGCGGGTCTTCGGGGTGCTCCGTGCGCCACAGTTTGTAGGCGGGCGTGCCCGGTTCCGGTCCGCGTTCGAGCATCAGCGCCGGCAGGATTTCAAGATTGGTGTAGAGGGTCTGCCCGTGCAGGGCCTTGGCCAGGGCGGGCGGCAGGCGCGTCTCGGTCTGTTCGTCCGCGAAACGCGGGTCGGTTGCGCCCAGTTGCAGGTCCGTGACCAGGCCGTAGAAGCGGTAGTCGCCGCTGTCGATCACGACGAATCCGCCTTCCTGCACGTCAAGCGGGTCAACGGTCAAACGCGCGGAGAAGGATTCCTTCAATCCGCCGCCGACGATGTAGCCAATTTGTTGGTTGTCTGTCATAAAAGCTCCTTAAACACGAAGGACACAAAGTACACAAAGGTTAAACCACCCTGCGTTTGATGCCGTCCTTCAGATGCGGTACGTTAAAGTTGATGAGGAAGCCAAGCCGAATGCCGGAAAGTCGCAGATAAGTCATCAATTGAGCTTCGTAAACCGGATTCATTGTTTCCACGGCTTTGAGTTCAACGATGACACAATTTTGAACGCACATATCCAGCCGCAACCCCGATTCAAGTCGTTCCCCTTCAAACATGATTGGCAAGAGAACTTGTGTATCAACAACCATATTGTTTTTCCGTAAAACATGGGTCAGGGCAATTTCATAGACAGATTCAAGTAAGCCAGGCCCGAGCACGCTGTGAACTCTGTATGCAGCATCAAGTACAGTTTTTCCAACACGTTCAACATCAAGCGGTATGGGTTGGAATAGTTTCTTTGCTGGAGTAGCCATAAAACTTCGTGTCCTTGGTGTCCTTTGTATTTAAAGAACTTCCCCGAGCGCGCTGTGAACCCTGTATGCGGCATCAAGTACAGTTTTTCCAACACGTTCAACATCAAGTGGTATGGGTTGGAATAGCTTTTTTGCTGGAGTAGCCATAAAACTTCGTGTCCTTGGTGTCCTTTGTGTTTAAAGAACTTCACCTAATGCACCTAAAACGCTCATCAAGGTTGGATAGTCATCCCGCAAAAGAGTAATCAACTCCTGAGTGGCATCCACTTTCCACTGTCCACTTTCTTTATGTGCCACACCGGCCTGCTGGAGGTGCGCGGCCAGAATCTCGCCGATCGGGGCGTCTTTGGCCCTCAGGATGTGGCGGAAGTAGCCGAATTTGCCGGCGCTGGTGAAGCGCGCCAGTTCCTTATCGTCGCACAGGTAGATCACATCCAGGCTGAGCGGCGGACGGGGCGGCAGCAGGTGGAATATTTTGCCATCCTGTTCGTAGCCGACCGACAGCACCGACATTTCGACCGGTACGATGCGCCGCTCGCGGTTGTCTTTCATCACCTCGGCGCTGACGTTTTCGGCGGTCACCAGCTGGCGCACCAGCCCGTCATCGTCGATGTGGATATCGTAGATCAGGCCGTAAACCTGGTACCCGTTCCCGAGTGGGGCGCGGACGAGGGCGCCAAAGGCTGGGGCTTCGAACTGCGAGACCGAACACCCGGCGATGAAGCCAGTTGTCCCTGCGCGTAGTAAACGTCCGATTTCGATTTGTGATGGCATAGAGCCTCCAAAAGAAAATGCTATCGCTTGGTTGGAAATATTTTCAAGATGATGAGGAGAATGGGCAGAACAGCGGCGAGTACTAAAGATTGTTCAAAGCTATCTTGAATAATCTCATAAGCAACCAAAGGATTACTAGTTGTTGGAACTGCATATGTTACAACAGATTCCATGGCATCTGTATTTTTATTGGCAGGAGATGAAAAAGGGTCAAAAAATACCCAAGTACCGATTGAGTATGGAGCATTGACATATTGGGAATAGATTAGCGTTACTTGATCATTCCATATCTCAGCATTCAGAATTACGCCTCTTGGAAAAATTATTTCGGCAAGGTTATCCAATGCGCCGTTGCGGTGATGAACAGGAAAATATATATCCGGTACGCCAAATAAATCCGCATCTATTTCCAAGTTCAGCACAATTCCTACTTCGTATTTACCGAGGTCTTTTGATTGTAGGATAACCAGATAAGCGTATTTTTCATAGATTTTCTTATAGGTCGTTCCGGATTTATTGGTTGAGGAACTGACAGGTGATATATCTAATGTTTGGCTTTGCAAAACTCTTACCGGTATTACTTTGCGACAACCACCATCTTGATCACAAAAGGGGGCTGTGGAATAATCTTTCACATCCACTTGGGCCTGTTTTATCTGTAATGAACCATAGACAAAATATGTGCCAACAACAAGCAAAGAAATGATGATTGCCCACGAGAGAAACGAAAGCCGTTTTAAAACAGAGAAACGTTTTCTACTGCCCAAAGCGACCCCTTCCTGATAAATCCTTGGCCGATTGTTTGAACGAACCGTCGTCGGTCTCTTCGCCGGCGCGGCGGATCTCCATCAGCAGCATTTGCTCGACCTGGTTTTTTTCCTCGTGCTTGACAACTGCCGTTTCATGGGCGCGATGCAATAGATACGGATATGGTTTCGCGCCCATCACCCGGCACTGTTCGATCAGCACAGCGTGCAGCGCATCCAATTTTTCTGGGTCATCGGCCACCCAGCGGGGGATTTCAACGCGCACTGGCCAGGGATGTCCGCGGGTGCCAACGTTGAGATAGAAAAAATGCAGGGCCAGCAGGCCGCGATAATCTTTTTCGGATCTGGCTTGCAACTGGAACACCGCCGAACGTTCACCCGGTTCGAGCAGCGGGTTACCTTTTTCGCCAAACAACCAGCGGTCGCTCACGCCCCGAAACGGGTGCTGGGCGCGCAGGTTTTCGACCTGCGACAGGTCGCCGAGTTTCATCAGTTCGAGCAGGCGCACCACCAGGTCGGCGGCGGGTTTGTCGACATAGCCGGCGGTGGTGACCCCGTTGGTTTGCAGGCGCGAGAGCACGGTCTTGTAGGTTTCGAGGCTCTGGCTGAAAGCAGCGTCTTGTCCATCTTTTGCGCCCCACAGCTCGATCGGGCCGTCGGTAAAGGTGATGACCGGGGCCGGGTACTGCGCGGAGAGTTCGTCCAGTTTGCGGCGCTCGTCGAGGTCGCGTTTGAGGGCCACCATGCCGTCGGTCAGCGGATTGCCATCGACGTAGAGCTCGTCGTCGTAGAGTAATTGGCTGTCGGTGAAGGTTTGGGGCGTGAGGCCGGAGCCGGGCTGCAGGACGATCGCCCCCACGTTAACGAGACAGTACTGTACTGGGCCATGCCGATCAAGGGGAATCTGCGAACCGTCAGCGGCGATGAGAGTCGCGTTTAACGGCAGGCCAGGCATCGGGTGGTGCGTGTCGAGCGCTTCTTTTAGCGGGAGCGCGCAGCGGATGGCCGGGTCAACCGCTTTGGCGGATTCGACCTTGTCGCGCAGGGCATCCACATCCTGCGCAGTTTGGCA
The DNA here is from genome assembly GCA_022013685.1 of Anaerolineae bacterium. GTDB lineage: Bacteria > Chloroflexota > Anaerolineae > Anaerolineales > Villigracilaceae > UBA8950. Next base: position 37,353 of record JAKLPV010000226.1, read on the forward strand.
GAAGAGCGCCCGGGCCTCGCGGCGCAGGCTTTCGAGCCGCTCGCGCCGTTGGCGGGCGGTTGCGCCGATCTCGTGAATTTTTATATAAATTTGCTGAAAGTCCAGTGCCATCGGGTCACCTATTAGAACATTTGTTACATTTTACCTGATTTGGGATGTTTGGGGAACTTTTTGTGAAAGCGGAGCGTTATAGGGGAAATATCAATATTCACAAGGAGCCTAACATGCGTAACAAATTTCTTATCGTATCTGTTCTAATGGTTTTAGCGGTGCTTTTGAGCGCCTGTGGAAGTGTCGCTTTGCCCGCTGCCCAGCCCCAGCCTGCCGTTGTCCGCAATCTGAGCGTGAGTGGCGCCGGACAGGTTACACTGAAACCGGACATCGCTTACATCTATATTGGTGTTCACACTGAAGACCCCAGCGCCGCCGATGCGGTTGCCAGGAACAACGCCGACACCCAGAAGTTGATCGAGGCGCTCAAAGCCGAGGGCGTCGCCGCGGACGATCTGCGCACAACCAATTTCTCGATCTGGACCAACACCCCCTATGGCCCCGATGGTTTGCCTGGCACTCCGGTTTATATGGTTGATAACACCGTCTATATGACCGTGCGCGACCTGGGCGGTCTGGGCGACCTGCTCGACGCCGCAGTGCAAGCGGGCGCGAACAACATCAACAGCATCCAGTTCGATGTTGCCGACAAGACCCAGGCCATGGCCGATGCCCGCAAAGCTGCCGTTGCCGCCGCCAAGACACAGGCCCAGGAACTGGCCGAGGCTGCCGGGGTGAGCCTGGGAGAGATCCAGACCATTTCGTACTTCGACAGCGTGCCCTACCCGGTCTTTGATGGCGTTGGTAGAGGCGGTGGCGTTGAATCAGAAGCCATGTCTGTACCGATCAACCCTGGCACGATGCAGTTGACCGTGACCGTGACGATCTCGTACGAAATTAAATAATCCTGAAAACTTCCTCCCCCAACTGCATCCCTCGCGTAAGCGGGGGATGCTTTTTTAACCCTCGCCGCAGGGACGGCGTTATAATCATCCAAAATCTGGTTCAAGGAGCTTGGAATGTTAAAAGTCGGTTATATTGGTTTGGGTCTGATGGGCAAATCGATCGCCCGCAACATTCTCAAAGCCGGGTTCCCGGTCGTGGTGCATAACCGCAGTCGCGCGGCGGTGGCGGAGCTGGTGGCCGAGGGCGCAACCGAAGCCTTTTCGGCAACGGAGCTGGCCGGGCAAGTGGATGTGATTTTTACCAACCTGCCAGATTCGCCGGATGTCGAAAGCGTTGTACTCGGCCCCGGCGGGATTCTCGAAGCGGCCCACCCTGGGCTTGTTTACGTGGACAATAGCACGGTCAAACCCGCCACCGCCCGTCACCTGGCTGAGGCGTTAGCCAAAAAAGGGACGCTCGCCCTGGATGCTCCCGTCTCCGGCGGCGATATCGGCGCGAAGAACGGCACCCTGACCATCATGGTCGGCGGCGACGCGGCGGCGCTCGAAAAGGTCAGGCCAATTTTCATGGCGATGGGCAAGACCGTTACACACGTCGGCGGGCCGGGGGCCGGGCAGGTGGCCAAAGCCGCCAACCAGATCATGGTCGCCGCGCAGATGGTGGCGATGGCAGAATTGCTGGTTTTCTCGCAAAAAGCCGGGGTCGATCCGCAGAAAGTGGTCGAAGCCATCAAGGGCGGCGCGGCCCAGTGCTGGACTCTGGATGTCAAGCCGCCGCGCCTGTTCGCCGGCAATCGCAACCCTGGTTTCAAGGCCTACATGCAGGCCAAAGACCTGAACATTGTCATGGAAACCGCCCGCGAGTACGGCGTTCCGCTGCCGGGCACAGCCGAAAATACCCAACTCTTCAACGCCATGCTGCAAATGGGCATGGGCGAGCTGGACAATTCGGCGGTGGTTGGGGTCTTGGAGATACTTGCGGGGATTGAGTTGGGAATGCAGAATTCAGAAGGATGAATGATGAAATGGGACGCGGAGTTAGCGGATTTGACGGATTTTCGCGGATTTTTTTATTCGGCAGCCAGGGCAAAGCTCAATTGACTCGTGCAGTGGATAATTTCGAGATCAAAAGGTGTTAAAATAACAGCGTGAAAATCTACCTTGATGATTGAAAAATGATTACAAATGTTAGACCACTAATCGAAGTTAACCAGCAAGCAATACCCCTGCTCTATAAAGAGTTAGGCGTTGTGGATGCTGTTCGTTTTCTAAAACAATTTACTCAAGGCTACGGGAATTACACTCAAGAGCGGGAAGTACTCTTTGCAAATAAATCCCTTGACGATATTGTCAGTGAAATCGAAAAGCGGAGAAAAACGGCACAAAAATAAGTTTGAGAGCGCAGGCGATTTTGAAAGGCTTGCGCTCTTTCATAAAAGTAAAGGGTTTTTCGACAGTCGCGTTAGGCAGATTGCCATTATCAACAAGAGAATCAAAAAAATATTATGGAAGGTGTATCGGAAAATACTGAGCAGGAATATTGGGAATGCGAAAACTGTGGTGGACAAGGTTCTATATTTTTCCCAAATGAAATCGAGGCGTCTCACTATATCCTTTGTGCAAACTGCTCAACTTCATGGATATGGGGTTGGTGTGTAAGGTGTAACGAAATCGATGTGGTTGAAATTAAACAATCGAACAAAAAAGCACACAATTGGAAATGCCAAAATTGTCAGGCAAAAAACGCTGTCCCAATAGATTTTTACGTTGCCCCAATATACTTCCGCCCTGAAAAATTTTCTATAAGGGTGGTAGAAAGGGCAGGCAACCACATTACCATCCCTTGGATAAAAACAACAATAAATTGGTGGCATAAAAATGGAAACCTTTTGGCTTATATAGCAATGGTTTCATTTGGGGTTTTCATTTTTGCGCTTTTTGCTGATCTGCCAAGCCTTATTTCAATTATTGCTTTTTTTATCTGGACTCTATCTTTTGCATTAATATTTATAATCGAACTTCTGTGTAGAATAATTTCTAGAGTTTTTGCATTGAAGGTAAAATCAAAATCTCGTTAATCAAACCAATTTGCTGTGGTGAGAAATCTACCTACCGATTAACAGCCATGTCACGGGACGAGCAAAAAAGTGAATGAAAAAGGCCGCCAATGCCGGGAGTCGTCCCCGCGCTGGCGGCTTTTCCTATTCTCTAATCACCAATCACCAATTACCAATTACCAATTACTCATCCTGAAACCCGCTCTGGTACAGATCGTAGTACATGCTCTGTTTTGTCATTAACTCGGCATGCGTACCCTGTTCGACGATCTGACCGTCATGAACGACAACGATCTTGTCGGCGTTGGTGATGGTCGAAAGGCGATGAGCGATGACGAAGCTGGTGCGTCCTTGCAGGAGGGTCGCCAGGGCTTTTTGGATGACCTGCTCGGTCTGGGTATCCACGCTGGAGGTGGCCTCGTCCAGCACCAGAATGCGCGGGTCGGCCAGCAGGGCGCGGGCGAAGGAGATCAACTGACGCTGCCCGACGCTCAGCAAAACTCCGCCTTCTTCGACCGAGGTTTCGTAACCCTTTTTCAAATTCATGATGAATTCGTGCGCGCCGACCGCCCGGGCCGCGGATTCGACTTCCGCGTCTGTGGCTTCGAGGCGGCCAAACTTGATGTTGTCTTTGACCGTGCCGTTGAACAGGAAGGGGTCTTGCAGGACGATGCCCATCTGCTGGCGCAGGGAATCTTGAGTCACCGTCCGCAGGTCGTGGCCGTCGACCAGGACAGCGCCCTCGACCGGGTCGTAGAAGCGTGAGAGCAGCTTGACGAGGGTCGTTTTTCCGGCTCCCGTCTCGCCGACCAGGGCAACGGTTGCACCTGCCGGGGCGAAAAGCTCAATTTGACGCAGGACAGGCGTCGGGTCGTCTGAATAGTTGAAGGAAACGTTCTCGAAGCGCACATCGCCCTTAATCGGCGGCAGCGCCGGGGCGTTTTCGGCGTCCTGTACTTCCACAGGCGTATCGAGCAGGCCCAACAGGCGTTCGCCTCCGGCCATGGTCGATTGCAGGGTGTCGAAGCGGCGCGACAGATCGCGGATCGGGTCGAAATAGCGGTCGATGTAAAGCACGAAGGCGACCAGCACCCCGGCGGTGATGCTTTCGCCGAGTACGGCCGTTCCGCCGATGTAGACAACGGCGGCGGTTGCCAGCGCGCCGAGAATGTCGACGACCGGCAGGAAGGCGGCCGCGACTTTGGCGGCGCTGATGGCGGTTTGCAGGTGGTAGCGGTTCGTAAAATCACTGAATTTGGCGTAATTATGGGCCTGGCGGCTGAAGGCCTGCACAACGCGGATGCCGTTGATATTTTCGGCCAATACCGAGTTGACCCACGAGATGGCGGCGCGCACGCGGCGATAGGCGAAGCGGGCGCGGGTGCGGTAGATGTAGGTCGCCAGGATCATGAGCGGGATGGTGGCAAAGGTGATCAGCGACAGTTTGACGTTGAGCGCCAGCATGGCGATGATGATCCCGACCAGGGCGAACAGGTCGCGGGCGATGGCCAGCACGGCCCAGGTGATGAATTCGCGCAGGGTTTCGACATCGTTGATGACGCGGGTGATAACGCGCCCGACGCTGTAGCGGCTGTAAAAACCGAGCGAAAGTTTTTGCAGGTGGGCAAAGAGCACCTTGCGCAGGTCATAGATCACCGATTGGCCGACCCTGGCCATGATGTTGACGCGCCAGTAGATAAATCCCCAGCGGACAACGGCTGCGCCAAGATAGATCAAGACCGCGTTGCGCAGGGCGACCGGGTTGCGGGCCATCAGTCCGTCGTCAATGGCGATTTTGACCAGGTAAGGGCCGATCACCGATGATGCGGTTGCCACCAGCATCAGGAGCGCTGATAGGAGCATTTCCCATTTGTAGGGGGCGATGAATCCCATCAGACGGCGGGCAACATGCGGGTCGAGGGCCTTGTCGTACAGTTCCTCGGATTGGACAACATAGGCGGGCGGGGTAATTGTGGTTTGGGTCATAGGGTTTTTAGGTGTCAGGTGTCAGGTTTCAAGTGTCAAGTCCTGAGTGAAATCGAAGGACGGTTTGGGCGGCGAATAATTGTTTCCTTGGTTGAATCGCCCTTCGACTTCGGCTACGCCTCCGCTCAGGGCTTGAGGTTCCATAGTTCAGGAGTTCAAGTCCTGAGCGGAGCCGCACGGTTTTAGCGGCGCAGTCGAAGGACGGTTTGAGTGGCCGAACAATTGTTTCCTTGGTTGAACCGCCCTTCGACTACGGCTGCGCCTCCGCTCAGGGCTTGGAATCATATAACTCAGGCTTGGTACTTGATTTTCTTTCTGCCTCACGGCGTTTTCTTTCGGCTTTGACAATTTTGTGGATGCCGTTCCAGTCTTCGCGGCATAGTGCTTCTTTCTTGGCTTTTGTCCAGCCTTTGACTTGATGTTCGAAATCAAGCGCTTCGCGGCGGGTTTGAAATTCGCCTGCCCAAACCAATTCCACCGGGCGGCGGGAGTGAGTGTATGAAGTTGGGTTTGTGCCCTGCTGATGTTCCCACAGACGCCGTTCAACATCGCTGGTGCTGCCAGTGTAGTAGGAGTCATCGGCACATTTGAGCAGGTAAACGTAGAACTGCATGTTTTCATCCAATACTCAAGTCCTGAGCGGAGCCGCATGTCCTGAGTTTATCGAAGGATGGGCGGCGTAGTCGAAGGATGGCTTAACTGGTAAGCGGTTGTTTCTGTGCGAGTCGCCCTTCGACTACACTCCTCGCTGTCGCTCGTCGTTCCGCTCAGGGCTTGATGATGTTATCCAAAATCCTTGGTTCGTCTCACTTCGAGCTTTTCCAGCCCAGGGGCGGATTCGTCTTCTTCATCGGGCTTGTTCTCGATCAGTTGCAGATCGTGGATCTCGCGATACAGGCCGCCTGCGGCCAGCAGGCCTTCGTGCGTGCCGGTCTGGACGATGCGTCCCTTGTCCATGACCACGATCAGGTCGGCGCGGCGGACGGTGCTCAGGCGGTGGGCGATGACAAAGGTCGTGCGGCCCTCCATCAGCTTGTCGAGCGCCTGCTGGATGAGCTGTTCGGTCTGCGTATCGACGCTCGAGAGCGAATCGTCCAAAATCAGGATGCGCGGATCCATCAGCAGGGCGCGGGCGATGGCCACACGCTGGCGCTGTCCGCCCGAAAGGGTCACACCGCGCTCGCCGACGATGGTTTCGTAGCCTTCCGGAAGTTCGCGGATGAATTCATCGGCCTGGGCAGCGCGGGCGGCGGCAAAAACTTGCTCGTCGGTGAAGTCCGGGCGGCCATAGGCGATGTTTTCGCGGATGCTGTCCGAGAACAGCAGGGATGTCTGCAAGACCAGCCCGATCTGTTCTCGCAGGCCGACCAGATCGTAGCGGTGCACATCCACGCCGTCGACGAGCACGGCTCCCTCGCTAACGTCGTAAAAGCGTGGGATGAGATTGACCAGCGACGATTTGCCGGAACCGGTCGTGCCAATCAGGGCGACCAGTTGATTCGGGGCGACCCGCAGGTTGATGTCCGTTAAAGAATGTTTTTTCTCATCCAGATATTTCAGCGTTACATCCCGGAATTCAACTTCGCCGCGCAGCACGGACGGTTTGAGCGCGTCTGCCGGGGATTCGATCTCCGGGTCGATGTCGAGTACTTCGAGCACGCGTTTGGCCCCGGCGGAGGCTTCGCCGGCGGCGTTGACCAGCCAGGTCAGTTGTTGGGCGGGCGTAGCCAGCATCAGCACGTAGGCATTGAAAGCCACCAATTCGCCCACGCTCAATTCGCCGCTCAAAACCATGCCGCCGCCGAACCACAGGATCAGGATGGTACACATCGTCACCAAAAAGTCGGTGGTCGGCATGACTTTGGCCCAGGTGCCAATCACTTGCAAACGGGCATTGTAGTAACCGCGGTTGGTTTCATCGAAGCGGCTGATCTCGTGATTTTCGCGGGCGAAAGCGCGCACCACCTGCACCCCGCTGACGTTTTCCTGCAGGCGCGCCGAAAGTTCGCCAAGCATGTTGTCAACCTGGAAAAACAGGGTTGTGATGCGGTTGCCAAAATCAAAGGTCATCCAGACCATGGGGAAGATCGGCAGGATGGCGATCAGGGTCAACTGCCAATTGTTGCTGAACATGATCGCCAGCGCGCCAAAGAGCAGGAAGAGCAGTTGAATAATTTCAACTACCGAGCCGCCGATAAAATTCTGCACGGCGCGGGTGTCTTCAATACAGCGCGAAATGATCTGGCCGGTTTGGGCGTGGTCGTGGTACGAAAACGACAGGTGCTGGATGTGGTCATAAAGCTTGTTGCGGATGTCGTAACCGATATGGCTGCCGATCCACTCTGAGATGAAACGTTGGAAGCCGGACAGGGCGGCGGTCAACAGTCCCAGCCCGAGCAGAATCAGCGCCGAGCGGATGATGACATCCAGATTCGAAGGCACAAGCCCATCGTCAATGACCTGGCGGATGACGCGCGGCACGTACAGGCTCAGGCCGGTCAACGCCAGCAGGTTGAGCATCGAAAGGGTCAGTTGCAGCAGGTAGGGTTTGAGGACAAAACGCAGGCGGAAGAGGGACATAGTGTTTTAGGAATGCGGAATGGAGAATGCAGAATAGAGAGTGGAGAATAGAGAATAGAGAGTGGAAGTGGAAAACTTAATCTTTCAGCGTTTTTTGGAGAAGGTCAAGGGCGCTGATGAGTTGGCTGCGCTCCGCAGGGGTGAGATGGGTGAATTTGGCTTCGAGCCAGGTGTTGGTTTCGGCATAAATGCTGTTCATCACTCGCGCGCCTTCCTCGGTCAGGGAGAGCTGGATGTGGCGGCGGTCGTTGGTGTCGGTCAAACGGGTGACAAAGCCGCGGTTGACCAGCCCATCGACCGCCTTGCTAACCGCCGGACGGCTGGTGCGGCTGTCTTCGGCGATCGTGCTGACAGAATCGAATCCGCGCCGGATGCGCCTCAGCACCTGGAACTGTTCAACGGTCAGGTTGAACTGCTCCGCAGCGGTGCGGCGGATCTGGGCGCGGGCCTGGAACCAGGCCGGGGGCACAACTTCCCAAAATTTATCGATCAGGGGATTTGACATAGTTAATCCATAGAATAGTTATAGTTGTTAACTATTCTATGGATTAACTATAAAAAGTCAAGGTGTCATACTGCCGGTATTTTGCGTGACCGGTACAGATCGCGCGCCAACAACCGGCATGTCTTCAACCCGGCATCAGGGTAGGGGGAAAGTTAACCGCCCAGCACTTCAAAAGAAATTGTTGTCAAATTTTGTGAACTGCCACCGACCATTAACTCGAATTTGCCCGGCTCGACCACTTTTTGCATGGCGCTCCCCCAGAATTCGAGCTGTTCGCGGCCCACTTCGAATCTCACGCTGCGGGTTTCTCCCGGCTGGAGCGTGATGCGCTGGAAACCCTTCAGCAGCTTCACCGGGCGGGTAACCTGTTCGCTTAAAACATCACGCACATAGAACTGCACTACTTCATCGCCGGCGCGGCTGCCCGTATTGGTCACATCGACCGAGAGTATTGCGCGATGATCCGCCCGCATTGTGTCGGTATTCAGGCGCAGGTTGCTGTAGGTAAAAGTAGTGTACGAAAGCCCATGCCCGAACGCGAAAAGTGGCTCTTTGTTGCTGAACAGGTATCCGCGCCGGGCCGAAGGTTTGTGATAGTAATAAGCCGGGATCTGCCCGACCGAGCGCGGGAAGGTGATCGGTAGTTTTCCGCCGGGGTTGACCTCCCCGAAGAGAACATCGGCAACAGCCGTTCCTGCTGCTTGGCCCAGGTACCAGCCTTCGAGAATGGCCGGGATGTGCTCGGCGGCAAAGTTTATGCTGGCCGGGCGTCCGTTCAAGAGCAGCAGCACAACCGGTTTGCCGGTAGCGGCTACGGCGCGCAGCAATTCTTCCTGCCTGCCGGGTAAATCCAGGCTGTCGCGGTCGCCCAGATGGGTTTGCGACCAGCCCTCGCGGCAGGTTTGTTCGTTGTCGCCCAGCACCAGCAGGACCACATCCGCTTTCCGGGCGGTTGCGACGGCTTCGGCGATCGAGGCGGCATCTTCAGCCGCGGTAGGGATGATGATTTGATCAAGCGGCCAGAGCTGGCTGGCCGCGCCAGGGGATAGCGTCAGTCCGCAGCCCTCGGTGTACAGGATTTCGAGAGAGTTTCCTGCCTTTTGGCGGACACCCTCGAGCACGGACACCGGTTCGAGCGGGTCGCCGCTATAGCCGCCGAGTCTTACTTTGGCGGCGTTTGGTCCGATCACGGCCAGCGAACGCAGTTTGGACGGGTCAAGGGGCAGCAGCCCGCCTTCGTTCTTGAGCAGGACGATGGATTTGTGCGCGGCTTCGAGCGCCAAAGCTTTGTGTTCCGCGCAATTGGTAACAGCAACGGCCGCATCTTCATCCACGAACGGGTTTTCGAATAAGCCGAGCATGAACTTGACCCGCAGGACTTTTGCCACTGCCGCATCCAGCGCGGCTTCGGAGATGCGCCCGCCCAGAACGGCTTGTTCCAGATGGCGGAAACAGCGTCCAAGCTCGACCTCCACGCCGCTGCTGAAGGATTTTTCGGCGGCCTCGGCCTCCCCGGCAGCGACGCGGTGCAGCTTATACAGATCGTCCACGCCCCAGCCGTCGGAAACGACAAGGCCCTCGAAACCCCACTCTCCGCACAGCAGGTCTTTCAGCAGCCACGCATTGATGTGCGAGGGAATGCCGTTGATTTCATTGTAGGAAGCCATCACCGAACCGATCTTGCCCTCGCGCACGACAGCTTCGAAGGGTGCGAAAAGCTCTTCGCGCAGGGTGCGTTCGGCGTAATTGGCCGGGGCGCAATTGGTCCCGCCCTCGGGATGGCCGTGCGCGGCAAAATGTTTGGCGGTTGCCAGAACCTTTTCCGGGTTTCCCTCGAAGGCTGTCCCCTGGAACCCGCGTACGGCTGCCACGCCCAAGCGTGAGATGAGATAGGGGTCTTCTCCGTAGGTTTCCTCTGTGCGGCCCCAGCGCGGATCGCGGGCCACATCCAGCACCGGCGAAAGGACGTACTGCGCCCCGCGGGCGCGCATTTCCTTTGCAATGGCGCTGAAGATGCGCTCGTGCAGGTCGGTGTCCCAGGCGCTGGCCAGACCGATGGCCTGCGGAAAACTGGTCGCCTCGTGGGCCATGTAGCCGTGCAACCCTTCTCCTATTGCCAGGGTTGGGATTCCGAGACGGGTTTCTTCGCGCAGGAATTTTTGCAGCGCATTCAGGTAAGCCGCGGTCTGGCGGGTTCCCCGGTTTTTGTGGTGGCTGTTGACGTAAGAAATGCCGTTCATGAAATGCTGGCGGCAAAATTCGAGCGAAAACTGGCCGTCGCCTTCATCCAGCCCCATTGGGCCGATCAGTTGGGCGCATTTTTCGGTCAGGGTCATGCGTGGCAGCAGGTCGGCAACACGGTTCTCAATGGGCAGCGACGGGTCGTGGTAGGCGGGGGTATCGGTCATGGGGTTTTCCTATGCAAACGAGTTGTACAACGAGCGGGCGTCGACTTTACTGCCCTTTGTCCAGTTCTCGGGCAGCGGGCAGGTCACGCTAACGGTAGCGCCTGCCGGGACGTCGAAGTAGTTGTCGCTGAAAACGGGGTCAGCTCCCTCAATGGAAAGCTCAACGAAACGGGCCAGGGTTCGGGCGGAGACATCCACAAAAAGGGTTTGATCTTCGGCGCGTGTTTTCAGGCCCAGTTCAGGGTTGCGCAGTTCGAGATGTTTGTTGGCGGCGAACAGGGTTGTTTTGCGCGTAGCCAATTCATTCTTGAGCCATAATTCAGCTACGAAAATCACAGTGCGCTGGTTCTCGGCGTTGACCAGGGTTGAAAAATCATACGACCCGGCCAGCGTATCCGCGAGCGCCATTGCGCGGACGAATTGCTCGCCCTTTTGCAAAACCTGCCCGTCGAGCGTTTCCAGCCGCCAGCGGATGAGGGCGTCGACCGGTTCGGTCTGATCGCTGGTAATGTGGACTTTCATCGTTTTGCCATGATCGGCGACCGAAAGCAGCAGCGGCGCGTAGAAACGTTTGGCAGCGTAATGCAAGGCCTTCCAGCGCCCGTAGTAATCCAGCGAGGCCCACGAAGCCACCGGCCAGCAGTCGTTGAGCTGCCAGATGAGCGTGCCGCTGACGCGGTCCCGGTTGCGCCGCCAGTGTTCCACGCCATAGCGGATGCCTTCGGCCTGGAGCAGCAGGCTCAGGTAAACCAGCGACTCGAAGTTTTTCGGCATCCTGAAGGTGTCGGTCATCTGGGCAATCATCAGGCCGTTGCCCGAACCGCTGCGCTGGTGGTGCTCCATGATGTAGGAGGTCATGTTCCAATCAGCGGGGCCGGCGTAGGTGGCGATGGTCTTGAGCGGCGGCAGGGCCTGGAAGCCGAACTCGCTCATAAAGCGCGGGAACTGGGTGCGGTAGGCCGTGAACGGCTTGCGCCCGTGCCAGACATCCCAGTAATGGCAATCGCCCTGCACCTGGTTGTTCGCGCCCTCGAAGGGCGTATCCGCCGAAGCCGAACTGGGCCAGTAGGAGGTGTCGGGGTCTTCGAACTCAAGCAGTTCGGGCAGCATCTGGTGGAACATGCGGTCATAGCCGTCTTTGAGGCGCTGGTTGAGCGGGTCATCGGGCTTGTTCCAGCCCCAATCGCACCAGCCTTGTTCCATTTCGTTGTTGCCGCACCACAGCGCCAGGCTGGCGCGATGACGCAGGCGGCGGATCTGTTCAGTGGCTTCGACGCGCACGTTCTCGAAGAAATCGGCGTCCGCCGGGTAGATGCCGCAGGCGAACATGAAATCTTGCCAGACCAAAATGCCGTACTGGTCGCACAGGTCGAAGAAGGATTCTTCCGGATAATATCCGCCGCCCCAGACGCGCAGCATGTTCATGTTGGCGTCAGCGGCAGATTTGATCAGCATTTCAAGATATTCTTTGGTGATGCGAGTGGGCAGCGAATCGGCAGGAATCCAGTCTGCGCCTTTAGCGAACAGGCGCACGCCATTGACGTAGAAGGTGAACTCCTTGCCCCACTGGTCGGGTTCCTGGTGCAGCTCGATGCTGCGCAGGCCAATCTTGTAGCTGCGCTGGTCGAGAACGGTGTCGCCCTCTTTCAGGATTATTTCCACGCCATATAAAGGCTGCGAGCCATAACCGCTCGGCCACCACAATTGCGGATTGGGAATTTCGACCGAGAGGATTGCAAACTGCAAGTGTTCGCCGTCATAGATGCCTGATAACACCTCTTCAGCCTGTACACTTTCGCCGCCGGGGCTTGTCACCGTAATAGAGGCCGTTACCCGCCCCGAGTCTCTGACCTGTGCGTACACGTTGGCGCTGACCGTGGCGAAGGCCTCCTCCACGCTCTGGCGCAGGTGGACATCCGTCAGTCTGGTCGAAAAACCTTCGAATCTGATCTCCTTCCAGATTCCGATCGGCGGCAGTTTGGGGCCCCAGTCCCAGCCAAAGTGGCAGGGCGCCTTGCGCAGGTGTGGAGCGCCCGCAATATCGCCGCCGCCCGTCAGCGGAAGTTGGGCCTGTTTGCCGGTAATAAAGCCTACTGGTGAGCCGAAATGGATGCTGATCTCGTTCTCACCCTCGCGCAGCAGGCCTTTAACATCCCATTCCCAACCGCGGAACATGTTTTCAGCGTGGCCGAGATAGGTGCCGTTGAGGTAAACATCGGCGATGGTATCAAGACCGTCACAAACCAGGTTGATATTTTCCTGAGCCAGCAGAGCAGAATCGACGCTGACCACGCGGCGATATTCCCAGTCTGTTTCGGCCACCCACATTACCTTGAGTTCGTTATCGGCCACAAACGGGTCGGGAATTTTGCCGAGCGCGAGTAAATCTGTGTGGACGCCGCCGGGGACGGTTGCCGCCAGCCACGTGTCTGTTCCAGCCTGGCGGAATTGCCAGTTACCATTCAAAAGTTGTTTAAGCATGAAATCTCCGTTGAAATAAAAAAGTGAATTTAGCCGGGAACAGGTTGTGTGCTCCCCAAAGCGGCGCGCATTTTGCCCTCGGTCTGGGCGGCGTAATTGCGGTAGGTTTCAGTGAAGCCAGTTCGAGGGAGAAGGGATGAGGGTGCTTACTATGGGTTCAACCTTTCCAGCAAATGTTGGTGAAAGCCATCCAGGTCGCGCCAGCGCAGGGCGGTTTTTACTTCATCGCCTGCCGGGTCGAGGAGGGTCAGCCCGTCATCGGTAACGCGCAAGCGGATGGTTTCCATTTCCAGTAAATTTGCGCTGTAGGCCAGGTAAACAGCAACGGTGTCAAAAAGAACAGAGGTTTTGACATCTTCGTAGTCCACCTTCATCCAGCTAACCAGTTTTGCCCAAATTTTGTAGTTTTCGATCAGGGCTTTCAGCATGGGACTTTCCGAGTGATACACCTGCTGGTAGCGCTCGCCATCCAACACCACCAGTCCACAGGTATCCAACGGAGTGATGATTTTCTCCAGCCAGGGCGCGGCAAAGACTTTGCGCAAAGCCGGAACGTCGTAGCGCACATTCGTTTCTGGCACGGCCCCCGGCTGACCGTCATAGCCGATGTAAACACTGCCGTGCATGCCCACGAAACGGCATTTCGAAGCAATCCGCGGCTCGATTTCCAATGCGCGGGCGATATTGGTCGCCACCGCAATCGCAATCACAGTCACGGGTTCGGATGAAGCCATGATGACATCCACCATCGCCTGTGCGCCGTCGTCTAAAATCTGGCCGGGATACGCGCCGGGGTCAAAACCCTCCAGCCAGGGCTGCTGAAACTTTTGCCCGCCGTCCGGATCGTTAAGGCCCGCCGCAATCGGGACATCGCTGCGCCCGGCGGTTTGCAAGAGTTTGGCTGTCAAGTGGGCGCGGTAAACCGTGTCGCCCCCCACGGTTGTCACCAGGCGCAGGTCGAGTTCGGGGCAATTGAGCAGCATGATCAGCGCCCAGGTGTCATCAATGTCGGAGCCAATGTCGGTATCGAGGATGACAGGGATTTTGTTCATTTCAAAACTTCCAATACCAGCACCCAGTCTGGCCCGCCGATGGGTGATGTAAACGTCAGGGGTTCATTGGGATGTTCGCCTGCAGGGTGATATCTGCCATTGCGCGGATCGAACCATTGGGCTTTCACCCGCCCGGTCAGCGGACGCAAATCCACCCGCAGGCTTTGTTCCGCTTGCGGGAAGTAGACCAACCCGTAGCTTCCTTCGCTGTCGCGCGTGGCGGCGGGGTGCGCGGCCCGCAGGGGATTGATTCGGTCATCGTTATCGACAGGCGTGGGCGGCGGGTTGACATCCGGTAGCAGATTCGGAGTCGGGATGCGGGTCAGATAGGGGTGCGAGAGCATGAGATTCTTCAGGTGGATCATCTGTCGCGCGCCGGGGGCGTAGATGGCCTCGTCCCAGGCAGGCGATGCAAAGGTCGTCGGCTCATGCTTTGGCGACCACATCTGCCAGACCGAATGGCTACCGTAGGTATGCCCGCAGGCGCCTGTAAAAACGGCCCGGTAAGCCTGCTTGCGCGCATCGTAGTCGTCGAAACGGCCATATTCCGGTTTCCAGGGGCGCAGGTAGGGGTCGACGGGGTGATGTTCGTAGTTGGGCTCACCGTCCAGCACGGGTTTGGTCGGCCTCTGCTCATAGTCGGCGCGAATCATATCCCAGTTGGGGCCGTCCACCAGGCAGTGACCGGATTGCAGCATGTTCATATCCAACCAGTCGGCGTGGTGCAGGGCGGTGGATGAACTTGTCCCGCCGCGCGGGTGGTAGGTCATAAACGGTTTGAATCCCAGCCCCTCGGTAATGCCTGCCGCCATCGCCGCCCAAAGGTTTTCATGGCCATCGGCGGGACGGTCGCCTCCCAAAATCCACAGGATGTTGCTGTCGTTTTTGTAGCGCTCGCCCAAGAACTTGCCGTAGGCGCGGGCGTTTTCGGGGTTGAAGATAACCGGCCCGACACCCCAAAGCCCGCCGTGAACTTTATCGCCCCAGGTTGGCAGCAGGCCGACATAGAGTCCCTTTTCGGCGACCAGGCGGATGACCGCATCCACATCCTGAAAGTAAAGTTCGTTGGGCCGGGTTGGATCATCGCCACACAGCGGGATGCGCCCATTGGCGCTGGGGGTATGCAGGCCATCCAACTCGGCCAGGATGACAGCCTGGATGACGTTGAATCCCTGCTGGCGGCGCACTTCGAGGTAGTGTTGGGCTTCGGCCAGGCTCAGGCGGTGGAACAACTCCCAGGCAGTATCCGCCAACCAGAAGAACGGTTCGCCGTTTTCAGAGACGAGAAAGCGGCGGGTTTGGGAAATCTGAATGCGGGGAAGTGATGTCATGAACTTTCTCTCTCTTTCAAGAACTCATTATTCGTATCTGCGCTTCTTCGCTTCTTCGAGCATTGCCTCGGTGGCGGTGGCCCCGATGCGGGTCACACCAATGGCGCGTACACGTAGCAAGTCATCAAGTGTGCGCACACCACCCGCGGCTTTGACCTGTACTTCGGGAGCGCTGTGCTGGCGCATGAGAGTTAGAACGTGGTCGGTAGCGCCCAGATAGTTGTAATCGCCGCTGGTTTGCTTGACAAATCCATAGCCGCTGGATGTTTTGACAAAAGCAACTTTGAGTTCCGAGCAGATCTGGCACAATTTGATAATGTGTTCATCTTTGAGATAATCGGTCTCGAAGATGACCTTGAGAATTACACCGTTACCGGCGCAAACCCGATTAACCGAGTTAATGTCGGCGCGGACGAAATCCCAATCTCCACCCAGGGCTTTGCCGATGTTGATGACCATGTCAATTTCGGCGGAACCTTCGCGGATGGCGAGTTCGGTCTCGACCACCTTTATCCGGGTGTTGTGGTTGCCGTGCGGGAAGCCGATCACCGAACAGACCTTCACATCCGAGCCTTGCAAGGCATTCTTGCACATCGTCACCGCGTAGGGTTTGACACAAACGGTGGCGACATCGTATTTACGGGCGATTTCGCAGCCATTGAGAATTTCCACATCCGTCATGGTCGGATGCAGCAGGGAATGGTCGATCATTTTGGCGAGGCTTTTTAATGTGGTCATGAGGGTTCCTTGTAGAAATTTTTGTTACCAAGGCCGCTGGGAGCTTAATGTTTTCCTATGCGTATTTTGCGGCGCTTTTATGCTTGATGGTGGCGGTACTTGCTGGGTGATAGCCCGTATTTGGCGTGAAAGCTGCGCCCAAAGTGCGCCATGTTGCTAAAGCCGCTGGCAAAACAGATTTCGGTGACGGGTAGATTGCAGGCCAATAAAAGTGATGCTGCGAAACGCAGGCGCAAATCTGCCAGGTATTTTTGGAATTGTGACCCTGTGACCTTGTGGAAAACCTGGCTGAAATAAGTCGGAGCCAGACCGGCTTGCCTTGCGACCGTTTCAAGGGTTACCGGGGTACGAAATTGGTGATGAAGATATAGCAAGGCGTTGTGAATGGCTGAATGCCCGGCCTGGAAAAAATCGCCCCGTGTGTGGCGCGCCACTTCGAGCAAAATTTTCTCCAGCGACGAACGCATAATTCTTCCTCGGCCCAACTCGTTCCCCTGGTTTTCTATCCAAATACGTTCAAACTCCGGGCGGATGCATTCCGTCAGCCCCGGTGGTGGAACAAAATGATGATAGTCCAATCCTGTGAAGAGCCATTGACGCAGTTCCTCGTCAAGGAATTTCCCGCCGAAGACGATGTTGAAAATTTCCAGAGTCTCTCCCGGAGTTGGCGCAATAGTATGAAAATCGACCGGGGTTAACAGAAACAGCGTATCCGCTTGCAGCGTCTGCGCATGCCCGTTGACCGTATGCAGGCCGGTTCCACTTAATACAATGGCCAGTTCGTAAAAATCATGCCAGTGCAGCGGGTAAGGTTCTGCCAGCATGGTATGCTGAATCAGAAAAGGAATATCGGAAGCAATTAGCTCGGCAGCACTCAATCGTTCAGGATGCATCACGGGAACCCATATCGTAAAGTGTAGCCAGTTTTTCGCGAAACGACACTGCAAATCTTAAGGTTAAATCGCCAAATTGCCAAGCCTGCCCGGTTATTTGCGCGGGCAAGCTTTAATCTCAGGTTCTTTCTGCGCTTGGGTCAATTGGTTTATTTTTTTTATTAATTCAATTAAAACCTTGATTTTTTGCCTCTCGTGGTAAGATTAGCGCGCTATTTTCAAGGAAGGAAAATACTAAAATGAAATTTAATTCAAAAATTCCAAACCACTTTGACTTGCCGCGCCGCCTCAGCCGCTTGAGCGAAATGGCTTATAACCTGTGGTGGGTTTGGAATCCTGTTGCCCAGCGGTTGTTTAATCGTATCGACAATGCGCTCTGGGAGCGTGTCAACCACAATCCCATCCTGTTCCTGCGCCAGATCGAGCGCCCGGTACTAAATGCTGCCGTACAAGATACCAACTATCTGGAACTGTATGACCGTGTTTTTCGCGATTTCGACGCTTATCTTAATCGTGAGGATACCTGGTACGCCACCGCGCAGGCCAAGCAAGGTCAAAAGGGGATTGCTTACTTTTCGATGGAATTTGGCTTGCACGAAACCTTGCCGATTTATTCAGGCGGCCTGGGCGTACTGGCAGGCGATCATCTCAAAGAAGCCTCAGACCTGGGGTTGCCTCTGGTGGGTATTGGCTTGCTGTATACCGAAGGCTATTTCTCCCAGCGCATCTCTGAGGATGGATGGCAGGAAGCCGTCAATAATCCGTTGGATTTTGAGGCCCTGCCGCTTTTGCCGGTCTTGCGGGATGATGGTACGCCCCTGACCTTCAGTGTGGATTTCCCTGACGGCCCGGCCATTGGCCGCGTCTGGGAAGTGCGCGTCGGGCGGACTCCCCTTTACCTGCTCGACACCAATATCGACTCAAACCCGCCAATGACACGCCAATTGACGACCCGTCTGTATTGGTCCGACATCAATCTGCGCATCATGCAAGAAATCCTGCTCGGCATTGGTGGTGTGCGTGCCCTGCGAGAGTTGGGTTTCAACCCGTCGGTTTGGCACATGAACGAGGGCCATGCCGCTTTCCTGACCCTCGAACGCGCTCGCGAGCAGGTTTTGCAAGGGCAACCCTTCGCAACCGCCCTGGCTGAGACGCGCGAAAACAACGTTTTCACCACCCACACTCCCGTTCCTGCCGGAAACGACGAGTTCCCGCTCTGGCTGGTCGATAAATACCTGTCATCTTTCTGGCCCGAACTTGGCCTTGACCGCGAACAATTCGTAGACCTTGCGCGTCACCAGCAGAATTGGGGCGAAACCTTCAGCGTTGGCGTGCTGGCTTTGCGTCATTCGGCGATGCACAATGCTGTTTCAGAATTGCATGGTCACGTCTCGCGCCGTATGTGGAATCCGCTCTGGCCCGATCGTAGCGTGGACGATGTCCCGATCACTTACGTTACCAACGGCGTCCACACCGGAACCTGGATGGCGCGCCGTATTCGCGCCTTGTACGAAAAATATTTTGGCCCCAACTGGTACGACCAGCTTGATGACCTGGAAATGTGGGAAAAGATGGATGCCATCCCCAACATGGAACTATGGGCGGTGCGCAACCACCTCAAGCGTAAGTTAACCTTCTACATGCAGGAACGTGCCCGCTTGCGCTGGATCAAGAGCGGCATTCACCCGATCCAGGTTATCGCTGGGGGCGCCATGCTCGACCCCTATGTTCTGACCATTGGTTTCGCGCGTCGTTTTGCGACCTATAAACGAGCCGGTTTGGCGCTTAGCCAGTTTGATCGCCTGCTTGAAATGGTCAACCGTCCCAACCGCCCACTGCAAATCATCTTTTCTGGTAAATCGCACCCGGCCGATGAACCCGGCAAGGCTTTGATTCAGGAAGTCTATCGCAAGGTCAAAAAGGCAGAAAATGGCGGACGTATTGTCTTCCTCGAAGACTACGATATGAACCTGGCGCGTTACCTTGTGCAAGGTGTGGATGTATGGATGAATACGCCCCGTCGACCCAATGAAGCCAGCGGCACATCGGGTATGAAATCGGCCATCAACGGTGGTATTAATTTCTCCGTGTTGGATGGCTGGTGGCGTGAAGCTTACAATGGCGATAATGGCTGGGCCATTGGCCGCGACGCAGAACTGGATGAGCAAGTGCAGGATGAAGCAGATGCTGAAAGCCTGTATACCACCCTCGAGAAAGAGATCATCCCGCTCTACTATGAGAATCGTGACGCGAATGATGTCCCGACGAAGTGGGTTGAGCGCTCGAAAGAATCGATGCGCACGATTACGCCCCAATTCAGCACCCGGCGCATGGTCAAGGAATATACCGAAAAACTATATATTCCATGTATGCCTAAACCTGCCAAGAGCAACAAGTAGAATTACTCCGGGGCGCAGGGAAACCTGCGCCCCGCTGATTTAATCAAACAGGAGCAAATAATGTTTGAAGTTTTCTTATCCCCTGCCGCCTGGCTTGGGGCATTTTCCATCTTCGGCTTGCGTGTTGTTGATATGAGTCTTGATACCTTGCGTATGTTGTTTGTTGTACGCGGGCGCAAGTTGACAGCCTGGGTTTTAGGTTTTTTTCAGTCTGTTGTTTTTGTGGTTGCCATTACATCGGTTTTGAGCAACCTCGATAACCCGCTTAACGTGATCGGCTATGCGGCGGGTTTTGCCACCGGAAATGTCATTGGCATGTTGATTGAAGAAAGGCTGGCGATTGGCCACATCCACTTGCGGATTATCAGCCCCAGCCTGGGCGTGGCGCTCTCGCAAATCTTGCGCGAGGCTGGCTATGGCGTTACTGAAATTTCAGCCCGCGGCAAAGACGGCATGGTTAGTATGTTGAGCGTTTCGGTTTTACGCAAGGATGTCAACCGTGTGCAAAAAATCGTGTACGACAAAGACCCGGATGCCTTTGTAACATCTGAAGATGTGCGCCCCCTTCGGCGCGGATTCTGGCGCGCGTAGCGAATTATGAAGCCTGAAGATTATCCTGAAATCAGCCCGCAAGAATTGGCTGAAAAGCTGCAGAACGACCTCCATTTCCACTTGCTGGATGTACGCGAGCTGTGGGAACTCGACCATTCCCAAATCCGCCACCCGCGTGTGACGGTGATCGCCATGAGCCAGATGGCGCGAGAGCGTGAAGAAGCCTTTCCGCCAGAATTACGCGATCATGAAACTGACATTGTTGTTATGTGTCATCACGGTGTGCGCTCGATGCAGGTTACCCAATGGATGCGCAGCCTGGGCTGGAAAAAAGTCTTCAGCCTGGCAGGCGGCATTGATGCCTACGCAAGCCAAATCGACCCATCGGTGGGCTTTTACTAACAGATGTGATGAAGAAGGGGGAGGCTAAACCCGGCCAGATTTTCCCAGCCGGCGCAGATCACGGTAGTTCCAGCGCACTTGCCAGACGCGAAAAGCGGCTTCGGCTTGAATCTTGAGCGACATCTTCGATTTACCCCAGCGCCGGTCCGCAAAGTAAATCGGCACTTGGGCAAATTGGAATTCCAGGCAGTGGGCCATGTACGCCATTTCGACCAGGAAAATATAGCCGCTCGATCGAATTCTATGCAAGGGCATTCCGCGCAAGGTTTCTGTGCGCCAAAGGCGATAGCCGGTGGTTATATCACGCAACTTGAACCCCAGGATGGTGCGCGCGTAAAAGTTGCCGAAGGCCGAAAGGGATTTGCGCCATAACGGCCAGCGTTCATCAACACTTCCGCCGGGAACATAGCGGGAACCGAGCGCCACATCTGCCCCGGATTTCAGGGCGGCTGTCATCTCGATCAGGCGGGCGGGTTCGTGTGAGAAATCGGCGTCCATTTGGGCAATTGCCTCAGCGCCTGACTCGATGGCCTGCTGGATCCCTTCAAGGTAAGCGGTACGCAGCCCCAATTTCCCGGCGCGATGCAGCACTGTAATCTGGCCGGGGCGGCTCGCAGCCTGTTCGTCGGCGATCCTGCCTGTGCCATCGGGGCTGTTATCGTCTACGATAAGCAGGTGTAAATCGAGCGGAAGCGCAAATAAAGCGGAGACCATGCCAAGCAGGTTCTCCGCTTCGTTGTATGTGGGTAGAATGATCGTCGTACGCAAAAATCACCTATTTGCAAGCAGCCAATAAGGCTTTTTTTAGATTTTCTACAGTCTCCAGCTTTTTACCGGCCAGTTCAAACGATCCGATTCGTACCGCCAATCGGTTTTTACGGGACATGACCTGGTCTCGGTCTTTGATGGGGTAGAAATAGTCCAGGGATTGTTCGAGGCGGGTGCGAACCCGTTCTTCTATTGCGGAGAGCGAGGCCGTATCCAGGACAAGCACAAACTCAGTGGCCGAGAGATGCCCAAGGAAATCATCTGTGCCACCGGCTTCGCGCATGGCATTTTGTAACATCAGGCTGACAGCGCGCATCACATCGTCAGAAGCCACGAAACCATAATGGTCGCGGAAGATGTCAAGGTTATCAAGGGAAACGACCATCAAGCCAACTTTGCGGCCAGCCAGGCACTGGGATAACTTTTCGTCAACCAGTTCGCCTTCGGGCAGGCTGGTAACAGGATTGGTCAGGGTGTCTTGCTGGGTGCGGCGCAAGGAATTGCGCACTCGCAGGCGCAGTTCTTGTACATCGAAGGGTTTGGTGATGTAGTCGTCTGCGCCCAATTCGAGTCCGTGTAAGCGGTCGGAGCGGTCACGCTTTTCGGTCAGGAAAATAATCGGGATGGCGTTCGTCTTTCGGTCTGAACGCAGGCGACGGGCGACTTCGTACCCGTCAATATCGGGCAGGCGAATGTCCAGGATAATCAGGTCTGGGCGGGCGGTCAGGGCGGCGCGGACGCCGTCTTCTCCCCAATTGACGGTGAATACCTCGTAGCCCTGCACGCGAAAATATGCGTTGAGCATGTCTGCAACGTCGAGGTCATCCTCAACGATCAGGATTTTGGATTTTTCTTCTGCCACGGTGGCCTCACAACAGGCTGGATATAGTAAAAGGATTTACAGATAAAAATGGCTCAATGATGGGCCATTTTTATCTTAATTCATCAGATTTTACAGTGCTAAGCGATTGGCTCTTTCTGGATGATAAATTCACAAACATCATCGCCTAACGCGATACACCTTGATTCGTTGACGCGGAACTCATTGCCGCCTGAAACCCATTTCAGACCTTCTTGCAACAGTCCAACAGCGACAAAACAAACAGGTTTGTCTACGCCTGTGCGGCCCTGGCAAACCGGGCATTTGTGGATCGTGTAAACAAATTCGTTTTCGCGTTCTTCAACCGTGCTGTGCTGGTCTGAAACCTGACTGAAAATTTTCGCCATTGCGGGAATGCCAATGCGCATTTTGGCCTGCAGGGGGAGAACTTTGAATGCCAGGTCGCCAGCGCCAGCCAGGGCGCCAAAGTTGCGCAGGGCATCAGCAAAGGTGGCGCGTCCGGCGCGCAGGGCCAGGCCGCGTCCGCCGCGCGGGCCGTACATTTCCTCCAGAGCGATATTAATTGAGGAAACATCGGCAAAATCGAATTGTTTTTCGAGGTTATCGGGGGGATAACTGTCAATATATTCGTTCAGGCCCGCCAAGTTGAGAATAGCATTCAAGCCATTCTTGCCCATGACTTCCTCAAGGGCTTTAATCATGATCAGGCCAAATTTATTTGGGTAGTAAAGTCCTGCTTTTTGAATCGGGCTCATAACAGTCTCCGCCTTAGATGAGTTTTTCCAGGTCTTCAGTAGCCCGGCGCATATCCAGGAAAATCAATCCCAACCTGGCCTGTTCGCGAGCAAGGGCTGTCAACACGGCTTCTTCGCCTACTGACACCAGAATAACAAAACCTTTTTCGCCTTTGATATAGACCTGTTCGAGCGAACCACGTCCCAGTTCTGAGGCAATTCGTTCACCCAGTGAAAGCATCGCTGCCGACATGGCTGAAACACGGTCTTCTTCAACACCTTGAGGGAGGGCTGAGGCAATGATCAGGCCGTCTACGCTGACGATTGCTGAAGCTTCAATGTCTGGTGAAGATGCTTGCAACTGCCGCAGCCTATCCACCATTTGTTGAGTACGAGACTTGGACAAGACAACCCTCCTAACAAGAGTATTTCGATGTAATTTTCATGATCCAACACTCGTTACTTTAGCACAGCGAGTATGGCATGTCAAGCTGTAATGACTTTTTAATTATAGCATGATACTTACAAAGAGTTTACATTTCGGGCAAAAAAGGCATGTATAATTTGCGCACGCCAATAACGGTAAAACAACTATGAAAAATATACCACTCTTCTTTCTTTTCCTTAGCCTCGTTTTTAGCCTGCTGCCCTCCCGGTCGGTCACAGCCCAAAATACAGTGATACCTGAGGCAGAGCATGGGGATGTACTCTGCGCTCCAGATGTTTACTTGTCAGATCCCGGCGACTGCCTGCCGCTTGGCCCTTCGCAAATTCTGACCGAACTGGCCCGCCAGGGTTTTCCGCACCCAACCCAGCCGCTTGCGGTGCTAAAACGGGACAACAGCCTGGGCCAGGTTCCTTTTCTTTATTACAAGATCACTGAATATACAACCAATACCTATTCGAGCCTGGATGGCGCTATCAGCAAATCTGGTGCGTTGCGCCAGATCGGGCCTGGCGATTTAATTTACCTGACTTATATTGATGTTGAAGAGACCGATCGCGGTACTTATTTTCTTCTGCCTTCAGGCGAGTGGATGCCCGGAGATGGTACGCGCGTTTCAACCCCAGACCTGTTTCGGGGATTGGAATTTGTCCGCACCCCGCGCACCGCTTTTGGCTGGGCTATTTTTGGCACCGACGTGCGTTCCAGCCCTGGCTATGCTTTCAATATCCCGGTTGTCGGAACGCTTCCAAAGCATGCTCTTGTGCAGGTCTATAACGCCATCAATGTCGAGGGTGAAGAATGGCTCTTGATTGGGCCGGATGAATGGGTTCCTGCGCGGCAAGTGGGCGTGGTCTACCCCAACACGACCCCGCCCGCGGGCGTCACCAATGGACGCTGGATCGATATCGACCTGGCCGAGCAAACCCTGACTGTTTATGAGAACAACCAACTGGTGTTTGCCAGCCTGGTGGCAACCGGCATGGAGCCTTACTGGACGCGCCCTGGGCTTTTCCAGATATACAGTATGAAAGAAACCGAAGATATGAGCGGCGCGTTTGAAGCTGACCGTTCTGACTATTACTATCTGGAAAAAGTGCCTTATACGCTCTATTTCGATAAAGCCCGCGCCATTCACGGCGCTTACTGGCGCACTTCATTGGGTTATGAGCAGTCGCATGGCTGCGTCAACATGTCGATCGGCGATGCGGCCTGGGTTTTCAACTGGGCCAGCGAAGGCGACTGGGTTTACGTCCATGACCGCAGCGGGAATACACCAGATGATCCTGCGATTTATGGCGATGGCGGCGCATAGGCTGGGGATTAATCCTGCTCTTGCGTCACCAATTCTTTCATTTGTTCCACATAAGCCAGGCTTTGATGCCTGAAATAAGTGTTATATAGTTCGGCATAATGACCGCCTTGCGCAAGCAAGGCGTCATGATTCCCTTGCTCGATGATCGCGCCCTGCTTCATGACCACGATCCGGTCGGCGGCTTTGACGGTTGAGAGGCGATGGGCGATCAGGATGCTGGTTGAATTTTGCAGGATGAGATTTAAGGCCTGCTGGATCTGCCACTCGGTAAACGGGTCGATGCTGGCGGTTGCTTCATCCAGGATGAAAATGGCCGGCTTCTGGACAAGGACTCGCATTAGCGCAACGAGCTGACGCTGGCCCATGCTTAATCGCCCGCCGCGCTCCCCGACTTCTGTATCCAGGCCATTGGGCAGGGTCTCCAGCCATTCGCCGTCGCCGATGCGGCGCGCCATTTCGATGATTTCATCGCGGCCCGTGCAATCCGGGCAGGCATAGCGGATGTTTTGCTCAACCGTGCCGGAAAACAGGAACGGCACCTGCGAAACGATCCCCAACTGGCGGCGATATTGCTGAAGATCAAAGGAACGGATGTCCTGTCCATCCAAAAGCAAATTCCCGGCCTGGAATTCGTAAAAGCGGGCGATTAATTTGGCGATCGACGATTTGCCTGCGCCGGTGTGACCCACCAGCGCCAGATTCTCTCCCGCAGCAATGCGCAGGTCAAACTGGGTCAGGATCGGCTCTTTGTCGGTATAACGGAAGTCCAGATTTTCGAAGTGAATTTCCCCTTTAAGCGGCGGCACATCCCGTTTATCCAACTGGGTCACATTGGGGTCGGCATCGATCAGTGCAAAAGCGCGTTCGGCTGCCGACAGACCAGATTGGATTTGCGCCCAGAACGAAGTCAGGTTTAGCAGGGGGAACATGAAATAATCCAGCGAATTGATAAACAGGAACCACGCGCCGACGGTTACGATACCCGCCGCTGCGCTCATACCGCCGGTGTAGACCAGGACGCCGACAAAAATACCTGAAGTGGCATTGAGCACCGGGAAGACCAACGAGAGCACAAATCCGCGGCGCACATTGACACGATAGGCTTGCTGATTGGCGGCTTCAAAAATGTCGAAGATGCTGCCTTCCTGGCGGAAATTTTTGGCAACGGCGATCCCGCTGACGGTTTCCTTGATCGTGGCATTGACATCGGCCATGGCCTGCATCCCGCGCCGGGTGACAATGCGCGCCAGTTTTCGAAATCCCATTGCGATTGCAAATACAACCGGCATGAAGGCCAGCATGACCAGGAATAGACGCCACTCGGTATTGAACAGCACGATGCCCAAAATGAGCGTCTGCACCAATTGTGAGCCGACATCGGTGATGATGACGACCAATTGGCCGAAGTCGTTGGTGTCGCTGGTGATACGGCTGACGATGCGCCCGCTGGAGAATTGGTCGTAGAACGATAGGTCGTGCTCGGCGGCGGCGCGAAAGGCGCGCGTGCGAATGTCGAGCACGACATCCCCGACGGCGCGTACGGTTAGCGAACGCCGCAGCCAGTTTAGTCCCCAGTTCATAAAGGCGATCAGGGTCATGCCGCCGCCGACCAGCAGGATGGCTTCAACGGTGGGCCGCTCGGCCAGCAAATCCATAATCGCGCTGACGATGACCGGCAGGGCTGCGCCCAGGGCGGCCATCAGGAGCATCAGCCCCAGGATGGCTGCCATGCGCCCCTTCTGCGGGGCAAAATAGCTGACCATGCGTTTTGCCAGGTCACTATCTTTGTACTGGCGATCGTATTTTTCTTCGTTTAGTCCGGCAAAAAAACCCATGCAACCTCGTTATGAGTGATGAGGTGATGAGATGAAAGCAAGCCTCTCATCACCTTCTCTTTTATAGTTCTCTGATATTTGCTCCGTGAAGAAGGGTCGCATTTTGGGGTATGCGCGCGTACGCGCGCATACCCCAAAATGCGGGGATTTATCACGGGAATCTCTTATCTATTCTGAATCTTCAAAGATATACTCGTCGTCAATTTCGCCATCCCCATCCAGGTCAACGTCGAAATAAAGGCCTTCGGGATTGGCGTCCGTCCATTCAGCGTAGTTGATGTAGACAACCGCGCCCGCGCGCAGCAGGATGCCCTCGGCGTAGAATTCTTCTTCGAATTCATCGCTGATGCGTGTCATGTAAAAGGCGAAATCGCCTTCGTTTTTGAGTTTTTCGGTGTTGATCAACAGGTCGCCGGCTTTGGTATCGAGCCAGACGGTGATTTCGCCGCCGCCTTGCATGTCCATGCCCTGGACTTCAAAGTAATAATCTGCTCCAGCGCGATCTTCGATTGCCACAACGATATAAGGTGATTCGTCCTGGTCGGTGGAGTAGATGAGCATCTGGTCATTGGGCAGGAATTCGACTGTATCGACCTGGCCGGGCTCAAGGACGATTCCTTCGACGCCGATGCTGAAGCCGGGGCCGATCAAAATCAGGTCGGTTTCGGAGTTGGCGTCCAATGCGCGGCCATCGATCGTGACAGTCACATTCAGCCCGGCAGGGATGGAGTAGATCGGGTCGGGGGCTTCCATGCTGGCGCCCATGCGGTAGGCATTAAAGCTTGCGCCGGGGATTTCGTTGATGATTTTGCCATCCACATAACCCAGGCGGTTGCCATCCTCGTCACTGATCAGGATTCGGCCTTTGCCATCCAGGAAGATCTGGTTATAGGCCTGGGCCGGGGCAGCCAGTTTTGCGCCAGATAAAGCGCCATAGCCATCTTCGCAGAACGGGCATTGTTGTGCTCCCAGCCGGGAGGATGTGGGCGTCAGATCCAGGGTCTGGGTTTCGGCGTTGCCGGTATAAAGTTCAGATTCGACCTGCGGGTTGGTTGCCGCCTCGTAAAGCCAGGTATTGTCGCGGCTGTCAATCAGCAGTTCACGTACCTCGCCGGGGTAATTGTTGTCGTAGACAAGAATGGTGTAAAGACCGTCTTGAACATCTTTGACGCCGAAGGGAGTGATGGCATGACCGCCGCTGAAATCTTCCTTGTAAATGCCGATGGTGTAGGTCTCGCCGTTTGCATCCATTTCCTGGATGGTTTCCATGATCTCCATCGGCGTGCCGCGGATGACGCTCTCGGCAGTGGGGGCGGTGGTCTGGGTGGCCCACCAATAGGCAATTTCACGCTGCAAGTTTTCATCGTTGATATCGAGTTCGCTGGCCAGGCCGCCGCCGAATTGATCGGGGGTGATTTGCCCGGCATACATCATCAGGCTGAGTACGGCCATGCCTTCGCAGTGTCCGCCTGCCATCGCGCTGTTGATTTGCTCCATCCATTGTTGCGCCGGGGGAGTCAGGGTGCAGTCGTCGCCATTCAGGCGCGAACAAACCTGATCGCCGAACATGCGGCGCATTTCATCTGCTGTAAGGTTGGTGACCTGAATGTCATCGCCATAATTCTCGAAACTAAATCCGTTCTGGTCAGGGCGAAAACCGAGATCATAGATGACCGTGCCGGGGCGTTCCGATGGAATATCTTCTGTTGACTGTTCTGAGCCATCACTGTCTTCATTGGCAGGCTCTTCATAACTTTCTTCGGCGACTGGCTCCTGGTCATAATCCTCGTAGCCTTCTTCATCATCGAGAACATCGCAGGAAGCAACAAAAAAGCTGATCAGCACCAGCAAGGTGAATAGGATGTGAAACTGTTTTTTCATGTATTTCTCCTCATAAATAGATATTTCTAAAGTTAGTCGCCTGATTTGCTCAAAAAGGGTCGTGAAGGATTTATTCCTGGAAGATGCGTGAGTAGGCATCGGATGTTTGCATTAGCTCGTCGTGGGTGCCCATCGCGGCGACGCGGCCTTTGCGCAGAACGATGATCAGATCGGCCCAGCGGATTTGGCTCAAGCGGTGGGTGATGATGAAGGTTGTGCGGCCCCTGGCGGCGGCGGAAATGGCGCGCTGGATTTTATCTTCAGTGGCCGAGTCGATGGCGCTGGTCGAGTCGTCGAGGATCAGGATGCGCGGGTCGGTCATAAAAGCGCGTCCGAGGGCCAGCCGCTGGCGCTGTCCGCCTGAAAGGGTGACGCCGCGTTCACCGATGACTGTTTCGTAGCCTTTTTCAAAGGTCTCGATGAAGTCGTGCGCCTGGGCTGCTTTCCCCGCGGCTTCGACTTCATCCTGTGTTGCGCCGGGCCTGCCAAAGGCGATATTTTCACTGATGGAGCGCGAGAACAGGAAGATATCTTGCTCGATCATCGAAATTTGCGAGCGCAGGGATGCCAGGTTCCATTCGCGCACATCCATGCCATCTACAAGCACCTGGCCGTCGTTAATATCGTAGGTGCGGTTAATCAGTTTGACCAGGGATGTTTTGCCCGCCCCAGTCTGGCCGACAACGGCGACTGTTTGACCAGGTTTGACCTTGAACGAGACACTGTTCAGAACGGATTCGCCGCTGTCGCTGACTCGCTGCGCGCGTTCCGTATCCGGATAGGTGAAGGTGACATTGCGGAACTCAATTTCACCTTTCATTTCGGCGCTGTGGCCTGCCGCGTTCTGGTCGAGGTCGGTTTCGCGGTTGATTAATTCCAGAATGCGGCGCGCTCCGGCCAGACCCATCGAGACCTGTGTATAAGCCCAGGAGGATGTGAAGGTCGGGAAATCGAGCATCCGCAGCAGGCCAAAATAAGCGATAACCTGGCCAGTGTTGAGCAGCCCTTCTCGAAACAGGAACAAGGCATGGGTGAGTCCGAGCGCGATGGCGATCCCGTAGAGCAGGAAGGCGATAAATCTTGCTTCGATATCGCCTTGTTTGATGAAGGCATCCCGCACCCGCTTGGCGTTTAAGACGAAGCGCTCGACTTCGGAGTCTTCCTGGGCTGCGCCTTTGACCGTCTCGACCCCATCGAGCGATTCGGATAAATGGCTGTTCATGTTGCCAAACGAGGCGCGGACTTCGTCTGAAATTGGTTGCAGGGTTTTAAGATAGCGCGCCAGGGAGGCGAAATAAGCGATGGCAAATAGAACCGGTGTGATCAGCAGGGCGGGGTGATAACGCGGCGCAGCCACGATGGGCATGACCAGGAAGAAGAATGAACCAATTACCAGGTTCATGCCGGGGTTGAACATCAGGTTGATTTCGCGCACGTCATTGGTGGCGCGCGCCATCGTGTCACCAACCGGTTGCAGGCTGTGGAAGGTCATGCTTTTGCCGAGCAGGGATATGTACAGCTCGTCGCGGATTTCCGCTTCGAGGCGCTGGCCGAGCAGTTCCGCGCCGAAGTTGCGCCCCAGTTGCAAAATGCCGCGAATGACCTGCGTGCCGCCAATCAGGAGCGCCAGCGGAATCAGGGCGCGGGTATCGGGCATCGGCTGGAGCATGGCATTGAAGGCGTCGCCGACCAGTACCGGCACTAGCGCGGCCAGGGCGGCATTGCCAAATGCGCCGAGAAAGACCATAACAATAACCCAATTATGGCGAATGACATGCGAGAACACCCAGCGAATGGCGCTGGTGTGGCTGTAATTCGGGCGTTGGATGGTAAATTCAGCAGGGGAAGTAAGTGTAGTCATAGTTTCCATTTGGTTAGACAGATGTCTAATTTACCATAAAAGTTTTGAAATTTGAGTACCGATTTGGATAACACCAGAACGTGGATGAGTTTTATCCATGATTGACCTTTGGCATTTTTCCTCTTACAATAATTCTATGCCTTTACCTTGCAAACCTTTCCCGCACATTCATCCATACACTGGCGGGTTTTTCCGGCCGGACCACGATCCTCCGTTTTGAGAACTTTTACGTACTTATTCGTACCCTGTTCCCACATCCTTATTAATCACAAAACGGAGAAAAACCATGCCTGAACAGTTTGTTTCTAAACGCGCACCAATTTATAAAGATGTACCCGATGAAAAGTGGAACGATTGGCGCTGGCAATTAAGCAACCGTTTGAACAGTGTTGAAGATATCGAAAAAATCCTGCCGCTGAGTGAAAGCGAACGCAAAGCCCTGCAAACCCAGGGTATCTTCCGGGTGGATGTAACCCCTTACTTTATCTCGTTGATCGACCCGGAAGACCTGGAAGACCCGATCCGCTTGCAAATCATCCCGCGCGCCGAGGAGATGCAGTCTTTCACCGCCATGATGGAAGATTCGCTGGCCGAAGACCGTCACTCTCCCGTGCCGGGGCTTGTCCACCGTTACCCCGACCGGGTGCTGATGCTGGTCACGACCCAGTGCGCCTCTTACTGCCGCTACAGCACCCGCTCGCGCATCGTCGGCGATCCCGGCCAGACCTTCAAGCGCGAGGAATTCGAGATGCAGATCGACTACCTGAAACGCACTCCTCAGGTGCGCGATGTGTTGCTCTCGGGCGGCGATCCGCTGGTGCTGGCCCCGAAAATCCTTGAAGAATTACTTGGCCGCCTGCGCGAAATCCCGCATATTGAGATTATCCGCATCGGCTCGCGCGTGCCGGTCTTTATGCCGATGCGCATCACACAGGAATTGTGTGATATGCTCGAAAAATATCACCCGCTGTGGATGAACATCCACGTCAATCACCCGAACGAGATTTCTGCAGAACTGGCTGCTGCGACCGACCGCCTGACCCGCGCCGGAATTCAGCTTGGCAACCAGGCGGTGCTTTTGGCCGGGGTCAATGACAATGTCCACATCCAACGCGACCTTGTTCACAGGCTGGTGCGTATCCGTGTGCGCCCGTATTACCTTTACCAGTGTGACCTGGTCGAGGGGGCTGGACACTTCCGCACGCCAGTTGCCAAGGGTATCGAGATCATGGAAGGCCTGCGCGGACATACCTCCGGTTACGCCGTGCCACAATTTATTGTGGATGCGCCCGGTGGGGGCGGGAAAATCCCATTGATGCCCAATTACCTGATGAGCATGTCCGATCACAAGATCATCCTGCGCAACTTTGAGGGTTTTATCACCACCTACGAAGAGCCAACCGATTACAACCCGTCCAGGGCGGCCAAATTCAAAGGACTCAAGCGTCCTGAACCGGGCCAGGCGGGTCTTACCTCTCTTCTCGACGGCGAAGATCTGTTCATTAAGCCCGAAGGTTTCGAGCAAACCCATGGCCGCGACGGAATCCAGCACCGCTTGAAAGACGAAAACAAGTGGAAACCGCTCGGTATTGGAACTTCTGACGAAGAATAAACCCTACGTTTTCCCTTCAGAACGCATACGGATTCCCGAATAGGACTGATTTCGGATTCTGTGTGCGTTCTGATTGTGTATAATGAATAAGTATCGATGTTATTAACTAGAACAAGGAGAATAAAAAAATGAAAATATCTCGTACCTTTCCCCTCATGATTGTTGGAATATTGCTCCTGGCTGTATTCGGGGCAAATACGCCGATGGTGCAGGCCGCAGCAATTGCTGACGATATGATCGGGGTCAACCTGGTCGCAGACGGTGATGTTGCATCTCTGTCTGACACGCCTTTTGTTTTTTCGGCTGATTTGCCTGGCCTTAGCGTGGCTGCCAAGAAAGATTACGCCTGCTCCATTCTTTCACAAAGCCCGAAAGACTGGGTCAAGATGAAAGCTCGTCAGGACTTTGACATGCGTTGGACTGTGTTGAATACTGGTAGCAAGACCTGGACCACCAACGGTACAGATTACAAATATATTCGAGGCGCAGCCCTGCACTCTCGCGGCGCTGCGTTTGATATGCCGAAAAATGTTGCGTCTGATGGCAAGGCTGCCTTGTATGTGGATATGAATGCTCCAAAATCCAAGGGAACTTATGTTACTTATTGGGGATTGGCGAATGGAACCCAGCATTTTTGCCAGTTCTATGTGATTGTTACCGTAAAGTAGTTATATCGAGCGGGGAAGGAGCCTATAAACTGCCTTCCCCGCTTTTACTGAGTACTGCGTAAACCTATTAGCCAAAATAGCCAATTTTTACTTGCATTTTGCCAGATTCAGTTTAGGAACGGCTGAAAAATAACTTACCTCTTTCGGAGCCAAAGTTTTCTGCTACCAGATGGTCTCTATAATTCTCGAAAACACACCCTATTTGGACGCCACAACACGTGTTTTTGAGCTAACAACATGGCTAAAGAGGTATCA
>JAKLPV010000227.1 GCA_022013685.1 Anaerolineae bacterium
CAAAGTTTTCTGCTACCAGATGGTCTCTATAATTCTCGAAAACACACCCTATTTGGACGCCACAACACGTGTTTTTGAGCTAACAACATGGCTAAAGAGGTATCAAAATGGGCTTTTTTCGCCCCACTTGATGTACAGAATTAAAAGCTCTACAGGAAAGAAAAAAAGCTGGTATGAAAAGAGTAAGTTATTTTTTCGGCATTCCTTAGTTATGCTTGACAGCCAATCTTTACCCCATCTATTGCTTCTTGCATAAATCGTTAAACCTTCTGATCAATTTTTCTTCTACAGAAAAAATCAGGCATTGGGCTAAAATAATAGACCTCTTGCAAAAGTCGATTAGTTGGTCATTTTGAGTTCGAGATTGTAGATGGCGGCAATCAAGTTGAAGCGAAGTCCAAAGCGCTTACGCCGGTTCCGATAACGTTCGCTCAAAATGCGAAAGATTTTTAGCTTGCGAATGACATTTTCGACAAAAATGCGCTTTCTGGATATTTCGCGCCTTTTGCTCTTTGGTCAATGGATGCAATTTGGATTTCTTGGCAGGTGTCTGACTATTTTGATGCCAATCAAGAATACCTTGGTAACCTGAATCTGCTAAAGTGCAAATGTGCGCAGACATCACGCTGCGACTATCTTTGAAAAGCGAAAAATCGTGTTTGCTGCCGTTACAAAAGTCTGTGGCGAGGATCTCGAGCGTCTTTTGGTTCACGATCAATTGTGCTTTTTGGGTATGCCGCTTCTTTTTGCCGCTATAGTGCTGTCGTTGCTTTTTTTCGGGCGTTCAATCGGTTGCTCAGTCGCATCAATCAGGACAACTTCGATCAAAGTATCACTCGGTTGCAACGCTTTTCTGCCAGGCAAACGAAATTCACCCGATTTCATGAGCACATTTTCAACTTTTTTGATCGTACGACAGACTGTCGCCTCACTGACGCCATAGGTCAAGCCAATATGAAACTCGGTCCGATATTCGCGCCAATACATCAGCGTCATCAATAACTGGTCTTCGCGGGTTAACTTCGGTCTCCGACCAAAATCACGCAAGCCTGCTCTTACGACGGCTATCATCTTTTCAAACATCGCGCGACTGACGCCGGTTGACCGTTTAAAGTCTTCATCTTTCAGGGTTTCTATGGTTTCGTATCTCATGTGCCTATTATCAGCGCACACCCGTCACTTATGCAAGAGGTCTAATGAATATTCGATGTACGGTGGATCATAAATTTGTTATATTCAACACAAAAGCCCCGCTCATTTCGAGCGGGGCTTTTGTATCGTTGCGGTAATCAATGTGGACCTGAGGGGATTCGAACCCCTGACCTCCTCAGTGCGATTGAGGCGCGCTCCCAACTGCGCTACAGGCCCATCAACAAAGCCCAATGATTTTAGCTGAGGCGGGGGTGAATGTCAAGAAAAGCACTTGACCAATTTTGCTGTAAAATTGAGTATCCAATCTTTCAAGGACGAAACCAATGGCCGAAAACAACGCACCCCGCCCCACGTATCGTATTACCGACTTGCACGATGATGAGCGTCCGCGCGAACGCCTGCAAAACCTGGGCCCGCAGGCGCTTTCGAACGCCGAGCTGATCGCCATCCTGCTGCGGGTTGGCGTGCCGGGCGAGAATGCCGTCCAGGTCGGGCAGCGTTTACTGCACAAATTTGGCGGCATTGCCGGAATCCACCGCGCGCCGTTTGACGAATTGCTCCACCAGCACGGGATCGGTGAGGCCAAAGCGGCCCAGATCAAGGCCGCCATCGAACTCGGACGCAGGCTGACCCTCGAATCGCCCGAAGAACGACCGGCGATCAACTCACCCGCGGATGCGGCCGTGCTTTTGCAATACGAAATGCAGGCCCTCGAGCAGGAACACCTGCGGGTGATGCTGCTCGACCGCCGCAATCGGGTGATGGAGATTGTCGACCTGTATCGCGGCTCGGTCAGCTCTTCGCAGATTCGGGTCGGGGAGATCTTTCGCGAGGCGGTCCGCAAAAACGCCTCCGCCATTATTGTCGCCCACAACCACCCGAGCGGTGACCCGACTCCCAGCCCCGACGATGTCGCTGTGACCAGGGCCATCCTGCAGGCAGGCAAGCTGCTCGATGTGGATGTGCTCGACCACCTGGTGATCGGCCAGGGGCGTTGGGTTTCGCTGAAAGAGCGCGGCCTCGGCTTTTCGTAGGAATTGTTTTCTGGGGGATTTAAAACCTGAATTCAGGAAAATGGCCTGATTCCCCCCTTGACTCTGACCTTGCCGGAGGGTCTATACTCCGAGCGTTGAAGGCCTTCACGCAGTAGACAGGTAGAACCATGATCAAAATTGGCGACTTTGCAAAACTGGCACGGGTTTCGATCAAAACCCTGCACCATTACGGCGAGCTGAAACTGCTCCAGCCGGTTCACATTGACCGTTTTACCGGCTACCGCTATTACGAGCTGGAACAATTGGCCGTGCTCAACCGCATCCTGGCGCTCAAAGACCTGGGGTTCTCCCTGGAGCAGGTTGCCGAACTGCTCAATGAGCGACTTTCCACCGCCGAAATGCGCGGCATGCTGCGCATGAAGCAGATGGAACTGGCCTCCCGGCTCGAAGAAGAACAGTCCCGGCTGGCGCGGGTCGAAGTCCGCTTGCGCCAGTTGGAACAGGGCCGCCAGCCGCTGGTTGCGGATGTGGCGCTGAAAGAGATCCCGGCCCAGACGGTTCTGATGGCCCGCATCGTGGCCGCCAACGAGAGCATGCTGCTGCCCGCCCGCCAGAGCTTGCAAACCCTGCTCGAAGCGCAGTTGGAGCGCGCCCAGCTCAAACCGGCCAGCCCGTGGTTCGCCTTCCTGAACGAGCTGCCGCATGCCGAAGAAGACCTCGAGATCGCCCTGGCGGTCGGGGTCAACCTGAGGAGCGGACAGCGTCAGGGAGATTGGCAGGGCAGCCCGGTTGAACTGCAAAGCCTGCCCAAAGTCCCCAGCATGGCCTCGCTGGTGCACTGCGGCGACTATGCAACCCTGCCGCAGACCTACGCCGCGCTGTATGCCTGGATGCAAGATCACTCCTACCAGATTGCCGGGAGCTGCCGCGAGATCTACCTGTCAGAAGATGGCGTCAGCGCCATGTTAAATGCTGCCGGAAGCAACGGCCTGATCGAGGCGCAATGCCCGGTCGAGAAAACCAGAATGCCGGCATCCATTCACTCTGTGCATGAAAAGAAAGAAGGAACCATCATGAAAACACAAATTGTCAACAAGCCCGCCTTTAAGGCGATCGGCATTTCGTATGTTGGAAAGAACGAGCAGGGCGAGATCCCCCAGATGTGGGGCACATTCATCCCGCGCATCAACGAACCCCGGCGGATCGATCCGAGCACCAGCTATGGCCTGTGCTTTTCTGAAGTTGTCGGGGCGGCGGCTGGCGAGTTTGAATATGTTGCCGCGGTTGAAGTAGCCGACGACCAGTTCATTCCAGATGGGATGGTCTGCCGCGAAGTCCCGGCCCACAAATACATTGTCTTTACCCATCACGGCAAGCTGGAGACGCTCGGCGAGACCTACCATTACATCTACAACACCGGGCTGGCCCAGGCCGGGGTGCAGATCCATCCTTCCCGGTTCGATATGGAAGTCTACACCCATGAGTTTGCCCCCGGCTCTGACCAATCGCGCTTGTATATTTACGTCGCCATTCTGTAGCCGGGGCTACCCCGCCAGACAACAAGAAACCGGCCCTGAAAAGGGCCGGTTTTATATTTTTAATATGCTTATTAGCGGCTGCTGCGCACTGTGAAGTCGATAAACTCATTGCCGGCTGGGAGCCATTCTATGCGGGACTCTTCCACGCGTGAGGCGCGCGGCCCGGCGCGGACGATGGCGGCGAACTCATCCAGGTCTGCGCGCTGGCCTTCAGCAATGGCTTCAACCTGGTCGTAGCCGACATTGCGTACCCAGCCGGTCAGACCCAGGTTGTTGGCGGCCTGGGCTACGAAAGCGCGAAAGCCGACCGCTTGTACGCGGCCAGCGGCCCACAAATGCAGGCGCTCATTTGGGATTGGATTTTCCATCGGATTCTTTTGTTTTGCGCGAGAAAATTGCAGGGGTAAGCGGCAGGGCCAGCAAGACCGCAAAGACAATCAAATATCCAGATAGGTTTTTGAGGGCCATTGCCAGCCGGTCTTCACCCAGGCGGTTGGCGCGCCAGGCATATTCCAACTCGGCCAGTGGAACGCCGAGTGCGCGCTGAACGCCCTGTTCGCAGCCCAGCCCGTCACCGTAAGCCTGGACCAGCCGGTTCAGGCCCGAGATTCCGTACTGATCGACAAGGTAACGGGTAAACGATTCAGATTGGGCGTATGCCAGGAAGCGTGACGAAGCGTCGCTTGGGAAATCCCCGCACAGGTTGGCGAACGAAAGCAGCCCCTCTGCCTCGACCGCGTATTCAAGCGAACGCGGATAATCGAGGCTGGGGTAAATCTCAGAAATTGTTGCAATGCCTTCCCTGAGCCACATGGGCAGCAGCAAATAGCGTTCACCGGCCATTTCATAGGTCAGGATGTGGGCCAGTTCGTGCGGAATTTTGCGATCCATATTCAGGGCTTGTTCGGGGCCGGGCGTGATCGAGACAAAGGCCAGGTACAGGTCGGGGCTGGCGTGTCCGGAGACCCAGGCCTGGCCCGAGGCGTCGATGGTGGCTTTCAGGTCGTTTGAATTGGCGTAAATGTAAATATCCACCGGCTGGCTCAGGTTGGTTGAGAGCAGGCGGCTGGTGCGTTCGATCCCGTTGCGGGCTGAGTCGAGGGCATTTTGTCCGAAAGACAGGTCACCGGCGTACCAGTGCAGGCGCAGGTGGCCGTCTTCGAGCGATTGCCAGGGGAAGCGGTTGTCACTATAGCGGAAGGAATACTGGGGCGAGTCGGCGGTTGTCCCATCCGCAAAGATGAAACGAAACCAGTAAGTGATCTCGGCAAACGGACGCAGCCGCGCCTGGGCGATATCGTGGCTGGCGAGCAAGTTGCCGTTTTGGTCCACGCTGACCGGCAGGGTGATGGTGTGATTATCCCCTTCTGCGCGCAGGAAGGCCTGTGCCTGGCTGATGGTTTGATCGCTTTGAATTTTTGCGCGCAGGGTTACTTGCTGCCCAAAATCGTATTCGGCGTTAACCTGTTCGGGCGTGACCCCGGTTTGTGCGGCAACCGACTGCGCCGCAGTGAGGCAGGCCACGAGAATCAGCGCGAACAGGAGCGGGTGTTTTTTCATTATTTTTCGGTCAGGTCGTCGTCGGGATCGAGGGCCAGCAAATCGAAGGAGTTCATCTGGTCGGTCAGGTCGAGATTGTCGATGGCTTCTTCGAGAAAGTCGATAATTTCATCTTCTTCCGCCTGGTCGAGCAGGGTCTGGATGGTGACGCGCACATCCTCGCCGCCGATCTGCGAGAGCGCCCAGATGGTGGCTATAAACAGGCCGTCATCTTCCTCTTCTTCGAGCAGGTCGAGCAGGAACTGGCGGGCAGAGCCGATGCGCAATTCACCCGCGGCCTGAATGGCTCTCAGGCGCACATCGTCGTTGGGGTCGCTCAGTTTGGTCAGGACCAATTCTTCCCAGTTTTCGTTCCCCGAGCGTCCCATCGCCAGTAAGGCTGAAGCCACCCATTGCGGCGTATGCTTTGAATAGGCATTCTGGATCAGGGCGTCGGCTTCGGGGCGGCTGGAGAATCCAATCGCCTCGATGGCCGCGCGCTGGACATCGGTGTTTTCGGAATGCGCCACCCGCAGCAGGGTATTTTCGACGCTGTGCTGGGCCTCGGCTGCAATTTCTTCCAACTCGCCCAGTTCGACATAATTGCCCAGGACATGGATCGCGTGTACGCGCACATCCGTGGCCGGGTCGTTCTCGGCCATGTCCATCAGGCGCGGCAGGATGTGGGTATCGTCGCTTTCCACCAACAGGCGCAAGGCGTCGCTGCGGATTTGCTCATCGGCATCGGTCAGCAGCGCAATCGCCAGGGCATCAAAGGAGAGCAGGGTATCAGCCTGGTAGAGTTCGACCAGTTTTGCGAGCAGGGTGCGCTTGCGTTTGGTTGCAAGCGTCGGCCATTGCGAGAGCAGCATGGAAATATCAATTGGGGTCAGGTCTGAAAAATGGGGCAGATAACGGTTGGGGAACGCGGTCGATGTGTCGCACAGCGCATTCAACACAGTCTGAAAAGAGGGTTTGCTCATCAGGAATGCCTATGGTAATTGAAAATTGGATGGGTTCAAGACATCCATCAGGTTGACGAATATCATCAAGCCAATCAGCAGCAGGAAGGCCACGCCATTGACAACATTCTCGAATCGATATGGAATGCGGCGGCGGAACAGGATTTCGGGCAGGGTGAACAGGATACGCCCGCCATCCAGGGCCGGGATGGGCAGTAAATTGAAGACACCCAGCGAAACGCTCAACATGGCAATTAGCGAAAGGGTGTAGTTGGTCGGCGAAGGCGCAGGTGATCCGGCGCTGGCTGTTGCAACTTGTTGGCGCGTCTCTGTATCGCGCTCGACGGCTTGTGAGAACATATCGAACATACCCACCAGGCCCACTAGGCGGGCCTCACCGGGCGCAATTGCGCCTTCGATCAGCATGAGTGGAATGCTCAAGATGGTGACTGCTTGCATCCCGGTTAGGGCCACACCGCCGGTCAGCGATTCGACCAGGGTTGCAGGGCGGCGCGGGGCGTCCAGGATGATTCCCAAGGCTCCCTGGTTCTCTTTAACGCGGGTTGAAAGCGGGGTGGCAACAATCGTTTGTTGCTGGCCGTTTCGCTCTATCAGGATGGAAACAGGTTGATCGAGATTTTCAAGAATCGTATTGCGCGCTTCTGCAATGTCAGAAACTTGATTTCCATTGACCGCTAAAATAACGTCGCCTGCCACAAAACCAGCGTCAACCGCTGGTGATTCTGGTTGGACATCGGCAATATTAACCATACCCGGGATTGCAACCCCGCTCAGGCTGACGATGATGGCAAAAACGATGATGGCCGTCAGCAGGTTCATGATCGGCCCGGCAAACAAGACGCCCAATCGCTTCCACGGGTTGGCGGCAGAAAGGCCATCCGGCACGTTGGGGTCATTTTCGCCCTTGGGACGCACAAACCCGCCCAACGGAATCCAGTTCAGGGTAAATTCGGTGCCCTGCCATTTAAACAGGGTCAGCGCTTTGGGCGGCAAGCCAAAGCCAAACTCTTCCACTTCAATCTTTGCCATGCGAGCCGCAATAAAATGGCCCAACTCGTGGATGAAAATACTCCCGGCCAGTACCAGGAAGAAAACCAGAAACGCGAAAAAATCCATACTTTTATCCTTCTTTTTACGTCAATACCGTTGAAAATGAGACACGCTTGGAAGGATTATATCCCCTTTTTATAAGTATTGCGTTAACCCAGGCGCGCCGGGCCGCCCACCCCGGCCTGTAAAATATCCATCACACCGGGTACTTCGCGCAAGAAAGCTGTCACTTGCGCCATCTCGGTTTGCGGGCAAATCACATGCACATTTGGCCCGGCATCGATGGTGTAAGCCACTTGCAAGCCGTCTTTGCGCCAGGAACGCACCGTCTCCATCACCGCCAGGGTGGCGGGTTTCCAGTAAAACAACTGCGGCTGGCTGGTCATCATCACGGCATGCATCATATCCGAATCGAGCTCGATGATGCCCGCAAAAGTCTCAAAATCCCGCTCCAGAATGGCGCGGCGGCATATGTCCAGGCGGCGGGCGGCGTCGGCAACGCGCGCCGCTTGCAGCGGGCTGGTCGGCGCCAGGGCATGGCCCTCCGTCGAACCGGTGCTTTTGTGCCCGGTGGCCACGATCGCCACACAATCGGCCAGCGCCCAATGGTCGGGCGGCGCAATCGAGACGGCGTAACAGTCCTCGTCGCCCGTGCCCATTTTCCATTCGACGAAACCGGAGGGGATGCTGCGCGAGGCCGATCCTGATCCCAAACGGGCCAGCCGCGAAATGGCCGATTCGGGCCATTGCAACCCGGCGGCCTTGGTCGCCGCCAAAGCCAGCGCGGCAAACGCTGCCGCGGAGCTGGCGATCCCGGCCCCGGTCGGGAAGTTGTTTTCTGAGACCACCTCGGCCCGTAGATCGATCCCCGCCGTTTGACGGACCAGGTCCAAAATGCCGGATACGCGCTCCAGGCCTTTTCCGGTCACTTCGCGGTCATTGATGATCAGTTCATCCACCCCCAACGAGGGCTGGAAACTGACCGTCGTGCGCGTGAACAGTCCGTCCAGGTTCATCGAGATCGAATTATTGGCGGGCAGGCGCAACGCAGAATCGCGGTTGCCCCAGTACTTGATAAAGGCAATATTGGGTGAGGCCTGGGCGGTGGCGGAGAGAGTTTTCATGACATTTTATACGCAAAACAGCAGATTTTTAGGCAAAAATGCCGCTTTTTCGCGCAGTATTCCCTTCTTTTAGCGTGTTTGCTGTAACTACATAATACCTTAGGCGATGTTTTGGGGCAACACGGGTTACCAGCTTTTAAAGCATTAGCTTTCGACATTATCCAACGATTTGAATACTTCATCGGCCCGGTAAATCTGATTGCGCGCGTATCCGGTCACCTCGCGCACAATACCGTCTTGGACGAGTTTCTCAATATATTGGCGCGCGGTTTTGAAAGGCATATTCACCCCTTCGGCCAGTTGTTTTGCGTTGAAGATTGGCCGCCCAAACAGGAAATCCACCACTGCTCCCATGCGTTCGGCATTCTTTTCGGAATCGACAACAGGCTGATACCTGATGCGGATTGCTTCGAGCCGCTCCATGCGAGTAACGCTATCCTTGGCCTGGGCACTTACCCCGCGCAAGAAAAAGCGCAGCCAGGATTCCCAATCTCCGTGCTGGGAAACTGCCAGTAGGTGATCGTAATACTCCTGCCGATAGCGTTCGAAGTAAACGCTCAGGTTCAGCAAAGGCTGTGTCAGAATCTGCCAATCTGCAAAAAGGAGCGCTATCAGCAAACGTCCTACGCGTCCGTTACCGTCTAAAAAAGGGTGGATGGCTTCGAACTGGTAGTGGATCATGGCAGCGTGTACAAGGAAAGGTATCTCTGTGCCAGTATGGATGAATTTTTCCAAATCGCCCAGCGCCACATGCATATCATCCACGGGCGGAGGAACATAGGTTGCGGTTGTCAGCGTACTCCCCGACGCGCCAATCCAGTTTTGGGTGCGCCGGAATTCGCCTGGTGTTAAGTTCCCACCGCGCACATTTTGCATCAGCCTTTCGTGAATCTCGCGCATCAAGCGCAGGCTGATGGGGAATTGTTTCAAGCTTTCCAGCCCATAATCCAGTGCGGCGACATAGTTGTGGACTTCACGCACATCATCATGCGATTCCAGAAAAGATAACTGGGCAGACTCATAAGTGTATAACTCTGCCAATGTAGCACGTGTGCCCTCTATCCGGGACGAAAGCACCGCCTCGCGTCGTATAAATGCCTTGATCAGCAAGCGTGGAAAGGGGAATGCTCCTGCCAGCGTCGCCAGGCGACTTAAATCGCGCTCTGCTTCAGATAATGTCGAAATCAGCGGTAACGCCCAGTTTAGTTTGGGGGGCAAGGGCGCAGGGATATAGGTGTAATATCCTTGCTTGGTCAAGAAAACCTGACCAGTTTCGATGGAGCGAAAGTCGTTTGGATTCATGAGTTTATTCCTGGCAACCGTAAACAACCGAACCTATAATAACACTTATTTACCTAAGTGTAAACTGAAAGACTCCTTATTTACACTACCTGTTTGCCCAAAAAGTATGAACATAAGAACGTTCCTTTCAAGAAAAATTTATTACGAATCCCCGCCCAAACTGACCTGCCTCGGAGATTCCCAAAGAGCCCGGAATTTATATCTAAATAACCCATATTTTCGCGGTACAATCCCACAATCCTGCAAACAAATAACGCCAGCATTATAAAAACGATCTCCTATGTCCATCCCCCAACTGCTGCATACCATGTGCGCCGAACTCTCGGACGTCGACCTGAACGTCATCCGCAAAGCGCGCGGATTCGGCGCCAAAGAAACCGCCTCGCGCACCTCCTTTGCCAGTTTTTACCTGACATCCATTGGCGTTGCCGATGCCATGGCGGCCCTTGAACCCAACGAAGCCGCCACCCTGCGACTGCTGCACGAAACCGGCCCGGTAGATATTTCCTTCTTCGAACGGCTCTATGGTTCAAGCGGCTCCAGCTATCGCACCTTCACCCAACGCTACAAAAACACTTTCGATGATGTCAAAAAGAACCTCGTCCGGCGCGGGCTGGTGGTTCTGGCCGAAGTCAAAACCCGGGCCGAAACCGTCCAAATGGAACGCTGGCGTTTTGCCCTGCCGCCCGAATTTGCTCCCTACCTACCATCCCTGCCTGGAAAGCAGAACGACAGCCCTGGTCAGCAAAACGACAACACCGTGCGCCGCAAACTGCTTGAACTCGTTGGCGGCCCACCTGCCATCCCCAACGACCCGCTCCCCATTCACATCAAACACGGCAGCATATATCTCAAAGATTTCCCTTTTTCACTCGCTACTTTTGGCCTGTGGCAAGACCTGGCCTGGCAGCGCGCCTTGAACGTCTTTAAACCCAATGTCAGCGCCTCACTTGCGCCCACTCAGGCCGTCCTCAATTTGCTGAATGACCAAACCTGGCGCAGCCACAAAGACCTGGGTGCGGCCATTCTCATTTATTCGTTTGGCGGACGCGATATTTCAGTCGAAAAATTACTACGCCAGGGCTGGGAATTGGGACTGCTCTCGCGCCTTGACATCGACCGCACCCCGCACTATCGTCTCGCCCAGCTGGTTGTTGAGCCTGTAAAAACACCAACCTGCAAAAACGACCCTTATCTGGCCCCCCTTAATTGGGCCGATACCACATCCAACCCCGGTTCCGTCAAAGTCGACCTGCGCCTGATATCGCTTCACAACCTTGACCTGCTCAATACCCTCGCGCATCTCGCCGTAGAAAATGGCGCTTTGCTGGCGTCCCCCAGCCTGGTCAAGCTCGGACGCGCTGCCCCGGCCCAACGCCGCGCCCCGCTCTCCCGTTGGCTGGCGGAAAATGTCTCGGCGTTTGGCAAAACCCTCGCAACGGCCGAATCCAAATGGGGCAAAACCATCCTGCACGAAAACCTGCTTTTCGCCCAGGTGCGTGACCTGAGCTTGCGCGTCCAACTGGAGCGCGAACTCAAAGAAAAACTGGTCTTGCTCAGCGACCACTTCATTGCCTTCCCCCAAGAATCCCGCAGTAATGTTGAAAAAGTGCTTAAAAAAGCGGGCTTCGTGGTCAAAACAGTCAAACCGTAACCGGACTCCAAAGCCTCCTGACTTTGGAGCATCAAAAACCGGGAGATTTTCGACTCCGCCCATACTTAAACCTAAACCATGCAACT
Source organism: Anaerolineae bacterium (assembly GCA_022013685.1). GTDB lineage: Bacteria > Chloroflexota > Anaerolineae > Anaerolineales > Villigracilaceae > UBA8950. The sequence goes on from JAKLPV010000227.1 coordinate 11,424, forward strand.
CCAAACGCTCAACCCCCAATCCCTGAACATTTTCTCCAACGACCGCGATATCTTGCGCGACCTGTTCACCTACCTCGACTACGTTGGCGAGCGTGAAGTCAAACGCATGACGCGCACTAATGACATCCCGCATACCGACCTGAAGCGCCTCGCCAAGTTACTTGACATCGAACCGCCTGAAAAAGACGATTGGATGTACACTGCCCCGCACTGGATGAATTTTATCGATAACCTGGCCTTACGCTTGCAACTGGTCTCCTATGATACAAAAGGGGAGTATCGCGGCTATTCCAGCTCAGAACCATCGTTTATTGAGAATTACATCGTTGTCAATACATCGAATTTAAATAAATTCAGCGAACTTTCCCCCGCGAGGCAGGAAAAGCACCTCGTCGAAACACTCATCCACGCCAGCCCGCGCCGTGACTATGACAGCGCCAGCAACAATGAGTTTTACCAGTACGGCTCGTTCAGCAGCCTCGACCGCTTTAACGGCTGGGGTGCCGCCACAGGCGTCATGCCTACGCTCAAATTCCCCGAAGTTCGCAAATTCCTGCTCGAAGTGCTCAAAGCCTGTCCCGCTGGAACATGGGTCAGCACCGAATCGCTGATCGCTTATCTCAAAGCCAACCACCCCTATTTCCTGATTCCTGAACATCATCCCAAGAAAGACCGCTGGGGCAAAGAGATTGGCCGCTATGATAATTTTCACGAAAGCAAAGACAACCACAGCACAGACCGCAAAACGGTGCCAGCCAACGCCCCCGACGCCTTCGAGCGCGTCGAAGGCCGCTACATTGAACGCTTTCTGGAAGATATTCCGCTGACCATGCGCTTTGTGGAGGTTGGCTACGACCCCAATCCCTACACAGGGCTGCTGCCCACGCGCGGCATGCTCAAGGCTTTCTGCGTTACCGAGCGTTTTCAGCGCCTGATGAGTGAGCAAGAAGCCAGTCCCAAGGTCACTGTCCAGCCAAATTTTGATGTCGTGATTGAGTCCGATTTCTACCCGGCAAAGATCATCCGCCAGGTAGCCGCGCTGGGTGAGCAGGTCTCCAGCCCGCAAAATGGGCATAGCGTGTATGTTGGCATCTTCCTGCTCAAAAAAGCCGCCGTGGCCGCGGAGCAGGTTAAAAACCCGGATCTGGATGTCATCGAACTGCTGAAAAATCTCAGCGGGCGCGACCTGCCCTCCAATGTGCAAATTGAACTGGACGAGTGGGTCGGTCATGCCGAGCAGTTTACGCTCTACGATGGCTTTTCCTTGCTCGAAATGGCGGATTTGCCGATCGAAGCCGAAAAATTTATCGCGGAAAAAATCTCTCCCAGTTTGCGCCTGGTACGCAGCCCCGAAAAAGCGTTCTCCATGCTCGAAACGCTCGGCCACGTCCCGCTGCGGATTCAGCATCCGGCTTGGGAACTGGCCCCGATAGCGGAATCAGCCCAGAGTGTTTTCCCAAAAGAATCGGCGTGGATCGAAGCCCAGAAAACGGCGAAACAGGTAAAGGTGAGTCGCGTCGTCACCATCAGCTACCGGTTTCCAGACGCCGAATCCTTCGATGCCATCCAAAAGACTCTGGCCGAATTGCGCTGTCCCTTCCAATCCGACCCGGTGACCCGCATCGTCAACATCCAGCAAAAAGAACAGACCAGGTTTGACGAGGCGGTTCAAAAATTGCAAGATATTTTTGCGATTGAAATTGAATAGCATGGCATTGCAAGGGCGTGTGCGCGAAGCAAACTCCCGCTAAGTGGAGAATGCTTGTCGATGCAAATTTATCGTTTTGTTGGAGATTGCTTCGTCGCTATCCTTCGACTTCGGCGCAAAAACTGCGCCTTCGTTCAGGACGCTCCTCGCAATGACATCGAGACCAGAACCTATGCCAAACCCCAGCAACCCCCTTATCGTTCAGGGCGATAAAAGCCTGCTGCTCGAAGTGCAAAACGAGCGCTACGAGGCCGCGCGTGATGCGCTGGCGCGTTTTGCCGAGTTGGAGAAGTCGCCGGAATACATTCATACCTACCGCATTACACCGCTTTCGCTGTGGAATGCGGCTTCTTCGGGGCTTTCGTCCGCCGAAATTTTGGCGCAGTTGGAAGATTATTCGAAATACGGCCTGCCCTCGAATGTGGTGCGCGATATTGAAGAGTATGTGGCGCGCTACGGGCGGGTGAAACTGGTGCGCGAGGACGAAAACCTGGTGCTAACCAGCGACGATGCCACGCTGATGGTCGAAATCCAGAATCATAAATCCACGGCGCGTTACCTGCACGGACAGTTGGATGCGCGCCGCCTGCTGGTTGCCCCCGGACGGCGCGGACACTTGAAGCAAGCCCTGCTGCAAATCGGCTATCCCGCCGAAGACCTGGCCGGATATGTGACCGGCGAAGATTGGCCGATTGCGCTGCGATTGGCGACGCTGGGTGGAAAACCTTTTCGCTTGCGGCGCTACCAGGAAGAATCTGCCGAGGTTTTTCACGCGGGCGGCGCGGCACGGGGCGGCAGCGGCGTGATTGTGCTGCCCTGCGGCGCGGGCAAAACCATTGTTGGCATGGCGGCGATGGCGCAGTTGCAGACTTCCACGCTGATTCTCACGCCCAACACAGTCGCCGTGCGCCAGTGGATGGCCGAACTGGTGGATAAAACCTCGCTGACAGCGGACATGATTGGCGAATATACCGGCCTGCAAAAAGACATCCGCCCCGTGACAGTTTCCACCTACCAGATTTTGACCTACCGCAAGCGCGGCTCTGTTGATGAGTTCCCGCATTTTGGCCTGTTCAGCGCCCGCAACTGGGGGCTGATTATCTATGACGAAGTCCACCTGCTCCCGGCCCCGGTCTTTCGCATCACCGCCGAAATTCAGGCCCGGCGGCGGCTGGGACTGACCGCCACGCTGGTGCGCGAGGATGGCATGGAGGGCGATGTGTTCTCGCTGATTGGGCCGCAAAAATACAATGTGCCGTGGAAAGATTTGGAGAAACAGGGTTGGATTGCCACCGCCACCTGTCACGAAATCCGCGTGCCGCTGGCCGAGAGCGTCAAAATGGATTATGCGATTGCGCCGCAGCGCAATAAATATTCGGTCGCGGCGCACAACCCAAAAAAACTGCCGGTTTTGCAAGTGATTTTGGAGCGGCATGTTGGCGAGAACATTCTTGTTATCGGCATGTATCTTGACCAGTTGGACGAAGTTGCCGCGCTCTTGCAGGCTCCGCTGATCAACGGGCAGACGCCGGTTCGGGAACGCGAAAAACTCTACGAACAATTCCGCACTGGCGAAGTGAAGGTGCTGGTGGTCTCGAAAGTCGCCAACTTCAGCATCGACCTGCCGGATGCCAGCGTTGCGATTGAAATCTCTGGCACTTTTGGCAGCCGCCAGGAGGAAGCCCAGCGCCTGGGGCGCATTCTGCGTCCCAAAAGCGATGGCGCGATGGCGCATTTCTACACTATTGTCAGCCGCGAGACGGTTGACCAGACTTTCGCCGCCAACCGCCAGCGTTTCCTGACCGAGCAAGGCTATAAATACGAGATTTTGTACGAGAATGAGGTGCTATGACCCAATCCGAAAATTTCTCACGAGTAGACGAACTGATGAACGCCTTTTTTGCGCAAGCCAAAGCGCAATTTGGCTCTGCCGTCAAAGCTTACTGGTTTTACGATGGCGACCTGTGCCCTGGCTGTTCCCGCCAGACCGACGGTGTGGTGAAATTCAAGAGCAAAGAGGCCCTGGCTCTAAATGCGTATATCTACCGCGAGCACGGTGTGCTGATTGGCTATTTGTTCTGCAAAACCTGCGCCAAAACCATCCACACCGCTGCGCAAAAAAATCCCTACCGCCAGATCCCGCTCCATACCCAAATCGAGCAATTCCTGAACGCTGCTTACCTTCACCACATTCGAAAGCAGGATTCCTGATGAGCACCTTAACCGAATCTGCCATCCGTTCTTACGCCAGTGCGCAAAGCTTCGAGCGTGGGCGTGAATATTACCAGTCTGGCGCAATTTACAACACGGTTCGGGAGGGCAGCACCTTGCTGGCCGAGTGTGTTGGCAGCGAAATCTACCGCCTGCGCATCAGCCTCGATGAAGGCGGTATCCAATCCGCCAATTGCACCTGCCCTTACGAAATGGGCGGTTACTGCAAGCATCTGGTCGCCCTGCTGTTGACCTACATCCACAAACCAGATGAGTTTACTGAGCGAAAAACCATCCCCGCTTTATTGGAAAATGTGGACAAAGCCGCCCTGATCGTGATTCTCAGCAAACTGGCCGATCGCCAGCCCGAACTTTACGACTGGCTCGAAACCAGCCTGCCTGTTGCCACTATTAAAAAAACAGATTCCCAGTCCAGGCCGGTCAGCCAGGTTTCTGAATCGGCCTGGCGCAAGCGTATCAAAAATATCCTGCGTCCGAACCGGGGTTATTACGATGATTATGAGTCCGCCTACGGCGTGGCACAAGAACTGGATGAAATCGTCAATGCCGCCATCGATATTATGGCTGCCGGTGATGCCCAGGGCGCGATTACAATTCTCATTGTCCTGCTTGAAGAACTCTCTGACGCCTACGAAATGTTCGACGACTCTGACGGCGAACTTGGCGACAGCGCCGATTACGCCGGGGAAACTCTGGCCGAAGCCATTCTCAGCACCGATCTGACTGAAAAAGAGCGTGAAGATCTGGTGAGCAGGTTTGAACCGGTGGCTGAGAACCTGGTCGGTTATGGCATCGAAGATGGATTAAACCTCGTCCAACACGCGCTGGACTATGGGTGGGATACATCCTCCGAATACATTGATACTCTGGAAGCAGCCAAGTTAAACGTGCTTGAACGCCAGGGCCGCACAGATGAATTCCTGGCCCTGTGCCAGCTAAACGGCCAGCAATTGCGTTATGTCAAAAAACTCTTGGAAATTGGGCGCATGGAAGAAGGAATTGACGCGGCTCACCAATTTTCTGATCCAATTCATGTGCTGGAAGTTGCCAAATCCCTGCGCGAAAGCAATCGCCTGCCAGATGCCATCGGTTTGGCGGAATACGGGCTGAATCTCGAAGGGCCAAAATTTCACCTGGCGACCTGGCTGGCTCCGTTGGAAGAAGCGCAGGGAAGCAACGAACAAGCCTTGCAAGCCCATCTTGCGGCTTTTGCCGAAGGGCCCAGTCTTGAGGCTTACAAACACATCCAGCGGCTTTCCGGTGAGCGCTGGCAACAGATGAAACCCGCACAAATAAAAATCCTGCTGCAATCGAATCGAACCGATGCAATCATAGATGTCTATTTGCATGAACAAGAATGGGACAAGGCGATTGCCCTTGCCGAACAAAATCTTTACAGTTACAACCTGCGCGAAAAAGTGGCCGACGCTGTCATCGCCCACCGCCCCGATTGGGTGATTCGTGTTTCCATCAAAGAGGCTGAAAAACTGATTGAACCCACCCAGAGCAAATACTATCCCCACGCCGCGCGCTGGCTGGCAAAGGCTAAACAGGCCTATCTTTTATCTGGGCGCATGGCAGAATGGCAAGCCTATTTCGCGCAACTTAAAACCACCTACGCCCGCCGTCCGTCCCTGCAAAAAGAACTAAAAAAGCTGGCCTAAAATTCAATTCCTTCCTGCTCCAACTTAACCCCACGTTGTAGGATGTGCGCGATGACCTCGCGCATGTCTTTTAATTCGGGGCGGATGCGTAGTTTTTTCAGGTTGGTCTGGTCGGATGCGGTGAGTGGCCGCGAGCGGGGATAGTTGGCGTCGAGGGTGGCAACGTCCATGCGATAGGGTTGGATGTCGGGGCGGACTAGGCGGCGGAGTTGGCTAAGGATGTTGAAGCCGCCGTAGTCGAGGTCGGACCAGTGGTAGATGGGGGTTGCATCAGGGATAAGGCGCAGCAGGCGGCGGAGGGCGGGGGACGGGTTGCCGAGAGTGCAGATGACAGCGTATTGGTTATTTTTTCGGACAAATTCGTGGAAAGTGGTCAGGTTTTCGATGCAGAGGACGGCATCGACGTGGATGGCAACGCTTTGGAGTTGGGCGGTTTGGGCGGCGGGGAAGCCAACAGAGGGGAAAAAACCGCCCAGGGTTAGGATTTCGCCGGTTTCGAGGGTGAGCTGCCAGTTACCGGCGAAGTGGAGGTAGGTGGGATTGGGGACAAGGTTGAGTTCACGCAGGATTTCTTCTGCGGACAGTCGTTTCCACTCCGGGTTGCCGATGCGGGCCAGGCTGACGAGTTGGCTTTTAATCGTTTCGATGCGTTTGCTGTCGTTGAAGACGCGCACGCTAAAGACGCGGTAGGGGGTTTCGGCCTGGAGTGTGGATAAGGCTTCCATAACGGCGAGCAGGTCGGTGCCCAAGTTGGTATCGGCCAGACTAAAAGGTGAGGGGGATTTCCCGGCGTGGAGATTCTCTAAAACGTGGCGTAAAGCCCGCGCGCGCCAGTCATCCACAAAACGGAATTTTTCGGCGAGTAGCAGGCTTTCGAGGCTCTTTTGTCGCGTGGTTTTGGCGGGGCGATGGATGAGTTCGTAGATATGTGTTGCGGATTCTGTTTGAAGTGTGACGGATTGAAGCAGGTGGCCGGTTTCGCCGGGGAGCCAGGTGAGTTTGAGCAGGCCGTTTTTTTCGAGGGCGGTGAATTGTTCGTTCGCGGTCAGGCGGGCGCTGGGGTCGGTTTGAGAGAAGTAGGATGGCATGGAGATATCGACGAGGCTGACTTTGATGGAACGCGCTTCAGGGCTTTTTCTGCGCTCCAGAATGTCGAGCAGGGTGTTTAGCGCGGCAGCAACATCGGACGATGGGGTGAAGGAGATGTTCATGGGAAAAAGCCGGATTTATCCGGCGCTGTTTGGTAGCCGGGATGTTCACATCCCAGCGGAGCGAGGGCGCGGCAAATGCAATATAAAACAATAACATCTTCCCGGTTGGGCATACAAGCATCAACCCGTTTATGGGGCTATTCTTTCTCCAACTCCGCAATCATCTCATTCTTGTCAATCTCAATCACAAACGAATGATTATTTTTGCGCACCACCGTTCGCACACTATCAACATACGGCAAAAGCGAGCCAGATTTATCTGGCGGGGTGGCAAGAAGCACCTGCAAACCGGCGTCGCGCATAAATTGCAAGGCGCTGGCGGTGCGGGCGGTGTCCATTTTGCCAAAGGCTTCATCGAACATCGCCAAGCGGATGGTGTCGGATGGGCGCGGCTGGTTCAGGCGGTAGGCCTGGGCAAACGAAGCCGCCATTGCCACATAAAACGGCGTAGTTGTTTCGCCGCCGCTCTTTTTGGCGTTAATCTGGCTTAAAATGGCGCGGTCGCCGTTGGGGTAGTGAATGCGGATGTCATATTGCAGGTAGTTGCGGTAATCCTGTAATTCGCGCAACTCGATATTCTCATCGTCGTGGCGGGTCAGGCGCTCGAAGAGCAAATCCCAACCCTGTTGGTGTTTTTGGCGGAAGTCTGAATCGAAGAGCGAGCCGCCCATCACCTGCTGGCTGTCCATGATCATGTCATGAACCTGCTTCACCTGGGGTGAGGGCTGGGTGATGAATTCAAACCGCTCCCCGCCGAAGCGCAGGTTGGAAAGCGTGCTGTTCAGGAAAGCCAATTGCTGGCGGGCATCTTCGATTTGCTCACGCAGGCGGTGGATGAAGTTTTCGACGAGTTCCTGCTCGGCCAATCTGCGTTGGATGGCGATTTGGGCTTCGTAGTTTGGGAGTTCTGAGTTCACCAACTTGTCTTTTTCAGCCGTGTAGCGGGTTGCGTTTTCCGTTTCATCGTAGCCGAAGTCATATTTGAGGGAATATTCTTGTTTTGACTCACGCAGACGGTCGCGGGAGCGTTGTTCGGCAGACTGGTATTCGTTTTGTTTCTTGGTCGAGTTTTCGAGAATTACTTCGAGCGGCTGGCGTTCAAGGCGGCGTTCGTACTCTTTTTGGACATCGGAGAGAGTCTCTTGGTCGGCGTTTTCCTGCTCGAGGAAGTTTGTCGCTTCTTGCAGTGATTCATCGGCGGAACGTTCCAGGCTGGGAATGGCTTCGGTTTCGAGTTGGGTTATCTTCTCTTCGAGTTTTCCGAGCGTTCGCTCGATGGCGCTGACTTCGGATTGGGCCTGGTCACGCTCGCTTTGGCAGTGGGTGACTTCGGCTTTTAGGGTTTCGATGGAGAGCAGGTCGAGTTGGGAGAGTTCTTGTTTGAGCGTTGCGAGTTGCGTGTTCCGTTCGGGCAATATGGAAATGGATTCTAGGGCGTGTTCGAGTTCGATGAGCGTGCGGATTTTGTCGCGGGTCAGGGACAGGCGTTCGCGCAATCCATTGGCGTGCTCGTTGAGTTGGATCATTTCAGCGGCGATTTCATCGAGTCGCTGTTGGCGTTGTTCAATCTGACGGGCCGCGGCGCGCTCGCCGATGAACCAGCGGCGGTACACCTGCGGGTTCAGGTGGCTGTCGGTGTAGTTGCGGCGGACGAAACATTCGCGGGTGATGGCGGTGCGGTGGGGGCGGAGTTGTTCAAGCGTATCACATTTGTTGTAGTTCCCCAAAATCAGGTTGATGAAGGCTTTGGCGGCTGGGTTGGCGGTGGCAACTTCAGCGGCAAGTGCATCCCGTTGAATATTGCGTGTTTCGTTCTTGAGAATGGAGTCGGTATCCAGCAGGGTTGCGCCGTGCAGGCTGTCTTTGTGCTGGCGATACAGGTTAATGGCTGCGCTGTAATGAACTGGTGGAACCAGTAGGATAAAGCGGTTGAATCCAAGCAAACCTTCCACTGCATCCTGCCAGCTTTCGTCTGGAATTTTGAGTTCGTGGCACAGGTAGGTGACTTCGTTGGCGCCCAGACCAAGTTGGGCGCGGATGAGTTGGCGCAGTTTGGCAGCGTTGGGGGCTTCGGCTTCAACGGAGGCTTCGCGGTCGCCGGTGCGTAGTTTGCGAATGTCGGATTCGAGGCTGGCGGCTTCGACGCGTAGGCTGGAGGTTTTTTCAGCCAGGAGTGTTTCCTGGCGGGCATATTCACTGCCAAGCGCCGAGAGACTTTCTTGCAATTTGTAAATGGCGTCTTGCGTTGGGTCTTTTGCAAACGAATCGAAAGCATCGGGGGTTTCCAGTTTGTCAGCATGGAGGAAGGCCGCCAGTTTTTTGGTATCGGCGCGTTCGCGGGTAAAACTGCGCTCAAGGTCGGTTTGGCGGCGGGTCAGGTCGTTCACTTCGAGAGTGAGTCGGGCGATTTGTTCACGAAGGTCTTTTTCGTGGATGGCGGTCTGGTCGGAACGCAGGGTGATTTCAGCGTCGGTGAGGGCTGATTGGGCAAAACGCAGGTGGCGGGTGAGTTCGCCGCGCTGATGTTCGGTTCGGCTGGTTTCCAGTTTGAGGGCATCCAGTTCGAGGCGGCGCTCCGACAGTTCTTTCAGGTAAATATCCGCCTGGGCGCGGCGGGCAATATAGGTGTTGGTGATGCGGCGGCGACGATTGGCAGCGCGTTCTTTGTCGAGTTCCTCAATGCGGTTGAGCGAGCCGATGCGCTGGCGCACATCGGCGGCCAGGCTCTCGAAATGGCGCAGGGTCTCGAGCTGGGCTTGCAGAGTTTTGACATCCACCAGGTTTTCGTCGAGCAGGTAGGTGTGGACGAAAGAGCGAATGTCGGTCAGCGGGCTGAAGGCCAGCCCCTTGACTATTTTGGCCGGGAAGGTGTCTTTAAGCTGGCCGAGACGGTTGAGCAAATGGACGCGATAGTCTTCGAGGCGGGTAAAGACCTGGGCGCGGCTCGAAGATGGCATGGCGAAGTTTTCGATGTGGCGTTTGAAGGCGCGCGTGTCGAAAAGCTGGCCGGGGGCTTTGAAAAACCAGTTATCGTTCAGCGTGGTGTTGTGGACGATGAAATAGGCCACATCGGGGTTACGGCCATCTTCGTAGGCATCGATGACCGCGCCGTGGGTGAAGAAAGTGCCGTCAGGGTTCTTGAATTCGAGCGCAACCAGGCCGGTGGCGTCACCGCGCAGGTAGCGCTGGCCTTCGGTGCCAAGTTCGCCGCGTACATAGCTGGCGATAGTGCGTTTGCCCCCGCTGACAGCGGCCTGGTTGAAGCGCACATCGCGCTGCCCGCCGACCAGGGCAAACTGCACGGCATCGAGCACGGTGGATTTGCCAGCGCCGTTGATGCCGATGAAGTAAGTGGTTCCCTGACAGTTGATGGTGATGTTTTCAAAGAGATGCCAGTTAACGAGGCGGATGCGGGTGAGGAGTTTCATGCGTTGCCTTCTTCTTCGGGTGATTCATCCACGCCCGTCCGATATTTTCTGAGCCACGCTTCCATCTCATCAGCAGTCTGGATGGGTAGAATCAGCCGCACGGAACCGCGCAGGCGCAAACGAGAGTCTGCATCTTTAACATCAATATTGCGGCCATCAATCGTATCAATCAAGCCGAGCGTGCGCAGGCGGCGCAGAAGCGTTTCATACAGACCCATTGGCAGGTCGCGCTCTTTGCCTGTAATAGTGCGATATTCCTCGCGAACTTCACCAATCGTCACCACCGGGTCGCTGGCCAGGCTGAGATGTTCTACTTTCTCCTCGTACAGTTTTCGCAGGACAAGAATCATCAGGCTTTCATCCAATTTGTAGCGGGCGCGGGTATAACCGTATTCAGAGACAACCTGGAAGATGCGATGATAATCATCGTGGAGCAGGCTGAACCCAGCCAGTTGGAGCAAATTCTCAAAAACGGAGCGATGCCGATAGATGAAGTAATAATCATCCTTGTCAGCTTCCACATCCTGGTAGATGAAGGTCTGTCCGAGCAGGCGATTGACCACGCGCGGCACATCGCGGCGCGATTTTTCGGGAATATCGGCGAGCAAACTATCTGTAGAGAAAGGCATAGAATTTTCCTGTAGAACAGCCCGGTTTACCGGGCGCTATTTCGTAGCCGAGGGATTTACGTGTGCCATGCAATGGTATCCTCTGGCGAAACAGGCGGATGAGCAATTATATGAACGGTACAACATGTCACAACTTTATCAAATCAAACGCCGCGA
>JAKLPV010000228.1 GCA_022013685.1 Anaerolineae bacterium
ACTTGCTAAGCCAAAAGCAATTTTCAGCGGAACTGGCTTTGTGCTTGGAAAGGTACTGTTTTGGCTTCGCAGAGCGATTAGAAACCGCTTCTGTTTGCACTAAAAAATAGAAATACCGTCTGTTTGCGCAAAAATAAGGTTTTAGCCATCTTTCTCTATCAAGAGGCTCTGTAAGTGCGGAGTTTAGAATTCTATCTAACTCATCAAAAAGAATCTTGTTTAATAACGTTGGGTCAGGATCAGGAACATTGAATCCAACTTGAACAATTTTTTCCAAATATTCTCTTCCTGATACACCTTGTGCATTACTTAATGCATTCTCAACTACTGACCTGTCAAATGCAACAAGATATATGGTATTTGGAAAATCAGCATTTATTTTTATGGCTTGAAAAAGTAATCGTATTTCTTCACGATTAAGGCGGTCAACATCATCAATTATTATTAAAATTCTCCGCTTTAATTTTCTAAAAACACTCGAGACTTCTTCTTTGGTATCTTGAATTGTTTTATCCGAAACAAAAATATCAACAAATTTTTGTCCAGCACTAAAAATTTGACCAACCCCAGGGATCGGTTCCAATGCACCAAGGACTTGAGCAAATTTCTTAATAGTTTGCTTTAAATCTTCGCCTGCTTTAGGGTCTACTTTCTTGATTTCTGCAAAAATTTGCTGAAAAAAGGCTTGTAATAATTTTTCTTGTTCCGAAAAACTCCATGGATTAAACCAAATAATAATTGGTTTCTTTTCAATTTCCCATTCTTTGGTTGTTTCTCTCAATCTTTCCACAGAAAAATTTAGTACGGATGTCTTTCCGCACCCCCAGGGTCCGTATAAACCAATAACTATACTCTCTTCCAACTTCCAATCTCGAATAGTATCGGCCAATTTGTGCGCAAACGGAGCACGGTTAAGTTTATCTTCTGTTGACTTCTCGGCAGAGCGATCAGGGATAAACATATAATTTAATCTCCTACAGCAAACCTATTTGTTACTCAGTTTAAGTATTCATAAAAGTATACACTCAATCAATAAAACAGGGACAGCCGCGCGGCCGTCCCTGACACTTTCCACTTACTACCTTCCACCAAACCTAAAACACCGGCGCGATATACTCGCCCCACACATCTCGCAGCGTGTTGCAGACTTCGCCGAGGGTCATTTTGTTTTCGACACATTCGACAAAGAGCGGCATCAGGTTCTCCCCGCTTTTGGCGGCGCTGACCAGGTGGGCGCGCAGTTCGGCGATTTTGGTGTTGTCGCGGGTTTCGCGCAGCCGGGCCAGCCGGGCACGCGCCTCGGCTTCGATGGCCGGGTCGATCGCCTGACGTTCGAGCGTGATCTCTTCCTTGACCTGGAACTGGTTGACGCCGACGACGATCTGCCTGCCTTTTTCGATCGCCATCTGGGCTTCGTAGGCCGCATTCTGGATCTCGTTCGATTGATAGCCCTGCTCGATGCCGTTCATCGCGCCGCCTAAAGAGTCGACGCGGGCAATGTATTCAGAGGCCAGGCGTTCGATCTCATCGGTCAGGTGCTCGACGAGATACGAGCCTGCCAACGGGTCGACCGAATCGGCTACACCTGATTCGTAGGCGATGACCTGCTGGGTGCGCAAGGCCACCCGCACCGATTTCTCGGTCGGCAGCCAAAGCGCCTCGTCCATGCTGTTGGTGTGCAGGGATTGCGTCCCGCCCAACACGGCCGAAAGCGCCTGGAGTGTAACGCGCACAACGTTGTTCTCTGGCTGTTGAGCGGTCAGGGTCGAACCGGCGGTCTGGGTGTGGAAGCGCAGCTGCCACGAAGACGGTTTCTGGGCCTTGAAACGTTCGCGCATGATCCTGGCCCACATGCGGCGCGCCGCGCGGAATTTGGCGACCTCTTCGAGCACATCGTTATGGGCGTTGAAGAAGAATGACAGTTGCCCGGCGAAATCGTCCACTTGCAGGCCGGCCTTGATGGCGGCCTCAACATAGGCGATGGCGTTTGCCAGGGTGAAGGCCACTTCCTGGGCGGCGGTCGAACCGGCCTCGCGGATGTGGTAACCGGAAATCGAGATCGTGTTCCAGCTTGGCACTTCCGCGGCGCAGTACGAGAAAATGTCGGTGATCAGGCGCATCGAGGGCGCGGGCGGGAAGATATACGTCCCGCGCGCGATATATTCCTTCAAAATATCGTTCTGGATCGTGCCGCGCAGGGCTTTCGGCTCGACTCCCTGCTGCTTGCCGACCGCAATGTACATCGCCAGCAGCACCCCGGCCGGGGCGTTGATCGTCATCGAGGTCGAGACCTTGTCAAGCGGGATCTGGTCGAAGAGCGTTGCCATATCCTCGATCGACGAGATCGACACACCGACCTTGCCCACTTCGCCGAGCGCCATCGGGTCGTCGGAGTCGTAGCCGATCTGGGTCGGCAGGTCGAAGGCCACCGAAAGCCCGGTCTGTCCGGCTCCCAACAAATAGCGGTAGCGCTTGTTCGATTCGGCGGCGGTCGAGAAGCCAGCGTACTGGCGCATCGTCCAGAAACGCCCGCGGTACATCGTCGGCTGCACGCCGCGCGTGAAGGGGTATTCGCCGGGGAAACCCAGTTTTTCCATGTAATCCGGGTCGGCATCCGCTGGCGCGAAGACCGGCGGCAGCTCGATGCCAGACGAGGTTTCAAATTTGGGCTTGCGTTCAGGAAATTTTTCGACAGATTTCTTGTGCGCGGATTCTTTCCAGCGCGTGTATTGATCTTGAAGGCTCATGGCTCTCCTTTTTTGGAGTCGAAAATCTCCAGATTTTCGAACAAGCGTCTGGAGACGTTTGACTCCGAATGATTATTTGAATTGTACCGTTTGAGTGGTGTTTCCGACAGCGATAAGCGTCATACCGTTTAACGCCATTTATCCCGAATCGTTCTCCCCGCGGCCTGTCTCGCCGTTTAATCGAGCTTGAGCGCAAGCTGGCAGGGCTGTGCTAGCTGATAAATTTCCAGGTCGAAGTGCGATTCGGCGCTTTGAGCGCTGCGCGGCAGCCAGGTCTGGTAAGCATAATCGCGCGTCAGGGGCAGGGCGGCCGGGGCGGATGTGTGGCTAAAAGCGACGTACATCCCGCCCGGTAGAGTGTAGCGAACGAAGGTCGGCGGTGCCGTTTCAGACGCGGAGAGTTCGACCGCAGCCAGGTAGAAGGCTCCGTTTTTTGTCCAATCTGCGGGGTAAAGGCTAACGCCGTACCAGGCCGGGGCGTTGGGAACGGCTTTTCGCAGCGCAGCCAGCAGCTCGTGAGTCTGGTCTGGGCCGGTCAGGCGGATCATCCACCCGGCCAGCGAGCGCTCCGGGCAAAGGGTCGAGTCCGGGTGTAGAAAATCCCCCAAAGCATTGTTTTGCAGGTGCGCCAGGCTGCGCGGAGCGAGCAAAAAGCGCGGATCAAGGTTTTTATCGGCGCGGAATTGGCTGGGCTGGGTGCCGAACATGCGCTTGAAGGCGCGCGAGTAGGTTTCGGTGTTTTGGAACTGGAGGTCGGCGGCAATCTCGGTGATGCGCCGCTCGCTGTGGATCAGTTCTGCGGCGCTGGCGCTCAGCCGCCTTCGGATCAAGTAATCGTAGGGGGTGTGGTGGACGGCTTTGTTGAAGGTGCGCTCAAAATGAAAGAGGGAATAGCCCGCCGCCGCGGCCATATCGGCCACGCTGATCGGTTCGCGCAGGCGGGCCTCGACGCAGGCCAGGCTGGCGGCGAGAGCGGTCAGGGCGTCGCTCATGGTTAAGCGAGCGGCTGGATCGGAATGTAAACGTCGAGTTCGGATTCGGCCAGGTGTTCCATGCCTTTGAAGCGTTCATCGTAGACCTGGAAGAAGTATTGCCCGGCGCGGCGGTAGCCGATCTCGCCCAGCCCGCTCTCGATTTCGGCGTACCAGTCCGTGACGATTTTCTCACCCTGCACGGTATAGCAAGCATAGCGGGCGGTGGGCAGCACTTTGATGAGCAGGTCGGGTGCAGCCAGATCGAGGTCGTTGATCAGGACACCGGCAAAGACCTCGAAGTGGCCTTTCTGCTCGGTTTCGGGATTGTAGATGTGAACTTCGTAGGTGCGGTTGGCCAGGGGTTGCAGGTGCGGGTAACGTTTCAGGCTGTGTCCGAGGCGCTGCCAGAGCCGCCCGATTTCATTTTCCACATCCCAATCGCCGCTGACAGCGAAGGGATCGCCGTAAAAGCTCAGGCCGAGCAGGGTCAGTTGGTCGAGGGAATGGATGGTTGGTTGCATGGGCAGCTCCTGGTGAATATATACCCATTATAGTAGGGACACGGCAGATTTAGACGGTCTTTGTCACTTCAGGAGCTCCGCCGTGTCCTTACACAGGGACACGGCAGATTGAGACGATCTTTGTCTCTTCAAGAACTCCGCCGTGCCCCTACGCCAGGATTAACCGCCAGTTTCGACAGCGTGTTCGGCAAAGAAAGCCGCGGCATCTTCCATGCACTCCGGCCATTCGGCGAACCAGGGCGCAACTTTGACATCCCGCACCCGATCGCAAACGGGGATGTACGGCTTCAGGTCGAGAAGGGGTGTGCCGTCGAAGGCATCGATCCAGGGCAGGATGACCAGACCGTTGGTCTCATCGATGTGCAGGATTGGGCAAACCGTCACAGCGATCGGGTTGGGCCGGTACTCGGCGCGACAGGCAAAGACCCCGGCGCTGGTCCCGGGCGCGTAAGGCAGTTCGGTCTGCATGATGCTGCGGTCGGCGGGGTTGTCGTGCTTGTCGGCCCACCAGAAGATCAGCACATGGCTGAACTGCTCGAGCTGTTTGAGCGCCGGGCGATAGGCCGGCAGGATCTCGAGTTGGGCGCCTTCATCAGATGCGTGGATGGTGCCAATTGGGTTGAGTTGTAGTTTGTCGTTCATCAGATTCTCCTTTTGAGTGGTTGCCCTGATGATACGCCGCGCCCCGGCTTTTTGCCTGACGATGCTTGCGCCGTTTGCCGGCAAATTTGGCCAAATCTAACCGGAGTTTGACGTTTTTTGCTTTCTGGTATGATTCGCAAGACCTTCCCCGCTGCCAAACGTATACCTGAATGATGCGTAAACCCAACCCGGAAATTTATTGGAAAGAATGCCTGAATATGAAAAAAATATACGCTTTGCTATGCCTGGTCTTGTTTGCTGGCTGCACCCCTGCTCAAAAAAACACGCCTGTTGCCAGCCCCGTTCCCGCGCCGACAGTGACGCCCATCCCGACGGCTTTGCCCACTCCTTCTGCGCCCGGAGATTCAATGATGTGGAATGGCCTGCAGGTCAGCCTGTTGCAGGCTGAAATCAGCGGCAGCTATGTCACTGAATTCGGCACCCAGCGCAAGCCAACCCAGGGCCGGAATTTTCTCTGGATTCATGTTCAGTTGGAGAATACCGGGCAGGCCAATTTCAACCTGCCGACGGTTGAACATTTCAGCGCCCTGTATGCTGCGACCGAGTTCAAACCGGCTTACGGCCATCGACAGGGTTACCCGGACTATACCGCGCTGGGCGCAACCCTGTTTCCGGGCCAAAAAGTGGATGCCTGGCTGCGCTTTGATCTTCCTGCAACGGCGGCATTAAAGGATGTGCAGTTTGTGTTTATGCCGAAAAGTTTCCAGGTGGGTGTTTCGGCTTCGTCCCCCGCCTTTCCGTGGGGCGGTCAACATCCGATTTACATCTGGTTCTGCGAACGATAAAAGCTGAATACGTGCTAGAATTTCCTTTCATTTCCCTTTGAAAGGTTTTCAAGCATGTCTGCCCTGCTCTCCCGTTTAAAACAATCTTCCCGTGATCTGATCCTGTTCGCCAGCGCTGCGCTGATCCTGGGCATGGCGCTCAGCATCATGAATGCCACCTTTAACAACTTTCTCAACGAGAGATTTTCCCTGAGTGGCTTCGAGCGCTCGTTTCTGGAATTTCCGCGCGAACTACCCGGTTTCCTGGTGGTTTTTGTCTCGGCGGCGCTCTGGTTTTTAGGCTCGCGCCGCCTGGGAGTGGTTTCGATCCTGCTATCTGCTGTCGGGGCATTCCTGATCGGGTTTGCCTCACCCAGCTATTGGGTGATGGTGATGTGGCTCTTCGTCTACAGCCTGGGAGACCACCTGTTCATGCCGATCGCCTCGACCATCGGCATGGAACTGGCGCGCGAAGGCCAGGATGGCCGCCGCCTGGGGCAGCTGAACGCCATCCGCAACGCCGCCGCCATTCTGGGCAGTTTCATGGTTTTTCTCGGCTTCAAATATGCGGGATTTACCTTTCAGCATACGTTCGCGATCGCGGCTGCATTTTTGCTATTGGCGGCCTTCCTGCTTTACCAGATGACCCCCGAAAAAGTGGTCACGCGCCGCGGTTATCTGCAATTGCACAAGGAATACAAGCTTTACTATGCCCTGAACGTTATTTCCGGGGCGCGCAAGCAGTTGTTCATCACGTTTGCGCCCTGGGTGTTGGTGCAGGTTTTCGAGCAGCCGACCCAGATCATGGCGACATTGTTCACCATCGGAGGGGTGATCGGGATTCTCTTCCAGCCCTTGCTCGGCTGGGCCATTGACAAACTCGGTGAGCGCTTCGTGCTTGCGACTGAAGCGGTGATACTGGTTGCCGTTTGTTTTGGCTACGGGTTTGCCAAATTCCTGCTGCCGGTAAATATCGCCTTTCTGGTTGTCTGCATCTGCTTCCTGGTCGATCAGATGATCTTCTCGGTCGGCATGGCGCGCGCCACCTATTTAAAGAAAATCGCCAAGCAGCCCGATGATATCCAGCCGGCCCTGACAGCAGCTGTAACCATCGACCATATTTTTTCTATTTCCGCTGCGCTGGTGGGCGGCCTGATCTGGAGTACCTTCGGTTTCCAGTACGTTTTTCTAATGGGCGCGGCACTGGCCATCATTAACTTTTTCACAGCTTTGCAGGTGCGCATTCCGCAAACTTCCACAGTTCCGTCGCAACCGCACCAGCCATAACCCGGCCGGTGGTACACTGTAATCAAATATAATGAGCATCGAAAATCACTTTTTACAACTGCTTTTGCTTTTGCTGATCATCCTGCCTGCTTCAAAACTGGCCGGGTACCTTTCGATTCGTCTTGGCCAACCCTCCGTCCTGGGAGAGTTGCTGGTGGGCGTGCTGCTTGGCCCGTCTTTGTTGGACCTGCTGCACTTTCCTGTCTTCGGCGGTAACAGTTCTTTACCCGAGTTCATTAAAGAACTGGGGGAAATTGGTGTCCTGCTTTTGATGTTTGTGGCCGGGCTTGAACTTCACCTTAATGAAATGAAAAAAAGCAGCAAGGTAGCTTCCTTCGCCGGAACACTGGGAGTTATTGTCCCGGTCGGGTTGGGTTGGCTGGTTGGGGTGCTTTTTGGCCTTGAGACGCAATCGGCCATATTTCTGGGCTTAACACTTGGCGCGACTTCTGTTTCCATCTCAGCCCAGACTTTGATGGAACTTAAAGTCTTACGTTCTCGCGTGGGGCTTGGCCTGCTTGGCGCAGCAGTGTTCGATGACATCCTGGTCATTTTTTTACTTTCGGTCTTCTTTGGTTTGGCCGACGGCGGCGGAGATTTCTCGACCATCGCCTGGGTGCTGGGTCGCATGATTTTATACCTTGGACTGGCTGTTGTGGTTGGGCTGTGGGTGCTGCCGCGTCTATTGCGTTGGGCACGCAATTTACCCGTTAGCCAAAATATTCTTGCCCTGGCAGTAATCGTGATGCTGGCCTATGCCCTCAGCGCGGAACTGATCGGCGGCATGGCGGCCATCACCGGAGCCTTCCTGGCCGGATTGATGTTCGCCCGCCTGCCAGATCGCGATCTGATCGAACAACGGATCGGCGCGCTGGCCTATGGTTTTTTCGTGCCGATCTTTTTTGTGGATATTGGCCTCGAAACCGATTTGAGCAGCGTCGGCAGTGTTATCTGGCTGGCCCTGGCTTTGATCGTGGTGGCCATCCTCGGAAAATTACTTGGCGCGGGCGCGGGCGCCTGGCTGGCGGGATATTCGCCGCTGGAAAGTATGCAGCTCGGCGCCGGGATGGTCTCGCGCGGTGAAGTGGGACTGATCGTTGCCAGCGTGGGCGCTGGCGCAGGGCTGATTAGCCAGGCCAACCTTTCCGCCGTGGTCAGCATGGTGGTCATCTCCACGCTGGTGACACCCCCCATGCTGCGTTATTTATTTCAACTTCAAAAAACAAATCCGGACAAGAAGGAGTAAATATGAGCTACCAGGTGGTTGTTGTGGCTATTGTGTACGACCCCTTGAAACTGGATAACCTGCTTGCAGCCTGGGAAGATGTGGGGGTGAGCGGCGTTACGGTACTCTACAGCACTGGCATGGGACGTTTGCGCAGCGGCAAAGGCCTGCGTGACGACATTCCGCTTTTACCTTCGCTGGAAGATTTTTATCCCGACCCTGAAGCTATCGGGCGCACCGTATTTTCTGTCTGTGACGATGAATCCGTGGTCAAGGCGCTGATCGAAGCCACCCGCCAGGTTTTGGGCGATCTAAGTACGCCTCAAACCGGATTACTGGTGGTGCTGCCTGCCATTTATGTTGAAGGAATCATCAAGAAGAGGCAGCCCTAGCGAGTCTCTTGGTTTGTAAGCAATTTTTTGGCAAGAAATGCGTACAAAAAAGAGACAAAAGTCATTTGTCTCTTTTTTGTCAAAGTGCTACACTGAAAAAGATATTTTTTATTTACGGAGGTTGCTATGGGTCGTACTTTTTCGTTTATCGGCGCCGGAATCCTGTTTTTGATTTCGCTCTGTTTTCTTGGCTACGGCGCCTTAGCCCTGATAGGTTCCACCAGCGCCAGCGGTGATTCGAGCTGGACCGGCCTGGGAATTGGCATGGCTGTCGTTGGCCTGTTCCTGGCCGCGGGCGGGGCATTCCTGGTCTGGGTTGGGGTGCGCGGACAAAAGACCGAGGTGGTCCAGAATGTCACCATGAAGATGGATCTCGATTTACCTGGCCAGACCAAAGTCGAGCAGATGAAATGCCAGTCTTGCGGGGGCGTCATCACTTCGACCGATATCAAGATTATGGCAGGTGCGCCAGTCGTTACCTGCCCTTATTGCCAATCCACCTATCAGCTCACTGAAGAACCCAAGTGGTAACGTTCTATTCGGGAGGGACGTCCATGAAAATGCGAATTTTATCTTTCCTGCTCGTGCTTGCGCTGGCCTTTGGGCTTGTTTCGAGTGTTTCAGCCCAAAACTACTCCTTTACCCTTGAACAGGAAACGGTCGATGTGTATGTCAATGACGACGGCACATTGACCGTTCAATATGCCTTTACTTTTGCAAATGCCGCCGGGGCCAGCCCGATCGACTTTGTCGATGTCGGCCTGCCAAATGGAAGTTACGATTACTCATCCATCCAGGCAGATGTGAATGGCAACCCGCTCTCGATTTCGAGTGATTATCAGGGCAGCGGTTCGTATGGCGTGGCTGTTGAACTTGGCGCGCGCGCCATCCAACCCGGCCAGCGCGGAACGGTCAATGTGCGGGTCGGCAGCATCAGCCGCATGTTGTTCCCGGATGACAATGATGAAAATTATGCCAGCATGAACTTCTCGCCGACCTGGTTTGGCTCGGAGTTTGTGCGCGGCAGCAGCAACATCACCGTGCGCTTCCACCTGCCGCCGGGAGTGAAACCCGAAGAACCGCGCTATCACCTCGCCAAAGGCGGCTGGCCGTGCGAGAAAGAACCGACCGCCGCGCTCGATGCGGACGGTCGCATCGTTTACACCTGGCAATGCGGCGATGCAAAAGGCTATACCCAATATACCTTTGGGGCCTCCTTCCCGGCCAGTTATGTGCCCGAAGGCGTGATCGTGCGCCCCTCATTCTGGGATATGCTCGACATTGACGAAGATACCCTTTTTGGACTTGGCTTTGCCTGTTGTTTTGGCGCATTCTTCTTTGGCGGCCCGATCCTGGGAGCTGTCAGCGAACATAAACGCAAGAAACAATACCTGCCTCCCAAGATTGCCATTGAAGGACACGGCATCAAGCGCGGCCTGACCGCTGTCGAGGCCGGCATTCTGATGGGCCAGCCGCTCGAAAAAGTGATGACCATGGTCTTGTTCGGGGTCATCAAAAAGAACGCAGCTGAAGTGCTCAAGCGTGATCCGTTGCAGCTTGGCGTTGCCAACCCCCTGCCGGAAGGCTTGCGCGAGTACGAAAAAGAATTTTTGAATGCTTTCAAGGAAACCAAAGAGCCTGCGCGCCGCAAAGCTTTGCAGGCAATGACGGTTGATTTGGTCAAGGCTGTCGGCGAGAAGATGAAGGGTTTCAGCCGCAAGGAAACCCTGGAATATTACAAATCGATCAACGACAAAGCCTGGGCCCAGATCGCGGCTGCCGGAACGCCCGAAATGCAAAGCCAGATGTTTGAGGAAGCCATCGAGTGGACCATGCTCGATAAAAACTACGATGATCGCGCCCGGCGCACTTTTACCGGACCGGTCTTTATCCCAACCTGGTGGGGACGCTACGATCCGATCTATCGTGGCGGATCTTCGATGGCCGGCGGAGTCGGCTCCGCGCCCGTTTCGATGGGCAGCGGCGGACGCGCTTCGCTCCCCGGCGCTGATTTTGCCGCTTCGGTTGTCACCGGCACCCAGACCTTTGCCCAAAAAGTTCTCGGCGGCAACTTCACTGAGGGCGTGACCAAGGTCACCAACCCGCTGCCAAAGCCCACATCCAGCGGAGGCCGTTCGGGCGGTGGCGGCGGATGCGCCTGCGCTTGTGCCTGCGCCGGTTGCGCCTGCGCCTGCGCCGGCGGCGGACGATAGTATTGGTTTAAGGTTGAAAGTTTAACGTTATAGGTATCCTAAATGATTCGTGAACTTGGTCAAAATGTCAAAAAAGTGGCTGCAAGATTTGCTTTTTTCAACGTTCAACCTTCAACGTTGAACGCGCAGGCCGCGCTTTATCATTACGCTATCGAAAACCCGACCGAGAAGAGCCGCGTCCACCTGCGGCTCGACCCGGATGGCAGCGGGACGCTGATCGTCAACGCCAATCGCATCATGCACCTGAACCCGACGGCGGCGCTGATGGCGAAACTGGTTTTGGACGGCAAAAGTGAGCAGGAAGTTCTGCAAGTCGTCCGAAAAACCTGGAACGTGAAACCTGACACCTTAAAACAGGACTTTGCAACCTTCAACCTGCAACTTTCCAACCTGATCCGCACGGATGGTGCCTGCCCGGTGCATGAACTGGAACTGGATACGCTGATGCCGTTCAGCGCCCGGCCTTCCGCGCCGTACCGGCTCGATCTGGCGCTGACCTATCGCTGCAACAACGATTGCCATCACTGCTATAACCTGGAGCATCCCAAACCCGGCCAGCCGCTCAAGAGGCCGGAACTGAATACCGAAGAGTGGAAGCAGGTCATCGACAAAGCCTGGGCCTTGGGAATTCCACACATTATCTTTACCGGCGGTGAACCCACTTTAAGGGATGACCTGCCAGAGTTGGTTGCCCACGCCGAAGGCAACGGTCAGATCACCGGTTTGAATACCAATGCCCGGCGGCTGAGCGATCCGAACTTTGTTAAACGGTTGGTGGATGCAGGCCTCGATCACGTCCAGATCACGGTCGAGTCGGCAGACGCCAACATCCACGATCAGATGGTCAATGCGCACGCCTTCGAGCAGACCATCGCCGGGCTGAAGAATGTGCTGGCAACGCGCCTGTACGTGATGACCAACACGACCATGCTCAACGATAATGTGGCCAGCATCCCGGCCACGCTCGATTTTCTGGCCGGGATGGGTGTGCCGACCGTTGGATTGAATGCGCTGATCTACTCCGGTCACGGCGCGACGGTCGGGAGCGGCCTGCCGGAACGCGACCTGGCTCCGTTGCTCGAGATGGCGCGCGCCAAAACGGAGGCGAGCGGCCAAAAGCTGATCTGGTACACACCGACCCAGTATTGCCACTTCGACCCGACCCAGATGGATTTGGGCGTCAAGGGCTGCACGGCGGCCCAGTACAACATGTGCGTCGAGCCAGACGGGGCGGTGCTGCCTTGCCAGTCTTACTACAAGCCGCTCGGCAACCTGCTGAGCGACGATTGGGACACGATCTGGAACCATCCGCTGGCCCTCAAGCTGCGCGAACGCCGGGATCTGCCCCTGAAATGCGAGGGCTGCGCGATCCTGGCCGAGTGCGGCGGCGGCTGTCCGCTTCAGTTTGATATGGAGTCCAAAATCTCCTGATTTTGGACTATGTAAGTGTCAATCCAAAGTCGGGAGGCTTTGGACTCCGGAGAAACCATGAACTGGCTCAAAGAATTCCCTGCTGCCGTCACCGTTTGCGACAAAGAAGGCATACTTCTGGAGATGAACGACAAAGCCGCCAAAACCTTCGAGAGCGATGGCGGTTACGCGTTGATTGGCAAGAACATGCTCGACTGTCATCCCCAGGCGGCGCGCGAAAAACTGGAAGCGATGATGAAAACCCGCTCCAAAAATATCTACACCATCGAAAAAAACGGCATCAAGAAGCTGATCTATCAGACACCCTGGTATCAAAACGGAGAGCATGCCGGATTTGTGGAACTTTCGTTGGAAATCCCGTTTGAGATGCCGCATTTTATTCGCGGGTAGTGTCGAGAAAGGATGCCGGGCATGAAGAAACGAAAATCTTCTGGAACGTTGCTGGGTTTTGCGCTCAAAGCCTACCTGCGCGGCATGACGGGTTGGATTCTGTGGCGGCTGCTCAACGATAGCGCGCCGC
>JAKLPV010000019.1 GCA_022013685.1 Anaerolineae bacterium
ATCAGCGATATTTGATAGAGATGCTGGTTGAATATACAACCGATACCGAACTATCCCCTATACTATAACAAAAAAAAGGGCTCTCTGGTCAACAAAAATTGTTACCAAACCCAAAACAGGGGTAAAAAAAAGATACTGCATCGTGCCCGTTCCGGCTAAAAATGCGAATGCAAGTTACAGCCGAAACGGGTATACTATTCCGGTCAGCGCCTGAAAAAAGTTCATTCCCTACAGGAGTTTTCCCCATGAGTGTAGAAAAAGACGAAAAACAGGAAGAAAAGAAACCTGAAAGCCCCAAACCCACCCCGCAAGATGTGCTGGTCGAAAGCAAGCATACGGTCACGATTGGCGGCAAGCAATTGGCCTACACCGTCACCACCGGCACGATTGTTTTAAAGGAAGAAGGCGACCGAGACAAGGAATCGGAGGGCCACAAACCCAAAGCGGCCATGTTCTTCACCGCCTACACCCTGGACGGCGTCGACGACAAGACCAAACGCCCGCTGACCTTCTCGTTCAACGGCGGCCCCGGCTCCTCGTCCGTCTGGCTGCACATGGGCGTGCTCGGTCCGCGGCGCGTGGTGATGGAATTTGACGGCAACCTGCCCCGGCCCCCCTTCCAACTGACCGATAACGAGCACTCCCTGCTCGACGAAACCGACCTGGTCTTCATCGACCCGATCAGCACCGGCTTCAGCCGTCCGGTGGAGGGCGAAAAAGCCAAACAGTTCCACGGCTTCAAAAAAGACATCGAGAGCGTGGCAGAATTTATCCGTTTGTACAGCAGCCGCTACCAGCGCTGGCTCTCGCCCAAATTCCTGATCGGTGAAAGCTACGGCACCACCCGCGCCTCGGCCCTTTCGAGCCACCTGCTCGAGCGCCACGGACTGTACCTGAACGGCATCATGCTCGTCTCGGCTGTGCTCGACTTCTCGACCCTCGACTTCCCGCCCGGCCACGACCTGCCCTACATCCTGTTCCTGCCGTCATACGCCGCCAGTGCCTGGTACCACCGCAAACTGCGCGTGCGCCGCACCCTGCAAAACCTGCTCGAAGAAGTGCGCGAATTTGCCCTGAGCGAATACGCCAGCGCCCTGATGAAAGGCGACGCCCTGCCCAAACGTGAGCGCGCCGCCGTGGTCGAGAAACTTGCGCGCTACACCGGGCTTTCCGCCGATTACATCGAACGCAGCAACCTGCGTATCAGCGACCAGCGCTTCTTCAAGGAATTCCTGCGGGGCGAAGGCAAAACCGTCGGGCGCTTCGACAGTCGTCTGACCGGCATCGACCGCGACACGGTTGGCGAACACCCCGACTACGACCCATCCTATGCCAACGTCGCCGGGCCGTACACCGCCGCCTTCAACCACTACATCCGCGCCGAATTGAACTTCGAAAGCGACCTGCCTTATCACATCCTTAACTTCCAGGTCTGGCCCTGGAGCTATGCCGAGCACGAGAACGAATACGTGCGCGTTTACGAAAACCTGCGCCAGGCCATGACCCAGAACCCGCACATGAAGGTCTTCGTTGGCAACGGCTACTACGACCTTGCCACACCCTTCTTCGCCACCGAGTACACCTTCAACCACATGGGCCTGCACGAAAGCCTGCGCCAGAACGTCAGCATGGGCTACTACGAAGCCGGGCACATGATGTACGCCCTGCTGCCCGCCCTGGCCGCCCTCAAAGCCGACCTGGCTGAATTCATCCAGAAGGCAAAATAAAAGAATTTGATGTCATTGCGAGCGTCCTACCGAAGGACATCGGCACGATGTGAGCGGAGCGATTTCCAGCGAAGCCGAAGGACAGCGAAGCAATCTCCACTTAATCGGAGATAATCTATTCGAAAAACCGATCTCGTTAAATGGAAGATTGCTCACTGGCACTGCGCGCCAGCGCATGTGTCGGGGCTGCCCTTCGACTACAGCGCGAAAACCGCGCTTCCGCTCAGGACGCTAGCAATGACAGGGTAAATCGGCATGAAAGTCTTCTACTCCCCCACCCACCGCCAACACGCCCCGCCTTTTGAAATCTTCGACGGCGGCGAGAAAATCACCAACTTCGAAATGCCCGAGCGGGTGGAACGGATTCTCTCTGCGCTGCGGGCGGAGGCCCGTTACGAGATCGTCCCACCCGAAGACTTTGGCCTGGGACCGATCGAAGCGGTCCACGACCGGGGCTATCTGCGCTTCCTGCAAACCGCCTTCGACGAGTGGCTGGCCGAAGATACCGACTACGAGCGCACCGCCCTTTTACCGGCCACCTTTCCCCTGCCCGGCCCGCGCGGACACGTCCCCACCACCCTGCTGGGCCGCGCCGGCTACTACATGACCGACCTCTCGGCCCCAATCGTCTCCGGGACCTATGCCGCCGCCCTGGCCTCGGCCAACTGCGCGTTAAGTGGAGCCAAGGCGCTGGCGGAGGCCAAAGGACCAACGACCGGGCAAAAACCTTCATCCTTCATCCTTCCTCCTTCATCCTTTGCCCTCTGCCGCCCTCCCGGTCACCATGCCGGGCGCGCCAACTGCGCCGGATATTGCTACATCAACAATGCTGCTGTCACCGCGGGCTGGCTGGCCCAATTTGGCCCGGTTACCATTCTCGACATCGACTATCACGCCGGCAACGGCACGCAAGACATCTTCTACGAACGCGCCGATGTGCTGACCATCTCGATCCACGCCGACCCCAACTTTGAGTATCCCTACTACAGCGGTTACGCCGACCAAACCGGGGCGGGCGCCGGCCTGGGCTTTCACCAGAACTACCCCCTGGCGCTCGGCACGGACGACGCGGCCTACCTGTCAACCCTCGAAAAAGCCATCGAGCGCATCTCCCTCTTTCAGCCTGCGTTCCTGGTCGTTTCGGCAGGCATGGACATCTACGGCGAAGACCCGCTTGGACGGATCCGCATCACGCGTGAGGGCATCCGCCAGATCGGGCAAAAAATCGCCGCGCTGAACCTGCCGACCCTGGCCGTGATGGAAGGCGGCTACAACAACGAAGCCCTCGGCCTGAACGTCTGCGCTTTTCTGGAGGCTTTTCACTATAAAACCCCATAAAACCTGACAGGTCTTCACAGAAGCCTTGCGCAAAAACATCCCTGTCCAAGCAGAAACGATGGCGGGAAGGCGCATGATGAGACCTGTCAGGTTTATTGCCTATTCGAAAGGAAATAGCGATTTTATGAAAAAACTCGCCTTGTTTTTATTGGTACTCTCCCTTTCAGCCTGCAGCCTGCCGCTCGGACAGAACCCGGCCGCCCCGGCGAGCGCGACGCCTCCCCCCGAGACGGAAACCGCCACCCCCAGGGCAACCGCTACTTTGAAGGAAACGACCACCCCCACAAACCCCCCCCGCGGCCCCCCCCCCATCCACCCAACGC
>JAKLPV010000020.1 GCA_022013685.1 Anaerolineae bacterium
CCTCGCGGGCCACAAAAAAACTGCCCGGAGGAAACCAGTGCAAAGAAGGCTGAAATACATGGACATACGAGAAATCTTGCGGCGGCTGCGCGAAAACCACAGCGACCGCCGCATCGCAAAGGACCTGAACATCAACAGGCGTACCGTGAAACGCTACCGCGACTGGGCGCTTGCTGAGAATCTACTCACCGGCGAATTGCCGGATCACGAAACCCTGGCAGCGAAACTGCCGCCCGAGCAAGTCCCACCCCAAAACGTCTCGAGCGCCGAGGCGTACCGCACGCAAATCAAACAGTGGCTGGATGAAAAAGTGAGAGTCAGCGCCATGTACTTGCGGATGCAGGAAAACGGCTACACCGGCAGCTACTCGTCCGTTTTGCGGCTGGCACGAGGGATTGACCCAAAAACGCCGGAAGCGGTCACCCGGGTTGAGTGCCAGCCCGGCGAAGAAGCCCAAATAGACTTCGGATACGTCGGGCTGATGCTGGACGCCGACCCCAACAACCCTGGGGCAAGCGGAAAACTACGCAAGACCTGGTCGTTTGTGATGGTTTTATCGTGGAGCCGCCATATCTACGTGGAATTTGTCACCGACCAGAGCATTGGCACGTGGCTGACCTGCCACCAACGCGCGCTGGAATATTTCGGTGGGGTTCCCGAGCGGATCGTGATTGATAACCTGAAAGCCGGGATTACCAAATCGATTTGGGACGACCCGCAACTGCAAATGACCTACCGCGAATGCGCCGAGCACTACGGCTTTTTGGTTCATCCTTGCCGCCCGCGAACACCAGAGCACAAGGGAAAAGTCGAGCGCGGCGTCGATTACGTGGCTGGCAACTTTCTCGGTGGACGCGGCCAGATGAGCCTGGGCCAGGCCAACCGACAAGTGCGCCAGTGGTGTCTGGAAACCGCCGGGCATCGCATTCACGGCACAACCAAAGAGCGTCCGCTGGAGAGATTTAGCCAGGTAGAGAAGTCCCGCCTGAAAACACTGCCCGAGGAGGCCTATGACCGGGTGATTTGGAGCCAGCACAAACTCCACCGCGACTGCCACCTGGTTTTTCAAGGCTCGTACTACTCGGCGCCGTTCCGCCTGTTGGGCCAAAAACTGTTGATTGGCGCAAATACCCGCCAGGTTCGGATTTACAACAACAAATACGAGTTGATTGCCACCCACGACCGGGCCACCCGGCCGGGAGAGCGGCACACCCACCGCGACCACCTGCCGCCCGAAAAACTCGCCGGACTGGAACGTAACCGTCCCGCCCTGCTCGAACAGGCCGCCGGAGTAGGCCCGGCCACCCTGAAATTGGTGGAGACGCTCCTGGCCAGTACCGGCCTCGACCAACTCCACCCGATGGGCCGTCTGTTGGGCTTGCAAGCAAAATATACCCCGCAACGACTGGAAGCCGCCTGCCAGCGGGCCCTGGACTATGATGACCTGTCCTACAAAACCGTGAAGCGCATTCTTGCCCAGAACCTTGAAACCCAACCCCAGGGCATCCCGGTGGAACTGCCCCCGGCGCGCACCTTTGCCCGCCCACTGGCTGAACTGGTAGGCTCCCTGACCGAGGTGCGCTCATGGAACTGAAACCCCAACTTGCCAACCAACTGCGTGGGCTGAGGATGTCCGGCGTGATGGAAACCCTCAGCGCCCGCGAGCGCCAGGCCATTGACGGACAGTGGTCCTATCTGGATTTTCTCTCTCGTCTGCTGGAAGATGAAACCGAACGCCGCGCCCAAAAACAGCTCGCCCAGCGCCTGCGCCGCAGCACCCTGAACACCAACAAGACGCTGGAAGGTTTCGACTTCCAGTTCAACCCCGGCGTCAACCGCCAGCACATCCTGCAATTGGCCGCCTGCGACTACATCCGCCAGCATCGCAACCTGTTGATTTGCGGCCCGACCGGAGTAGGAAAAACCCAACCGGCTTTATGCCCCCAAAAGAAACACATTTGCAGCCCCCGAAATGGTGACGGTCGTTGATCCCCGGCACCCACTGTTTGGACAAACCTTTCCCCTGCTCCACATCAAAAACAAACAAGGGCTAATTCCCTGCTGCCTGGTGCGATTGGCCGAGGGAGCTGAACGGCTGATTCCAATCAGCGCCACCGATTTGGCAAATGAGCCACCAACGACATTCCCGTTGCCAATCGATATATCATCTCTGCACGAACTAACCCAAGCCTTTCTGCGTATCTGTGCGCAAATTGAGAAGGAGTGCGGAGATGGAACAACAGGAAACTCACAACTCAGCAGAAGCAATACTTCTGCCCCAGGCCGTTTGGGAGACGCTAACCACTGCCCAGCAAGAAATAGTTCTGCGGACAATCGTTCAGATCTGTTGCCAGATTGTCACACAACAGGAAGCGCAGGTGGGGCATGAATCAAACGCTGAATGAACCCCTAACCCATTCAAAAATCGCATCAGCGCACCTACAGCGTCTGGCCTTTATCTATGTGCGCCAATCCAGTCCTAAGCAAGTTGCGCAAAACCTGGAAAGCCAGCAATACCAGTATCGCCTACAACAGCGTGCTCAAGAACTGGGGTGGGTAGCCGAACGGATACGAGTCATTGATAGTGATCTGGGCCTTTCAGGAAAAGAGTCAGCCGGACGAAGCGGGTTCCAGGAACTGGTCGCGGAGGTCTCTCTGGGGCATGTCGGGATCGTTTTTGGCTATGAAGTGTCCCGCCTGGCTCGCAATAACCGGGATTGGTATTTGCTACTTGACCTTGCGTCGGTCTTTTGCACGTTAATTGCCGATAATGATGGCGTTTACGACCCTCGCTTGTACAACGACCGTCTATTACTGGGGCTCAAAGGCACCATGAGCGAGGCCGAACTGCATTTACTCCATCAACGTCTGGATGCAGGCCGGATGAATCAGATTAAACGTGGGGCCTACCGCCAACGTTTGCCAACAGGCTATCTGCGTTTGCCTACCGGCGAGGTGATCAAGGATCCGGACGAACAGGTGCGACACGTGATCGAACTGACATTTGCCAAGTTTGAAGAGTTGGGCAGTGCTAACAAGGTTCTCCGTTACCTGCGCAAGAATGGCATCATCTTTCCCAGACGCCAAAACGCCGGGCCACAAGCCAACCAACTCTTGTGGAAAGATGCCAGTGAATCGGCAGTGATCGAAATGCTCAATAATCCAGCGTACGCGGGGGTTTTTGCGTACGGACGTCGCCAGGCAGATGCTACTTTGCGTAAAGATGGACGCCCAGCCACAGGACATCGTCGCAAACCAATCTCTGAATGGCTGCATATTCAACCAGATACCTACCCGGCTTATATTTCCTGGCAACAATATCTTTCCAACCAAGAACGCATTCAACAAAACGGGCTGTATTTCACCGAAGTGCGCCAGAAAGCGCAGGGTATTGCACGAGAAGGCCTCGGATTGTTACAGGGGCTGGTTGTTTGTGGGCGCTGTGGGCATCACATGCAAACGGTTTACAAACACACCCCGCGTTACGTTTGCCGCGGCCTGGTGCGAACCATTCAGATAACCAGTGATTGCAACTCAGTCCGCGCGCCTGTAGTGGATCAACTGGTTGTTCAAGCGTTCTTTGATGTCATCCAGCCCGCCAGGTTGGATGCACTGGAAGCAATCTTGGTTTCGCAGCAAGCAGACCAGAGACGACTGGAACGACAATGGCAAGAACAACTTAAGCGGGCCGAATATGAAGCTCACCTGGCTCAGCGCCAGTATGATGTGGTTGACCCGGAAAATCGCCTGGTAGCAGTGGAACTGGAGCGTCGCTGGGAAGCCAAGCTACTCCAATTGCGCCAAACTGAAGAAAATTATCACCACTTTCAACAAACACCGCAACCTGAAACGATACCACCGCATCTGCGGGAACTGTTTCGAGAAATCAGCTCGCGGTTGCCTAAACTTTGGCCTTCTTTATCCAATGCCCAGAAAAAAGAAATGCTGCGCAGCCTGATCCAGCGGGTGATTATCCGGCGTCCTGCGCCTGACCAATTAGCAATCCGCATCGTCTGGATCTCGGGCTGCTTTACAGATCATACTGGACTTACTCCGATTCAAGCTGACCACAATGTAAGCCGATTTGAACAAATGGTAGCGCGCATTCAAGAGCTTTGGCAGTTGGGGTACAATGACGAGAAAATGGCTGAAATACTCACTCAAGAAGGTTTCCATTCAGCGCGTTCTCCACATGTGACAACCAAGAGCGTGATGAAAATCCGGCTGAAACGAAAGTGGCATACTCTTTTTGACCGATTGAGAGGCGTGGATGAAGTGGATGGTTGCTTGACAGTGAATGGTCTGGCAAAACAACTTGACGTAAATGAATCTTGCGCATATCGGCTTATTTACTCTCAAACAATTCATCCTGATTTTGTGAGTCGTGACCCCAAAGGTGTTTACCTGATTCGCAAAGATGAAGAACTATTTGAACGATTACGCCAGAAGATTGAGAAAAACAAACGGAAAAACGGGATGTTGAAGCCCTAACGAACATCCTGAAAATGTCTTCCCTTATGGAGGTAGATCTATGGACGCGCTAAGTCACACCTGAGTCAGGCACTTGGCCAGGAAGCAGCCCGCCAGGGATTCGACGTTCTGTTCGTCTCCGCACAAAAAATGCTCCAGCACATTCACGGCGGGCGTGCCGATGGCAGCCTGGAGCGCCGCCTCAACACCTACCTGCGCCCCGACCTGCTCATCCTCGATGACTTCGGTCTCAAGCCCATCCAACCGCCCGGCCCGGAAGACTTGTACGATGTGATTAACGAGCGCTACGAAAAGGGAAGCATCCTGCTGACATCCAATCGCGCCCCCGCTGAATTCCCCGACCTGTTCCACGACCCACTCCTGGCATCCGCCGGGCTGGATCGCCTGCTCGACCGGGCCGAAGTCCTGATCATCCGGGGAGCCAGCTACCGGGCCCAAAATCGCGCCCGCCTCGAGCAGGAAGCGCTACCCAATCCATAACCCCGGCCTGCAAGTTCGCCCCCTAATGAAAACGAGAACAGCCGCAAAAGGGCCGTTCCCGTTTTGAATGGGGGGGGACGACAATTTTACCCGAAAATTAATCTAAAAGGAGACCGCACCGCAAACAATAAAAAACATCCATAATCCCAGTCCGTACTACCCCCGCAAAGTGGTGCACTTCGTGGGCGAATACCGGTGGCGCACTTTGGCCGAATATCCCTGGTGCATTCCGGGCGACTATTGACA